>NZ_JBHFEI010000006.1:0-312744 GCF_041928815.1 Ensifer soli | reverse complement strand
CCATGCCCACGTCTTCATGGCCGCAATCACCATCGCGGCAATCGTCATTTGGTGGATTCAATGAGTCCTGAGCCTAGTGAACCGCGCCGAGTTTGCCGGAGGCCATTTCGTTTAAGTTATGCGGCCAAGGCTTGTGCGTCCAGCATGGCATAGTATCGTTCTTCGGCCTCGGCTGGCGGTATGTTGCCGATCGGCTCCATAAGACGCCTGTTGTTGAACCCATCGACCCATTGCAAAGTGGCGAACTCCACGGCTTCGAAGTTTCGCCACGGTCCTCGCCGATGGATGACCTCGGCCTTGTAAAGACCGTTGTCGTTTCAGCGAGGGCGTTGTCATAGAGGTCGCCAACAGTCCCGACAGACGGCTCGATGCCCATGATGCACCCTCGGTCACCTTCTCCGGCATGCTGCATGCCGACCGCTATGCGGGCTTGCGTGACCTCTACGAAGCAAACAAGCCAGGCGGCCTGCTGGTCATTCTGGAAGCAGCCTGCTGGGCGCATGCAAGACGCACGTTCTTCGACCTGACGACGTCGGGCAAAGCGTCGATTGCCGAGGAGGCACTGCGGCGGATCGGTGAACTCTACGATATCGAGAAAGCCGTTCGAGGGGAGCCGCCAGATGTGCGGAAAGCTGCGAGGCAACAGAGCAGCGCTCCCAGGGTCAAAGCCCCGCGGTTATGGTTGGACGACAATCTTAAGCGCCTGCCGCAAAAGTCCAGGACCGCTGAAGCAATCCGATATGCGTTCTCCCGCTGGACATCGCTTTGCCGTTTCCTTGAAGACGCTACCATCGAGATCGACAACAATGCTGCGGAAAGGGCGCTCCGGCCGATTGCGCTCGGCCGAAAGAACTGGCTCTTCGCGGGACCGGACAAAGGCGGTGAACGCGCTGCCGCGATACTGTCGCTGATCGAGACTGCAAAGCTCAACGGCCTCGATCCGGAAGCCTACATGCGGGATGTGCTCACCCGCATCCCCGATCATCCGATAAACCGGATCGATGAACTCTTGCCGTGGAACCTGCAAACTCCGTCAAAAATGGTCTGATCGGACGCTTACGTCGCCTCCGTCCCGTCAGTAGTCGCCCGCTTCGCGCGGGCGTGGACGAAAACTATTTCAGGGTCTTGGCGCTGCTTATCTCGGCCTGCCGCCCGCCTTGCGAGCCGGCAAAAGCTCTTCGCGGCATCAACAGAAGTAACGCGTCTTCACCGTCGCACGAAGCTTCCCCGGTCGATTCCGTGGCGTTGCAGCTTGTCGTAGAAGGTCTTGCGCGGAATGCCGAGCGCGTCGAGCGTGCGGCGGACGTCGCCGTCGTTTTCGGCAAGCGTGTCGCGGATGATGTCCGCCTCGAGCCGCTCCAGCCGTTCGGGAAGGCTGCCGCCGCCGGCCGAGGGGGTGGGGGGCTGCCTTGCTTTTTCCAGACCGAGGACGACCCGTTCCGCGAAATGCGACAGTTCGCGCACGTTTCCCGGCCAGTCATGCGTCATCAGGTGGTGGCGCAGGCCGTCGGTCAGCGTCGGGATCTCCTTGCGGAAACGCCCTGCGGCGCGGGTGGCGAAGTGCGAGAAGAGCAGCGGGATGTCGTCGCGCCGCTCGCGCAGCGGCGGGATCGACAGCGTGACGACATTGAGGCGATAATAGAGATCCTCGCGGAAATCGCCGCGCGCGGCGGGATCGCCGAGGTCGATCTTCGCCGCCGCGACCACGCGAAGATCGACGGGCCGCACCGCATTCGTGCCGAGCGGGTTGATTTCGCGCATTTCCAGCACGCGCAGCATCTTCACCTGCGTGGCGACCGGCATGCTCTCGATCTCGTCCAGGAACAGTGTTCCGCCGCTTGCATGCTCGATGCGGCCCGTGCGCTTCTTCTGCGCGCCGGTGAAGGCGCCGGGCTCGTGGCCGAAGAGCTCGCTCTCGATCACGCTCTCGGGCAGGGCGCCGCAGTTGAGCGCGACGAAATGGCCGGCCTTCCGGTGGCTCCAGTCGTGCAGGATGCGGGCGACCACCTCCTTGCCGCTGCCCGTCTCGCCGGCGACCAGCACATCGACATCGGTGTCGGCGATGTGGCGGAGAATGTTGCGCAGGTTCTCCATCGCCGGCGTCGCGCCGATCAGCGGCAGGTCGTCGCGCGCCGCCTCCGCCGCCCGGCGCAGGGCACGGTTCTCCAAAATCAGCCGCCGCTTTTCCGCCGCGCGGCGCACGCTCTGCACCAGCCGGTCGGCCGGAAACGGCTTGGCGATGAAGTCGTAGGCGCCGTCCTGAAGCGCCGCGACCGCCATCGGGATATCGCCATGGCCGGTGACGAGGATCACCGGCAGGTCGGCGTCGCGCTTCTTCAAAAGGGCAAAGAGCGCCAGTCCGTCCATGTCGGGCATGCGAATGTCGGTGACGACCGGCCCGGCAAAGCCGGCATCGACGGCGGCGAGCGCCGCCTTCGCCCTGTCGAAGGCGATGACGTCGAAACCGGCGAGTTCGAGCGTCTGGGCGCAGGCGCGTCTCAAATCCGGATCGTCATCGACAAGGACGACGGGAGCGGCGACGGGAGGCGGCGTGGACATGTCATGCCTTTCGCAGGGAGACGGTGAAACAGGTGCCGTCGTCGCCGGTTTCCACCTCGATCCGTCCGCCGTAGTCGGCGACGATGTCCTTCGATATAACGAGGCCCAGTCCGAGCCCGGCATCCTTCGAGGTGTTGAACGGCGAAAACAGGTTCTCGCGGATGCCGGGCGGGAAGCCCGGCCCGTTGTCGCGCACGCGGAGTGCGACGGCATCGCCCTCGTCGCTTGCGGAAATCTCTACGCGGCCGGCATCGCCCCTGTCGGCGACGGCCTCCAGCGCATTCTGTAACAGATTGATCAGCACCTGTTCGAGCCGGAGGCGATGGCCGCTGACGACGAGGGCGGCCGCGGGCAGGGTGAGGACGATGAGGTCCATGCGACCGGAAAAGCGGCTGCGCAGCAGCATCACCGCGCCCTCGACGACGGCGCGGATATCCGTTGGCTCCGCCGCCGCGCGGCCCTTGCGGGCGAGCCCCTTCAGCGCCTCGGTGATGCCGCCGATCCGTTCGGTCAGCTCCGCGATGCGCTCGAGGTTTTCCGCCGCCGGCCCGGTGCGGCCGCGATCGAGGAAGGTGCGGGCATTGTCGGCATAGGCGCGGATGGTGGCGACGGGCTGGTTGATCTCGTGCGCCACGCCGGCGGCCACCTGGCCGAGGATCGCCAGCCGGTTGGCCTGAACCAGTTGCTGCTGGACGCTCTGCAATGCGCCTTCGGTGGCGCGATGGCTGCCGATCTCGGCCGCCAGCCGGTCATGCGCCTGGCTCAGCGCCTGCGTGCGCTCGGCCACGCGCCGCTCGAGCTCGAGGCGGGCGTGCCGTTCGCGCGCGATGCCGCGCCGGAGCGCTTGGCGCCGATAGAGGAGGATGGCCGCGAGGGCGATGGCGACGAGAAGCGCCAGCAGCGTGACCAGGCGGGCTTCGCGCACGCCGGCGTCGATCTCGGGCGACAGCGGCACCAGCCGATGAAGGGTCCAGCCGGTGGTGGGCACCGGCGTCGCCACGTCGAGCGTCGCGGCCCCGCCGGCCTCGCCGGGCATGACGATGTCGGCGATCTCGGCGTCGGCCCCCTCGGTGTCCGTGACGCGGCGTGGCAGCGGCGTCAGCGGTGCCTCGCCGAATTGCAGGCTTTCGCGAATGCCGGCGCGCCGGGCCGGCGGGATGTCGCCGAGCGTCATGAAACGCCAGGACGGGATGCTGGTGACGAGCACGATGCCGCGGCCGTCGACGACATAGGTCGGCTTGCCGCCGGACGCCCATTCCGCCTCCAGGTCGTCGAACTCGACCTTGACCACGACGACGCCGAGCGGTCCGTCAGGCCCGTCGATGCGCTGCGACAGGTAGAGGCCCGGCCTGCGGCTGACGGTGCCGAGGGCGAAATGCTCTGCCGTGCCGTCGTCGAGCGCCCCGCGGAAATAGGGACGAAAGCCGTAATCATTGCCGACGAAGCTGGCCTCGTCGCGCCAATTGCTGGCCGACACGGCGATGCCGTCCATGGCGACGAGATAGATGACCGCCGCGCGGGTTCCCGCCGCCAGCGTCTCGAGCTTGCGATTGAGGCGGTCGAGCGCGGGCGCGTCGCCGGCCGAAAGGTCGGCGGCGATCATTCCGTCGCTGGAGAGCACGAAAGGAAGGGCGCGGTATTTTTCGAGGATGGTGCGCGTCAGGGCGACGCTCAGCCGCGCATCCGTACGCGTCGCTTCGGCCAGCGCCCCGACCGCCCGCTGCCGCCCGACCTCGCCGCTCGCCCAGAGGCCGACGGCAAGGATCGCGGCGCTGGCGAGCGCGAAGGTCGGCCAGAGCGCACCGGCAAAGCGCGCGCCGGCGCTTTCCGTCGTGAGGGCGGGGCGCGGTGGAAAGAGCATGGGGAAACTGTGCATGTTTTCGCACGGGATGCAAAGGAAGCTGTGTGGATGTCCGCACGGATCTTGCAGTCATATTCGCGGATTTAAAAAAATACGTCGAATAATCAATTGTTTATTTTCTATTTCTCGTTTGGCACGCCGCTTGCGATGCCTGTGTCACGACGGTGCAGCCGTTGGATGAGGCACAGGGCCCGGGAGGCCGGACGCGGGTTCGGGCGGGCGACAGGAGGACAGGATGATTGCCATACCCTTCGAACACGAGGCAGCGCCGAAGGCGAAGCTGCCCTTTTACAGGCATCTCTACGTGCAGGTGTTGGCGGCGATCGCCGCCGGCATCCTGCTCGGCCATTTCTATCCGGAGCTCGGCACCAGCCTGAAGCCGCTCGGCGACGCCTTCATCAAGCTCGTCAAGATGATCATCGCGCCGGTCATCTTCCTGACGGTCGCGACCGGCATCGCCGGCATGAGCGACCTGCAGAAGGTCGGCCGCGTCGCCGGCAAGGCGATGATCTACTTCCTGACCTTCTCGACGCTCGCGCTGGTCATCGGCCTGATCGTCGCCAATCTCGTCCGTCCCGGGGCCGGAATGAACATCGATCCCGCCTCGCTCGACCCGGCAGCGATCGCGACCTATGCCGAGAAGGCGCACGAGCAGACGATCACCGGCTTCCTCTCGAACATCATCCCGACGACCATCGTCGGCGCCTTCGCCGACGGCGACATCCTGCAGGTCCTGTTCTTCTCGGTCCTCTTCGGCGTCGCGCTGGCGATGATCGGCGACAAGGGCCAGCCGGTGGTCGATTTCCTCAACGCCCTGACGGCGCCGGTGTTCAAGCTGGTGGCGATCCTGATGAAGGCCGCCCCGATCGGCGCCTTCGGCGCGATGGCCTTCACCATCGGCAAGTACGGCGTCGGCTCGATCGCCAATCTCGCGCTCCTGATCGGCACCTTCTACGTCACCTCTCTGCTCTTCGTCTTCGTCGTCCTCGGCGCGGTGGCGCGCTACAACGGCTTCTCCATCCTGGCGCTGCTGCGCTACATCAAGGAGGAACTGCTTCTCGTTCTCGGAACCTCGTCCTCGGAAGCAGCGCTGCCTGGGCTGATGCGCAAGATGGAGAATGCCGGCGCTACCCGCTCCGTCGTCGGTCTCGTGATCCCGACCGGCTATTCGTTCAATCTCGACGGCACCAACATCTACATGACGCTCGCCGCGCTCTTCATCGCGCAGGCGACCGGCATCGATCTTTCCTACTCCGACCAGATCCTGCTGCTGCTCGTCGCGATGCTGAGTTCGAAGGGGGCCGCGGGCATCACCGGCGCCGGCTTCATCACGCTTGCCGCGACCCTCTCCGTCGTTCCCTCCATGCCGGTCGCCGGCATGGCGCTGATCCTCGGCATCGATCGTTTCATGTCGGAATGCCGCGCGCTCACCAATCTCGTCGGCAATGCGGTGGCAACCCTCGTCGTCGCGCGCTGGGAGAAGGAGCTCGACACGGAAAAGCTCGCCGCCGCGCTCGGCGGAGCGCCGGCCGCCTCGGCCGCACCCATCGGCGCGCTGCAGCCGGCCGAGTGACATCGCGACACCGCGAGATGCCCATGCAAGGGGCGGGGACCGGGCAACCGGTGCCCGCCCCTTTTTCATTGCCCATCGTCAAAGGATCGTCGTCGTCGCGCGCTTCTGCGGAGCACCCTCCGGGCGTCATGCTCGATTTCCTTTGCCAGACGGGTTGAAAGGCGTATTTTACAAGTCGGCGATGCTGTCCGAGGAAAGACGATGCCGACCCCCGCGACATGGAACACCGGAAACGGTCTGTGGTTCAACGGAGCGAACTGGGACGAACCCAATCCGGACGCGCCGCCTCCGCTTCTTCACTACGTTCCCGGACCGGACGAGGACGTCCGGATCCCGGACCAGTCCCTGGCAGGGACACCCTTTACCGTCACCTACGACGGCGAGGGCGCCATTCGCTCCCTCACCGCTGCGGCCAATGCCACCCTCGACCTTGTCGGCGGCACGCTGACCACGCTGACCGGCGGCAGCGGTTTCGGCACGCTCCGGCTTGCGACGGATACGCGTTTTACCATCGACGATGGCACGTTCAGCACCAACGCGCTCGACGTCTCCGGGCGCATTAGCGGTGACGGAACGCTGAGGCTCGTCAATGCCGTCTCGGATATCAGGGCGGGTGCGGTGGTGGACGTGGCGCAGTGGCTGCTCACCTATCAGATCGGCAGCGGCACGGTGTCCATCACCCGTTTCCACACCGATCTGACCTATTCCGGCGATTTCCAGCTGCTGCAGGTGTTCGGCAACGCCCCCATCCTCCGGCTGCAGGCCAACACGATCACGCTCTCCGGAACGGCGCTGCTGCAGGGCACGATCGAGGGGCCGGGGACGCTGAAGGTCACCGGAACCGGACGCTTCGCCGGCACAGTCGACGACGGCGCGCGGCTTGAGGTCGCGGGCGTACTGGTCCAGGACGACTATGCCAGGCTCGGCGGCGCGCTTCAGATCGACGCCGGCGGCATCTATTCGATCGACGCCTCCGCCGATCTCGCCGATATCGGCGGCGCCACCATTCTCAACAACGGCCTCTTTCGCCAGACGGCTGCGGGCGTCGCAAGGGTCGATGCGGATTTTACCAACAATGGCGTGATCGCCGTCGCAAGCGGCGCGCAGATGACGCTGATCGACAGCGATTTCCAGCTGAACGGGACCGTGTCGGGCGCCGGCCGGCTTGTCTTCGGCTTCGCCCATGACGTGACCCTGAACACCAGCGCGATCTCGGTCGCGCAATGGACGATCGCTGGCGGCAATGGCGGCGGCACGACGACGCTGGCCCGCAACATCACCTATGGCGGTGCCTTCACATTTGCGCATACCGGCACGCTCGATCTCAACGGCCGCACCTTGACGCTGTCCAGCGCGGCCGATCTCGACTATGGAACGATCGACGGGACGGGAGCCCTGCGCATCACCGGTTCGGCCGTCGTCAGCGCTATCGGCATTGGCTATCAGGGCACGGCGGCGACCCTGCGCAATTCCGGCGCCGTCACGCAGGATGGCCAGATCTTTCTCAACGGCACGATACTGAACGATGCGGGCCGGACTTACACCCTGAAGGCCGGCACGATTGCCGGTGTCGACGGCCGTTTCACCAATAACGGCATCGTCACCGCCGCTGCCGGCACGGCCAACGACATCCAGACCGCCTTCGATACGGTCGGCACGCTTTCGATCGCTGCCGGGGCGACGCTGCGGCTCGCAGGCGCGTCGACGCTTGCAGGAACGATTGGCGGGCAGGGGACGCTGACCCTGTCCGGGGCCGCCACGGTCGGCACGGCGATCTCCACTGCGGCGCTCAACCTCAACGGGACGACGACCTTGTCCTCCGATCTCGCCTATGCCGGCGCGTTCACGATCGGGACGTTCAGCACCACCCGGCTCGGCGGGCATACGCTCGAGCTTTCCGGCGTCGCCCATCTCGTCAGCGGTTTCAACACGATCGGCGGTTCCGGCGTGCTGAAGATCACCGGCGACGCGACGATCGGCGGCGTGGCGCTCGGTTCGCCCTCCGGCGCGATTGCCGTTCGCAACCTCGGCAGCGTCGAGCAGGTGGGCTCGGTATCGCTGAGGGGCACGCTGACCAACGAGGGCGGCCACACCTATGCGATCAGCGGCGGGTCGATCACCAACGACGGCGCGGTGGTCATCAATCGCGGGACGATCACGGTTGCGCCGTCATCCGGTGGACTATCGGAGATCAACAGCACGTTCACCCAGGAGGCGACCGGCGTTCTTTCGGTCGGCAGGGGGGCGACATTGCGGCTTGCGGGCGACGCCACGGTCTTCGGCACGGTGACGGGTGCAGGAAAACTCATTCTTTCGGGCACCACGAAGGTCTATGCGGCGATCGGCACGTCGGCGCTGGAGGTCAACGGCGCGGCGACGTTGAGCGAGACCTACACCTATCGCGGCGCGTTCTCGGTCGGCACCTTCGCGGCGGTCAACCTCGATGGAAGCACCCTGACGCTCGCGGGTTCGGCGCGGTTCGACACGGGCTTCAACAGCATCGGCAATGGCGGCCTTCGCGTCACCGGGACCGCGACGATCAACGGCATCGATCTCGGTTCCGCGGCTGGCGCGATCGACTTCATCAACAACGGGACGACAGTCCAGACCGGCGGATTCCGGCTCAGCGGCCAGATCGTCAATGCGTCCGGCCGCACCTACACCCTCACGGACGGCGACATCAGCGCTGACGGTGCCGCGAGGATCCTCAATCTGGGGCTTTGGGAGAAGGAGGGCGCTGCAGGCAACGCGACCATCCGCGCACTCTTCACCAATGAAGGATTCCTTGCCGTGCGCAGCGGCGTGCTTCACCTCGACAGCCTCGTGAACATCGGGGTGATCGAGGGGGTGATCGCCACCGACGGCGCGCGTGTCACGGTGACGGCGGACAGCGGCAGTTCGAAGACGCAGACCGGAGGCTCAGGGAACAACCGTCTCGACGGGGGCGCCGGAGCCGATACGCTGCGCGGCGGTGCAGGAAACGATACCTACGTCGTCAACAACCGGGGCGACAGGACGATAGAGCTTGCCGGTGCGGGGACGGACACGGTGGAGGCGTCGGTCAGCACCACGCTGGCCCCGCACATCGAGAGGCTCGTCCTGACGGGCACAGGTGCCCTTAACGGCACCGGCAACGACCTCGCCAACACGATCACCGGGAACGGTGCCGCCAACATCATCGATGGCGGTGCGAATGCCGATCAGATGACGGGTGGGGCGGGCGACGACACCTATATCGTCGACCATGCCGGCGACCGGGTGTTCGAGGCAAAGAATGGCGGGACGGATACGGTGCGTGCTTCGGTCAGCTTTTCGCTGTCCGGCCAGGCGATCGAAAACCTGGTCCTGACCGGCTCCGCGGCAATCAATGCGACCGGCAACAGTGGAGCCAACACCGTTACCGGCAACCGCGCTTCTAATACCATCGACGGCGGGGGGAATGCCGACCGGATGACGGGCGGCGCGGGCAACGATACCTATGTCGTCGACCATGCCGGCGACCGGGTGTTCGAGGTGAAGGACGGTGGTACCGATACGGTGCGCGCGTCGGTCAGCTTCTCGCTGTCCGGCCAGGCGATCGAAAACCTCGTCCTAACCGGGTCTGCGGCGATCAACGCGACCGGCAACAGTGGAGCCAACACCATCACCGGCAACGGCGCCGCCAACATCATCGACGGCGGGGGGAATGCCGACCGGATGACGGGCGGCGCGGGCAACGATACCTATGTCGTCGACCATGCCGGCGACCGGGTGTTCGAGGTGAAGGACGGTGGTACCGATACGGTGCGCGCGTCGGTCAGCTTCTCGCTGTCCGGCCAGGCGATCGAAAACCTCGTCCTAACCGGGTCTGCGGCGATCAACGCGACCGGCAACAGTGGAGCCAACACCATCACCGGCAACGGCGCCGCCAACATCATCGACGGCGGGGGGAATGCCGACCGGATGACGGGCGGCGCGGGCAACGATACCTATGTCGTCGACCATGCCGGCGACCGGGTTTTCGAGGCGAAGGACGGCGGTACCGATACGGTGCGCGCGTCGGTCAGCTTCTCGCTGTCCGGCCAGGCGATCGAAAACCTCGTCCTGACCGGGTCTGCGGCGATCAACGCGACCGGCAACAGTGGAGCCAACACCATCACCGGCAACGGCGCCGCCAACGTCATCGACGGCGGTGCCGGCGCGGACCGCCTGGCGGGGGGCGCGGGCGCGGACAGCTTTTCCTTTTCAACCCCGATCGGCGGCACCAATGTCGACCGGATCGCTGACTTTTCCCTTGCCGACGACACGATCCGCCTGAGCGCATCCGTTTTCGGGGCACTGACGCATGGCAACCTCGCGGCGGCCGCCTTCAAGGATATCGGCACCGGTTCGCTCGATGCGAACGATCGCATTCTCTACGACCGGGCAAGCGGTGCGGTCTTCTACGACGCCGACGGCAGCGGCGAGGCGGCCGCCATCCGTTTCGCCACCCTCGACACCAGGCCATCCCTCACGCATGCGGATGTCTTCGTCGTCTGACGCCTTGTCCGTCCAGCGCCGCACCGGTCGTTCGCGACGTCAGTAGACGTCCGGCACATGGAGTTCCGGCGGCACGGGATGGCGCAGATAGTCGGCGTGGCGGACGCGTTCCGGCAGTTCGATCGACGGTTTCGGCACATCCTCATAGGGGATCTGGCGCAGGAGATGGGCGATGCAGTTCAGCCGTGCCTTCTTCTTGTCGACCGCGTCGATCACCCACCAGCGCGCGTCCTCCGTATGGGTGCGGGCGAGCATCTCCTCCTTCGCCTTCGTGTAGTCCTCCCAGTGGACGCGGCTTTCCATATCCATCGGCGAGAGTTTCCACTGCTTCAGCGGGTCCTCGATGCGCATGCGGAAGCGGAATTCCTGCTCCTCGTCGGTGATCGAGAACCAGTATTTCACCAGGATGATGCCGGAGCCGATCAGCATGCGCTCGAATTCCGGCACGGTGCGGAAGAACTCCTCGAGTTCTTCCGGCGTGCAGAAGCCCATCACCCGCTCGACGCCGGCGCGATTGTACCAGCTCCTGTCGAAGAGCACGATCTCGCCGGCCGTCGGCAGATGCGAGACATAGCGCTGGAAATACCACTGGTTGCGCTCGCGCTCGGTCGGGGCGGGAAGGGCGACGACGCGGCAGACGCGGGGGTTGAGGCGCTGGGTCACGCGCTTGATCGCGCCGCCCTTGCCGGCGGAATCGCGCCCCTCGAACAGGACCACCACCTTCAGCTTCTTGTGCACCACCCAGTCCTGCAGGCGCACCAGCTCATGCTGCAACCGGAAAAGCTCGCGGAAGTAGATTTTCCGGTCGATCGTCTTCACGGCCCGTTCGGAGATCGCGTCAGCCGCGAGATCGTCGATGCGCTCTTCCTCCATCTGGAGTTCGAGCTCCTCGTCGAAACTGTCGGCGATTTCGTCCTTGATGCGGTTCATATGGCTGTTGTCGGTGTGCATGGCGGTCGGTGTCCTGTTGTCCGTCCGCACAGGAGCAGGCTTCGGCGACAGCCATGTGACAGCCGTTGCCCTTGCCCTGGCCCTTCCGGTAGGCGAAAAGAGGCCGATCGCGATGGAGGACGGCGTGAAGATTTTGATCGGGACACTCATCGCCGCCACGCTTGCCGCTTGGCCGGCGCGGGCCGGGTGGCAGGCGGTCGAGACGATCGCGACCTACACGATCACGGGCACGAGCGGCCCCGAACTCTACGCCTCGATCGGTAAACGGGGGCCGACGCTCGGAGAAGGGCGCGTCATCGCCCATACCGGCTTCAAGCTGACCTGGACGCGCTCCTACGAGCCGACGCCGGACGGCGGCTGCAGGCTGGCCGCGGCGAAGCCGAGGCTCGTGATCACCTATACGCTGCCGCGTCCCGCCCGTCCGCTGCTGCCCGCCACCGCCGCGCTGTGGAAAACCTTCATCGACGGCGTCGAGGCGCATGAGCGGGTGCATGGCGAGCAGATCAAGGAGATGGTGAGGAGGATCGAGGCGGCGACCGTCGGGTTCTCCGTGCCGGACGATCCCCGATGTCAGCGGATCCGCGAGGCGTTGCCGGCGATTCTCGGTCCCCTGTCGCAGGCGCAGCGCGCCGCGGCGCGCGACTTCGACCGGGTGGAGATGAGCGACGGCGGCGCGGTCCACCGGTTGATCCTCAGCCTCGTCAACGGCCGCTGAGGGCGGGATCCCCGGCGTCGCGGCGACCAGGCCGTGCCCCGGTCCGCGCCGCTTTTGCCGCGGGTTCGCCCCCGTCTTGCTGCCGGCGTGATTTAGACTAATGTCATGAACATGCCTGACGGCATGCGCCGAAGGATGGCAGGGCGCGGATGCGAGGGGACGGCGATGGGCGACGGCGCGCCGGACATGCGCTACGGGGAGGAGCCGGGCCTTCGCTTTGCGATCCTGCTCGGCGGCGATGGCGGCTGCCGCACGCTGAGCGTCTCCGACATGTGCGGCTGGAGGCCCGGCGACGGCGTGCTCTGGCTGCATTTCGAGCGGGACCATCCGGCAACCGTCGACTGGGTGACGACGAGCGGCGGCTTCGATCCGCTGATCGCGGAGGCGCTGCTCGCCGAGGATTCGCGCCCGCGCGTCGAGCCGATCGACGACGGGCTGCTGATCATCCTGCGCGGCGTCTGCGCCACCCGGCCCGACGAGGTCGGGGAGGAGGGCGCGGGGATCGATCTCATCCCCTTGCACATCTGGGTCGACGCGCACCGGCTCGTGTCGCTGCGCGACAGCGGCCACTATATCACCGCGCTGCGCGACATCCGTCTCGCCCTCCAGAAGGGCAAGGGACCGAGGCGGACCGGCGACCTCCTTGCCCTGATCAGCGATAAGCTGGTGCGCGACCTGGAGCCCGTGCTCGATGCCATGGACGAGGAGGTGGACGAACTCGACGACCTGATCTTCCAGGGCGAGGCCGGCGAGGTGCGCCAGCGGCTGAAACTCCTGCGCCGGCGGTCCGTGCAGCTGCGCCGCTATCTCGCCCCGCAGCGCGATGCGCTGAACCGGATCGCCCATGACGACGCCGGATGGCTGAAGGAGCGGGACACGCTGCGCCTGCGCGAGGTCATCGACAAGCTGATGCGCTTCATCGACTATCTCGACGCGATCCGCGACCGGACCAGCATCCTGCATGACGACCTGTCGACGGTGATCGGCGAGCGCATCGCGCGCAGTTCGAACCGGCTCGGCGCGCTCGCCGCGCTGCTCCTGCCGCCGAGCGTCGTCGCCGGGCTGTTCGGCATGAATGTCGGCGGCATTCCCGGTGTCGGGGATACGTCGGCCTTCCTCGTCATCGTCGCCTTCGTGGTGGCGACCTCGGTCGCGACGCTCTGGCTGCTGAAGCGCATCGACTGGCTGTGATCCTGCCCCGTCATTCGACGACGACGGAAAAGGAAAAGCGCGCCGAGGCGCCGGGTTCGAGCGTTTGCGAGAAAGGACGCGCGGCGATCTCGCCGCTTTCCCCGTCCCGCGCCGCCATTCCATGCCAGGGTTCGATGCAGATATAGGGAGCCCCCGGCTTGGTCCAGAGCGCGAGGTTGGGCAGGTTGTCGAAGTGAAAGCGCAGGCCGGCGCCGCCCTCCGGCGCGTAGCGCAGACCTGTCCCGGCGCCTTCGGGGAAGATCATCGCATCGTCTGCGAACAGGGCATGATCGAGAACGAGACGTCCGCTGCGGAAGGGCGACAGCAGCTCCTCGGCGACGAGGAGGCCTCCTGCCAGCCGGGCGAGCGGCGGCTCGGCGCCGTTGTCGAGCACGATCGTGTGCGCCCGGCCGGCCGCGCCCGGCAGCGGCCAGAGGAAGGCCGGGTGAAAGCCGAGGCCGAAAGGCATCGGCCGCGCATCCTCGTTGCGCACCTCGGCCGTTACCGTCAGCATCGGTCCGTCGAGCCGGTGCGCGACTTCGAGCCGGAAGTCGAAGGGATAGGCCGCGCGTGTCGCCTCGCAGGCAACCAGCACATGCCGGCAGGCGCTTGCGCCCGCCTCTGCCAATGTGAAGGCCGAGCGCCGCGCGAAGCCGTGCTGGGCCATCGGATAATCGACGCCGTCGACGGCGATCCGGTCGCCGGGCGCCTTGCCGACGATCGGGAAGAGAACCGGCGACCGTCCCGTCCAGAAGGCCGGATCGCCGCTCCAGAGCAGCGCCCGGCCCTCGGCCGTCGTCAGGCTTTGCAGTTCGGCGCCGAGGTCGGCGATCTCCGCGACGAGGTCGCCGGAAGCGATGCGGACGGTTTCGGTCATGGAGTGCCCCTCTGCGCAATGACGGATGGCGAGGACCCGTCACCGGGCGACGGGAGCCCCGCAATTCTTCCGCCTTGAGAATATCGGCCCGGCTGCAGCTTTCAACTCCCGCATTGCAACATGAACCGGCATGACGCCTGTTCTTGCGTCGGATGACGGGCAGGGGCGCCAATGGATGCGAAAGGCTGTTCCGAAGGTTGATCTCCGCCTGCCGCAGGATGTCGCCGCCCGGGGAGGCGTCGGCGTAAGGCATGATTTTAATTTAGGAATACAGCATCTTCCGCAATGGAGAATCCATCCGGGAAGTGGGAATCAGCAGCGGGACGACGCCCGGCCCCCGACCTTCGTCTCAAGGGAGCGCTGCGAAACGATCTTGTGACTTGCATCGCCACGATTTCACCATATATTGCGCTGCACTCGATCGAACCGATTGGTTCGGCCGGGCCCGATGGCTTGAGGCCACCTTCACGCGACGCCTTCGCGGCGTTGCGGACAACCGGAAGGAACTGTTTCATGAATCTTTCTATCGGAATCAAGGACGTCGCCGGCTCCGCGGCCTTGCCGCAGTCCCAGATCGGCGAGACCGTGCGTCGCTCGCGCCAGGACATGGGCTACAGCATCGACGACCTCGCCGTCACCTGCGGCCTCACCGGCGCGGAAATCTCGCGGATCGAGATCGGCGCGGATATCGATCCGGCGCGGTTGCGCCGGGTGGCGAACGCGCTGCGCCTACCGGTCGAACGGCTGACCGGCGCCTGAGGCGATCCGGCCGGCTTCGCCCTGCCGGCCGGCCCTGTTCCGACGCGACCTGGACCCGGGTGGCGTCACTGAAAACGGTGCCGCCGCTGCGGCGAGGCACTGCTCGGACCGAAACATCTGCTTGTCCTCGCCGCCGCGTCCGACCTTTGCAAGACGGCGAAGGTCAGGCGCGGGCGCCTGTGCGACCCGACAGGCGCATCGCCGCAATGCCGGCCAACGTCAGCAGGATGACCAGCCCGGCATAGATGTCCGCCGTCGGCGCCAGGCCGATGACGCGGGCGAGGAAGCCGGCGCCGATCGCCGGAAGGGCGAAGGCCAGATAGCTTTCCACGTAAAAGGCCGACAGCAGCCCGGCGCGCTCGTCCGGGGCGGCGAGCGGCATGACCGTGTTGACCGAGCCCAGGAAATTCGTTCCGAGGCCGAGGCCGGCGATCGCCGTGCCGGCGAACAGCAGGGCCACGACGCCGGCATGGGTGCCGGCCAGCACGACAGCCATGCCGAGGATCATCAGCGGCGGACCGAGGCGGAGATTGGACGCCGCGGTTCTCGTCCGTCGCGCGAGGATCGCGATCGAGCCGCAGACGGTCAGCGTGCCGACCACGGCGCCGGCGACCATCACGGAGCGGTTTCCGGTGGCCGCAGTCACGAGGGACGGCATCAGCGACAGGTAGAAGCCGGCGAGCGCCCAGCCGGCGACATTGCCGGGCGTGATCAGCGCCAGCGCGCCGCGTGCCTGCGCCGGCACATGGACGCGCGGCGTCAGCGAGGCGAACACCCCCGGCCGGCGCGTCGCCGTCTCCGGCAGCAGCCAGACGAGCCCGGCCTGGAGCAGCAGCGTGACGAGAAGGATCGCATAGCCGAGATGCATCGGCGCCGGCGCGAAACTTACGAGCGCGCTCGAGCAGAGCACGCCGACCGCCATGCCGGCAAGCGGCACGAGGCTGTTGATGAGCTGGCCTGCCGTCCTGTCGGCGTCGATGAGCGCGGCGCCGATCGCCCCGCTCGCCGCCCCCATCGCCACGCCCTGCACCGCGCGGGCCGCGATCAGCCAGGCGACGCTGTCGGCGAGGAGAAACAGCACCATCGCGACCGCCAGCAGCAGGACGGAGGCGCAGATCACCGGCCGGCGCCCGACATGGTCCGACAGCGAGCCGACCACGAGAAGGGAGGCCAGGAGCGCCAGCGCATAGGTTCCGAAGACCACCGTCAGCATGCTGGAGGAAAATCCCCAGGCTTGCTGATAGAGATGGTAGAGCGGCGTCGGGGTCGAGGAACT
This sequence comes from Ensifer soli, assembly GCF_041928815.1. Lineage (NCBI taxonomy): Bacteria > Pseudomonadati > Pseudomonadota > Alphaproteobacteria > Hyphomicrobiales > Rhizobiaceae > Ensifer > Ensifer soli. The sequence continues at coordinate 296,464 of NZ_JBHFEI010000006.1, read as the reverse complement.
GGCGAGAAAGGCGACGAGCGTCGCGCCGAGTGTGGCGAGGGCGAAGCGTCGCCCTGCGGGACGGCCGGTAGGGTCGGGCTGGCTGGACATGGGAGACGGGAGGCCTTAAAGCAAATTCGTTGCGTTTGTCATAGGTCAGGACCGTATGGAAAGCAAATCATTTGCGTTAAGGCGGCTTTGCCCGTACCTGAGAAAAGAGCGGGGACAGCGATGACGGCGAGGGACGCAGCGCGGCCCGGCGGGCGCAGTGCCCGGGTGCAGGCCTCGGTCCATGGCGCCGTGCGCACCCTTCTTGCCCGCGCCGGCCGCGATCAGCTGACGATCCCGCAGATCGCCGCCGAGGCCGGCGTCACGCCCTCCACCATCTACCGGCGCTGGGGCGACCTGCAGGAGCTTCTGGGCGATGTCGCGGTCGAACATCTGAGGCCGGATGCCGATCCGCCCGATGCCGGTTCGCTCGCCGCCGATCTCTTCGCCTGGGGGGAGCAATATGCCGAGGAGATGGCCTCGGCGCCCGGGCGCGCGCTGATCCGCGACGTGATGGCGAGCCGTCCGGAGGATGCCGGACGCTGCTGCGCCTACACGCGCCAGCAGCTTTCGGTGATCGCGGGCCGCGCGCGCCGACGCGGCGAGCCCGTGCCGTCGGTCGAGACGATGATCGACCATGTCGTCGCGCCGATCATGTACCGCATTCTTTTCGACGCCGATCCGGTGACGGCCGGGCGCGTGCGCGACCTGGTTGCGCGCCTCATGCAGGCCTGCACAGGAAGCGGGCAGGAAACGCCAGAGATTACAGAGATTTCATCCCGCTGAACCGGATTTCGTCGTAGTCTCGTCCTATATCCCGGTGACGGACAGAACGAAGTGACAGGCGGGCCATGCTGGACAGACCCCGAAACGAAACGCGTGACGCGCAGGCAACGGCATCGTCGTCCGTCCCGCGTCCCGTTCGCCGTCGTCATCGTCGGCGCTGGCCCTACGCGCTCCTCGTTCTGGCGCTTCTTGCAGGAGCCGGCGCCTATGGCTGGCAGGCCTACAGCACGCCGGCGGCCCGGCAGGCGGTCGTCACCGATGTCGTGGCGCGCGGCGATATCGAAAACAGCGTCACCGCCGCCGGTCTTCTCAGCCCGATCCGCGATGTCGATGTCGGCGCCCGGGTTTCCGGGCAGTTGAAGCGCCTCGCCTTTTCGATCGGCGATCAGGTGAAGGAGGGCGACCTCGTCGCCGAACTCGACAGCGCTTCGATCGAGACGCAGATCGAGGTGGCGGAGGCTGAGCTTGCCAACCTGAAGGCGCAGATGACGGACAAGCAGGCGCAGGCGGTGCTGGCGGAATCGAGCCTGTCGCGCCAGCGCGATCTCGTCGCCAGCAACAGCGCCGCCCGGTCCGCGCTCGACCAGGCGGTCGCCGCACTCGCCACCGCCCACGCCAATGTCGCCTCGCTCGAGGCCCAGATCCGCAAGCAGGAAGCGGCACTGAAGGATGCGCGCATCAGCCTCGGCTATACGAAGATCTACGCGCCGATGGCCGGCACGATCGTCGACATTCCGGTCAAGGAAGGCCAGACGCTCAACGCCAACCAGTCGACGCCGACGATCGCGACCATTGCCGACCTTTCGACCATGACGGTCGAGGCCCAGGTCTCCGAGGCAGACATCAGCCGGCTCGCGGTCGGGATGAAGGCCTATTTCACCCTTCTCGGCCAGTCGGGACGGCGCCACGAGGGAACGCTGCGCCAGATCAAGCCGACGCCGACGACGGAAAACAACGTCGTTCTCTATTATGCGCTTTTCGACGTCCCCAATCCCGACGGCGCTTTGATGATGAACATGACGGCGCAGGTCTTCTTCGTCGAGGATGCGGCCCGGGACGTGCTGACCATTCCGGCCGGGGCGCTGAAAAGCACGGGACGTGATACGGGCACCGTGACCGTGGTGAAGGAGGGCGGCGCGCAGGAGAGCCGCGAGATCAGGACCGGCGTGCGCAGCCGCGTGCGTGTCGAGGTCACCGAGGGGCTCGCCGAGGGCGAGAGGGTCGTCGTGCCGTCCGATTCCGCCCGCAGTTCCGGCCAGCGCGGCATGCGCGGGGGCATGCGCGGCATGCCGCCGCCGATGTTCTAGGAGGCAACGGATGGCGACTTTGCCGCTGATTTCGCTGCGCGACATCCGCCAGGTCTTCGACAACGGCGATGTCGCGGTCGAGGCGCTGCGCGGCGTTTCCCTCGATATCGCCGCCGGCGAGTTCGTCGCGATCGTCGGTGCGTCCGGCTCCGGCAAGTCGACGCTGATGAACATCCTAGGCTGCCTCGACCAGCCGACCTCCGGCGAATATCTGCTGGCCGGCGAGGATGTCGCCGATTTCGACGCCGACCAGCTTGCCGGGCGCAGGCGGCGGATGTTCGGCTTCGTGTTCCAGAGCTACAATCTCGTCTCGACGGCGACGGCGCAGGAGAATGTCGAGATACCGGCGATCTATGCCGGCATGCCGGCGCAGGCACGCCGCGAACGCGCGGAAGACCTGCTGACGACGCTCAATCTCGGCGATCGCCTGGACCACCTGCCGAACCAGCTTTCCGGCGGCCAGCAGCAGCGGGTGTCGATCGCGCGCGCGCTGATGAACGGCGGCGAGATCATCCTGGCGGACGAGCCGACCGGCGCGCTCGACACGCAGAGCGGCCGCGACGTGATGGCGACGCTGCGGCGGATGAACGCGGACGGCCACACGGTGATCATCATCACCCATGCGCCGGACCTGGCGGAGACCGCCGACCGGGTCGTCGAGATCCGCGACGGCCGCATCGTCGCCGACCGCGTAACGCGCCATGCTCCGCGCGGCGGGATCGCCCCGCCGTCCCGCATCCGCGCGACCGAGGATGCGTCGCCAGCCCTTGCCGATCTCGGCGAGGCGGTGCGCATGTCGTTCCGCGCGCTCCGGGCGAACCTCTTCCGCACCGTCCTGACGCTGCTCGGCATCGTCATCGGCGTCAGCTCCGTCGTCGCCATGCTGGCGATCGGCACCGGCGCGCAGGATTCGGTGCTGAGCCGCATTTCGTCCATGGGCTCCGATCTTTTGGTGGTGCGGCCCAGCATGGCGAATTTCCGCGGCGGAGAGGGCGGCAGCGTCGTCTCGCTCATCCCCTCCGATGCCGATGCGATCCGAGAACTGCCGAACATCGCCTTTGCCGTTCCGGAAATGTCGAGCACGTTGACGGTGCGGGCCGGAAACCGCGACACGCAGACGACGGTCAACGGCACGGTGCCGGAGTTCCCGCTGGCGAAATCCTGGGAGACGGCGTCCGGCACCTTCCTCGACGCGTCCGACATGGAGTCCTACGCCACCGTCGCCATTCTCGGGCAGACGGTCGCCCGCACCCTCTTCCCCGACGATGCCGATCCGCTCGGCGATTATATCCTGATCAAGAACATTCCGTTCCAGGTCATTGGAATCCTGTCTGAAAAAGGTGCGACCGCCGGCGGAAACGATCAGGACGACACAGTGCTCGTGCCGCTGACGACCGGCAATCTGCGCCTGTTCGGTGCCCGCAATGTCCGTTCCATCACCGTCCAGGTGAAGGACGATGCCGCCATCGATGCGACGCAGGCGCAGATCCAAGCGCTGCTCGATCTCCGCCACAAGCGGCAGGATACGCAGATCACCAATCTCGCCGCGATCCGCGAGACGCTGACGGAGACCTCGAACATCCTGAAGGTGTTCCTCGGTTCGATCGCGGCGATCTCGCTGATCGTCGGCGGCATCGGCGTGATGAACATCATGCTCGTCTCGGTGAGCGAGCGCACGCGCGAGATCGGCATCCGCATGGCGACGGGGGCGCGAGCGCGCGACATCCTCGCGCAGTTCATCGTCGAGGCGCTGGTCGTCTCTGCCCTCGGCGGCCTGATCGGCGTCGCCCTCGGGCTCGGCATCGGCGTGGTGGCGCAGGCGTTCGGCGTGCCGGTGTCCTTCGCGCCGGGTCCGGTCGCGCTCGCCTTCGCCAGCGCCTTCCTCACCGGTCTCGTCTTCGGCTACCTGCCGGCCTACAACGCGTCGAAGCTGCAGCCGGCGGTCGCCCTCTCGTCGATCTGAGCCGCTGGTGTCGCTCAGCCTTTCGCCGCGAAATCGGCGAAGCCGGCGACGAAGGCGTCGAGGCGTTCGGCCGTGGCCGCGTCCGTCAGGCGCCCTTCGCCGTCGAAGAGCGTATGGGCGCGCGAGACCATCAGCCGCTTGCCGGACCAGACCCGCGCGCCGAGCGTGTGGAGCACCGTCAGCCAGGCGTTCTGCGACAGGAGCGTGCCGAAATTGCCGGGCGAGGCACCGGCAAGGGCGAAGGGCTTGCCGCCGAAGACGCGGCCGATGTCGGAGGAGGGCCGGGAGAGCCAGTCGATCGTGTTCTTGAAGGCGCCGGGAATCGAATTGTTGTATTCCGGCGTGAACAGGATCACGCCATCCGCCGCGACGATCTTCTCCTTGAGTGCTGCGACGGCCGCGGGAACGCCGTCGGCCGCCTCGAGGTCGCCGTCATAAAGCGGAATGCCGGCGATGCCGGCCGCCGTCAGCGTCACGCCGTCGCCCGCCCCGGCGACGGCGGCGTTGAGGAGCGCGGTATTGAGCGAGGCCTTGCGCAGGCTGCCGGAAATGCCGAGGAGATGGACCATGGGACGTTCCTTGCCGGTTTCGATTGCCGCCCAGGATACTGCATCTCGCTAACAAACGGAATCGATTCAGGAATTTATCCGCGTTCTTTGATGAGAGGCGTGATCGCCTTCATCCTCGGCACGAACGGGCTTGTCCTTACCGTGCCAGGAGCTTACGATACTGGATGAAGCCCGAGCGGTCGGCGATGCGGTCGTAGAGCAGCATCGCGTCGCTGTTCGTCTCATGCGTCAGCCAGTGGACGCGGGCACATCCCCAGCCGGCGGCGAGCGCGTAGACATGCTCGATCAGCCGTCGCCCGATGCCGACGCCGCGCGCGTCGGGCGCGACGAAGAGGTCCTGGAGATAGCAGTAGTCGCCCTCCGTCCATGTCGACCGGTGGCGGATCGTGTGGACGAGGCCGACCGCACGGCTTCCCTGCCAGGCGAGCACCCCTCGCATCGGCCCGGCCGGGTCGATGAGGCGGGTGAAGGTCGTCGCCGTCACCGGGGCCGGGATCTCGACCTTATAGAAGGCCTGGTAGGCCTGCCACAGCGGCAGCCAGTCGGCATGATCCTCGGCGCCGAGCGGGCGCAGCGTGAGCGTGTCCTCGTTCATCCCTGTCATTCCCCGGTGCGGTGGTGTTGAAGGGTGCGGATCTGCCTGCCATCCCCGTCGAAGTTGTCGGGATCGAGCCAGGCCTCGTAGGCGGCCCTCAGCGCCGGCCATTCGCCGTCGAGGATCGAGAACCAGGCCGTGTCCCGGTTCTGCCCCTTTGCCACCATGTGCTGGCGGAAAATGCCCTCGAAGGTGAAGCCGAAACGGTCGGCCGCACGGCGCGACGGCGCGTTGAGCGCATTGCATTTCCACTCGAATCGACGATAGCCGAGCGTATCGAAGATCAAATGTGCGAAGAGGTAGAGCGCCTCCGTCGTCACCCGCGCGCGGGCGATCGCCGGTCCCCACAGAATATTGCCGATCTCGATGACGCCATGGGTGGCGTCGATGCGCATCAGCGCCTGCCGTCCTTCGGCGCGGCCGGTCGCCTGGTCGATGACGGCGAAGAACATCGGGTCGTCGGAGGCGGCGATCTTGTCGAGCCAGGCGGAAAAGACGGTCATGGATTCGGGCGGCGCCTCGAACAGGTAGCGGAAGCGGTCGTCGGCGCCCGGTTCCTGGGCCGAGGCGAAGAGCTCGGCGCCATGGCGGGCCGGATCGAGCGGCTCGAGGCGGGCATAGCGGCCTTCCAGAACGTCGCGCTGCGGCCGGGCGGCGCCCGCCCAATCGGTCAGTGACATGGTCTCGTCTCTCGTCTGCGCCGGCGGGCCGCCAGCGTCCGGAGGTTGACTTCTCGCTGAAGAGTGGAATGAAGTAAAACTCCAGTTCCGTTATTTTGGGCAGACCGGTTTGCGCAGCTTCGATGCCCCCGCCTGGCTCATCCTCGACCGCGCCGGCGGCGATCTCCCTGGCCAGATCGACAGCGCTTTTCGCGCGCGCATCCTGGCCGGTGACCTGCCTGCGGGCACGAGGCTGCCGTCCAGCCGGCTGTTGGCCGCAGCGCTCGGCGTCGCCCGCTCGACGGTGGTCGACGCCTTCGAGCGGCTGAAGGCGGAAGGCTATCTGATCGCGCGGGCCGGCTCAGGGACGCAGGTCGCGGTGCTGGCGCCATCGCCGCTTCGGGGCCGGCGTGCCGAGGTCGCTTCGCCGCGGATGCCCGACGCCCTGCCGTCGGTGGCGGGTCTTTTCCGCCCCGGCATTCCGGATCTCGCCGATTTTCCCCGTGCCGCATGGGCGCGCTGCCTCGCTGCCCGCGCGCGCCGCCTCGACGGCTCCGCCCTGGGCTATGATGCGCCGTCCGGCCTGCCCGCGCTGCGCGAGGCCGTCCTGGAGCATGTCTCGGCCACGCGCGGCGTGGTGGCGCGGCCCGAGCAGGTGCTGATCCTGCCGACGACGCGCGCGGCGATCGACCTGCTTGCCAGGCTGATGGTGCTGCGTGACGGGGCCGGGCCTCCGGTCGCCTGGATCGAGGAGCCCGGCTATCCCGCTGCCCGGGCGCTGCTCGCCGCCGCTGGAGCGCGGCTCGTCGGCATCGCCTGCGATCGGTCGGGGATCGATCCGGGTCTTGGCGAAGCGCCGCCGCGGCTGATCTACGTCACGCCCTCGCACCAGTATCCGACGGGCGTCACGTTGTCGCTCTCGCGGCGGCTGGCGCTGCTGGAGGTGGCGCGGCGCCACCGCGCCCTCATCCTCGAGGACGATTACGACAGCGAATTCCAGTACGGGTCGCGACCGATCGCGGCGCTGCAGGGGATCGACCGGGCGGACTGCGTCGCCTATCTCGGCACCTTCGCCAAGGTGCTCGCTCCCGGCCTGCGCGTCGCCTATGCCATCGTTCCGCGCATGCTGGCCGAGGAGGCCGCCGCCGCCATCGAGCGCCAGGGGCTTGCGGTGCCCGTCCATATCCAGGCAGCCCTCGCCGACTTCATCCGCGAGGGGCGGCTGCGCGCGCATCTGCGGCGGATGAAGCAGATCTACGAGGCCCGCATGGCGGCGACGGTTGCCGCGCTCATTCGCCATTGCGATGCGGTTCTCGAGGTCCCGCCGGGCTCGGGCGGGCTGCAGCTTGCCGCCTGGTTCCGCGACCGCGCCACCGACGACGCGGCCGCCGCGCAGAGGCTGGCGCGGCGCGGCTACGGCATCCTGCCGATGTCGGCCTTCCATCTCGGACCCGCGCGGCCCGGGCTCGTCCTCGGCATCGCACGGATGGGCGTGGATGACGCCGATGGCGCCGTCGCCGGCATCGCGCATGTCCTGATGCGGGTCGGCTGACCTATCTGCACCACTGCTCCACGGCGAGGGCGATCGCCTTGGTGCAGTCGACGAGGTCGCGCACGGAGACGCGTTCGTTCGGCTGGTGCGCCTGCGCCGGGTCGCCGGGGCCGAAATTGACCGTCGGCGTCTGGCCGAGGCCGCTCGGCAGGCCGATGTCGCTGTGGGCGCCGAAACCGGAGAGGGCGGGAGACAGGTTCGCGCGCGCGACCGCCTGCTGGAAGACGCCGATGAAGGGGCTGTCGGCCGGGATTTCGGCGCAGTCGGCATCAAGGATCCACTCGACCCGGGCGGGGTGCTGCCGCAGGTAGGGGTCCGCCTGGCAGATGTTCAGCACATGCGCCTCGACCTCGCGCTTGACGTGGCCGCCGAGGCCGAATTCGTCCTTCTCGCTCGGCAGGTACTGCACGTCGATGATGATCTCCGCCTTGCCGGCCATTGAGGAGGGGTGCTCTCCGGCCTTCATCTGGGTGACGATGATCTGGTTCGGCAGGTCCATCAGCGGATGGTTCTTTTTTGGATCGAACATCCAGCGGCGGTTGAGGATGTCGATGCCGTCGAGCATCTGCCGGCAGAGCTGCACCGCGTCGACCGGCCCGCTCGAATACCAGGCGTTCGGCGTCAGTTCCGCATGGCCGCCGATGCCGTCGATGATGATCTTCCCCCAGAGGATGCCGTGGCAGAGCGGCGCGATCCTGTTGGCGGTCGGCTCGGTCATGATGCCGGCATCGGCGGTGAAGCCGCGGTCGACCATGGCGAGCGAGCCCATGCCGCCGATCTCCTCGTCGACGACGGTGGTGAAGACGATGTCGCCGGCAAGCGGGATATCGAGTTCCTTGAGGATCTCCACCGCCATCAGCATGCAGGCGACGCCGCCCTTCATGTCGACGGTGCCGCGACCGTGCAGGAAACCGTGCTTCAGCACGGGGACGAAGGGATCGGTCGCCCAGTGTTCCGGCGCGCCGGGGGGGACGACGTCGATATGGCCGGTCAGCATGATCGAGCGGCCGCCGCCGGTCCCTTTCAGCGTGCCGCCGAGATTCGGCCGGCCCTCGAAGGTGCGGCCCTTGTTGGCGCCCGGCCGACCTTTGTATTTTTCATAGAGAGCCGGCCCGTTGGGGTCCCAGAGATCGGTGGAAAAGCCGAGCGCCTCCAGCCGCTTCTGTAAATAGAGCTGGCAGTCGCGCTCGCCGGGGCCGGCTTCCTTCGGGTTCGATTTGACGATCGAGGGGAAGGCGACGAGGTCGCTCAAGGTGGCGACGATGCGCTCGGCCGAGGCTTCGACGCGTTCGGCAATGGTATCCTCGATGGACGGCATGGCTTATCTCCGGTTCTGCGAAAGGCGGTCGGCGATGAGGACGGCGACAAGAAGGGCGCCGACGATGCCCACCTGCCAGACGGTGTTGACGTTGAGTTGCAGCAGGCCCGTCTTCAGCGTGACGAGCAGGACGACGGCGGCGAGCACCCCGCCGATACCGCCGCGGCCGCCGGTGATGGCGATGCCGCCGAGCATGGCCGCCGTCAGCGATTCGAGCTCCAGATTCTGCCCGATGTTCGGCCGGCCGCTGCCGAGCCAGGCGAGCGAGATCAGCCCGGCCATGCCGCCGAGCAGGCCGCTCAGCGTGTAGAGCATCAGCCGGGCGCGATCGACCGGGATGCCGACGAGGCGGGCGGAGCGCTCGTTGAAGCCCATGGCGTAGACCCAGCGGCCCCAGGCGGTCGCCGAGAGGAGGACGGCCGCGATGACGAAGGCGGGAAGGACGAAGGTGAGGAAGGGCAGGGGCACACCGGCGACGATGCCGCGACCCCAGACGAGCAGCCAGGCCGGCACGCCGCTCTGCGCCGCGCCGCCGGTTAAGGCCAGCGCCAGTCCTGAATAGACGAACAGCGTGCCGAGCGTTGCGATCAGCGGCAGGATGGCAAGCCGCGTCACCAGCAGGCCGTTGAAGGCGCCGAGCCCGGCCCCGGCGGCAAGGCAGGCGACGGGGACGAGGAGCGGCGGCAGGCCGGCCTTCGCCATCAGCAGCGAGGCGACCGCCGAGAGCGAGACGATGCCGCCGACGGAGAGGTCGATGCCGGCGCCGCCGGCGAGGATCACCAGCGCCTGGCCGAGCGAGACGAGGGCGAGGATGGTGGAGAATTGCAGCACCGCCGTCATCGTCGAGGCGCTGAACGCCGAAGGCTTCAGCACGAGAAGGCCGAGGATGACGATCACCCAGAGGCCGGAAAGCAGCGTCAGGATCAGGGCCGGGCCCTGAAGGCGTCTCATGCGGATCATGCGCGGGCTCCCTTGAGGACCGGGAGGACCAGGCGGCCGCGCAGCACCTCGATCGAAAGCACGCCGATCAGAAGCGCGCCGGTCACCACCTGCTGCCAGAGCGAGGGCACGCCGACGAGCAGCAGGCCGTTCTGCAGGATGCGCAGCAGCAGCACGCCGAGCACGGTGCCGATCAGGCTGCAGCGCCCGCCGAGGATGCTGGTGCCGCCGAGCACGACGGCGGCGATGGCGTCGAGCGCGAGCGTGCTGCCGATGGTCATTTCGACATTGCGGTAGGTGGCGACGTAGAAGGTGGCGGCGAGGCCTGCGAGCGTGCCGGAGACGATGAAGGTGGCAAAGCGGATTTTCGTCACCGCGATGCCGGAAAGCCGCGCCTTCTCCTCCGAATTGCCGATCGCAAGCAGATGCGGGCCGAAGGGCGTGCGGCGCAGCGCGACGAAGACGGCGAGATAGGCGAGCGCGATCAGGATCGCGGAGAAGGGGACGCCGAGAATCGTCGCCGCCATCAGGCCCGTGAGATCCGTCGGCAGGCCTGAGAGCCACTGACCGCCGAGGAGGACGAAGATCGCGGTGCGGTAGACGCCGAGCAGGCCGAGCGTGCCGACGATCGCCGGTACCCGGCCAAGGACGACGACCGCGGCGGTGACGATGCCGAGGCCGGCGCCGACCAGCGGGCCGATGAGGGCGGTGATAAGCGGCGGGACGCCGGCGCCGAGCGCCCGGCCGACGCCGATCGCGGCGAGCCCCATGACGATGCCGACGGAGACGTCGATGCCGCCCATGGCAAGCAGCAGTGTCATGCCGAGGCCGATCAGCAGCAGTTCGACGCTGTTGCGCAGGATCGTCGCGGCATTGCCGCCGGTGGCGAAGGCGGGCGCGGCGAGCGCGAAGACGAGGATCGCGACGAGACAGGCGGCGAGCAGCGACCACTCCCGTCCGTTCAGCGAAAATCCCGGTTTCAATCCTGGCATGGCGGTCTTTCCTGCGTCAGGCGGCGCGGCGGTGTCATGGATCGGTAGCGATGGCGGGAGAGGAGGATGCCTCGCCCCGCTTTCTCCCCCCGCCGCAGGCGGGAGGAGATGGGCCGCGATGGTTCGGCTCAGAAGTCGAACTGGTCGACATTCTCGGCCGTGAAGATCGCCGGGGGGCCGAGCAGAAGGATGCCGGTGGTCGCGTCATAGGTCGCGGGCGAGGCGAAGCCCTTGATCGTGTTCGAGGCCTCGAACGCCTTGCCGTCGATCAGCTGCTTGCCGGCCCAGACGGTCAGGTAGCCGAGCTGCGCCGGATCCCAGAGCACGGTGAAGCCGAAGGCGCCGCTTTTCAGGTAGGAGCGGGCCGTGTTCGGGCTGCAATAGCCGGCGCCGACGACGCTGCCGATCTTGCCGGCGGTCTCGATCGCCTGGGCGACGCCGGGGCAGGTGGTCGAGGCGACGGCGATGATGCCCTTGAGGTCCGGGTTGGCGGCGATCAGATCGGTCGAGATCTGCGCGGCGCGCTGGGCGGTACCGCCGGCGAATTGCGGCTCCAGGAGCGTCACCTTCGGATATTTTTCCGCGACGCGCTTCTGCATGAAGCCGATCCAGGCATTGAGGTTCGAGGCGGTCGCCTCGCCGGAGACGATGCCGATCTTGGCATCCTCGCCGACCCGCTTGACCATCTCGTCGACGATGGCGAAGCCGAGGCCCTCGTCCGTCGCCTGGGCGACGTAGACCGCGCGGCCGCTGTCGGGCGCGTCGCTGTCGGAGGTGAAGAGCTTGACGCCCTTGGCCTTGGCGGCTTCCACGACCGGGGCGATGGCAGAGGCGTCGAGGACGCTGACGGAGACGGCGCCGACGCCCTGGTCGATCAGGTTCTGCACGATCTGCAGCTGGTCGACCGGGTTCGTGTCGACGGGGCCGGTATAGATGAACTCGACGCCGAGATCTTCGCCGGCCTTCTTGCCGCCGGCCTCCATGGCGTTGAAATAGGGAATGCCGATCAGCTGCGGCACGAAGGCGACCTTCGGCTTCTCCTGCGCAAAGGCGGATGCGGCAAGTGCTAGGGTGAAGGCGGATGCGGCGAGCGCTTTCTTCATCTGGGTGAGCATGGCGGTTGGGACCTCTCTGGAAACGGGACGTGCTTCACTTATGTTTTTTCCAGCGCCCGCACGTCGGGATGGGCGCCGGTTATCAGGGAAACGATCTCCTCCGGGTTCGTCGCGCTCTTCACCCGCTCGGCGACCTTGCGGCCGCGGCGGAAGACGACCATGCGGTCGGCGACCTCGAAGACATCGGCGATGTTGTGGCTGATCAGCACGACGGCGCAGCCGCGCGCCGCAAGCCTGCGTGTCAGCGACAGCACTTTGCGGGTCTCGGCAACAGCCAGCGCCGCCGTCGGCTCGTCCATGATGACGAGCCTTGCATTGAGGTTCAGCGCCCGGCAGATCGCCACTGCCTGGCGCTGGCCGCCCGAGAGGCTTCCGACCGGCGCTTCTGGATCGGAAATATGCGCGTCGAGTTCGGTCAGCAGGGCATCGACGCGATCGCGCATCTCCTTCCGTTTCAGGAAAGGCACGCCGAGCACGGAACGCTTCAGTTCCCGGCCGAGGAAGACGTTTTCGGCGATCGACAGGTTTTCCGAAAGCGCCAGTTCCTGGAAGATCGTGGCGATGCCGGCGGCGGCGGCGTCCTTCGGCGAGGAGAAGGCGACCGGGCGGCCCTCGATCTTCAGCTCGCCCTCCGTTTGAGGATGGGCGCCGGCGAGGATTTTGATGAAGGTCGACTTGCCGGCCCCGTTGTCGCCGAGCAGCGCCAGAACCTCGCCGGAGCGGATGTCGAGGTCGACGCCCGAAAGCGCGGTCAACGCGCCGAACCGTTTGGCGATGCCTTTGGCGACAAGGAAGGGAGCGGACATCGGCGTTTCCTCAAAGCGTGCTGGTGGCCCAGCCGAGCAGGTTTTTCCACAGACGGGCATAGCCCGGCCATTCGACGAAGGGCGTCGGCAGCCAGTGCGGGCCGATGTCGGAGGTCCAGACGGCGGTGCGGCCCTGACCATAGCGGCCGGTGACCAGCAGCGGGTGTCCGCCTTCCTTCGCCGGCAGCCGGGCAAGCACCTCGACATCGGCGCGGTCGCGGACGATGACCTCGTTGGCGCCGAGCAGCAGCGGCCATTCGCCGTCGATGCCGGCGAAGACCGGATGGTCCTCCGGCCCGGTGATCTCGGCGCGAAACCCTTCCGGGATTTCCAGCCGGTCGTCATAGGGCAGGCAGGTGACGGGCAGGGCGTCCTCGACCGCCGTGCCGCGCCAGCGCGCCTTGCCGTCGATGCCCTGGAAGGATAAGTAGCCGCCCATCATGATCAGCCCGCCGCCGGCCTTCGTCCAGTCGCGGAGGAGCTTCAGCCGGTTCGGCACCGGCCTGCCGTGCAGCCAGACGTCGGGATGCAGAAGCAGGGAATTGGCGCCGATGTCGGAAAGGATGATCGCCTTAAACTCCGACAGCCCCTCCAGCGTGAACGGCAGCCTGTCGACGGCCTCGTGGGCCGGCAGGTAGGTCAGTTCGAAGGGGCTGTCCTTCAGCGCCGCGACCAGCGGCTCGGCGCCGAGATGGAAGGTGACGCTGCCGAACTGGTCGAACCCCTTGTAGTGCGTGGCGGAACTCATCCAGCTTTCGCCGACCAGCAGGACCTTGGTTTTCGTCATCGTCTCGTCTCCACGTCTCTCAGGAATGGGCAAGCGCCCTGCCGGCGGGCAGGGACGCCTTCAGTTCGTCGTAGCGGGCGATATGCCCCTGGGCGCCCTCGACCGTCGTCGTCAGGCTGCCGCCGATCGCGGCGCAGCGCGCGGCTTCCTCCAGCGAGGCGCCGTGCAGCCAGAAGCAGAGGAAGATGCCGGCGAAACTGTCGCCGGCGCCGGTGGCGTCGAGGCGGTTCACCGGCAGCGCCGGCACCTCGATCTGCGGGCCGCCCGATCTCGGGAAGACCACTGCGCCGAACTCGCCCAGCGTGACGACGACATCGCCGCGGCCCCTGACCTTCGACAGCCTGTCGCGCACCTGGTCGATCATGGTGGACAGCGGCGTGCGGAAATCGAAGATCTCGCGGATCGCCACGTCGTTGATGAAGGTGAGGTCGATGCGCTTCACCATGTCGAGGAAAATGTCGGGCTTGCGCACCGAGGCGGGCAGGCCGGCGGAATGCAGGCTCACCTTCCACCCGGCCTCGTGAAAACGGTCGATCGCCCCCAGCATGCTCTCGTAGTGAAAGCCCTCGATATGCAGGCAGGCGGGCCGTTCCTGCGGCGTGATGTCGAGATGGGCCGTCAGGTCGACGTCCTCGAGCTCGAACGGCTCGCTGATGATGGTGCGGCTGCCGTTGAGCTCGATGAGGACGATCGCTTGCGACAGCCGGTTGTTCGGCGTGCGGCGGACGGGCAGCGTGTGGACGCCGAGCTTCGACAGCGCGCCGAGCGCCCAGTCGCTTTCGGCATCCTCGCCGACGGCGGTGGCAAGCTCGACGTTCAGCGACAACGGTGCGCCGACGCCGGCGGCTGCCACCGCGAGATTGGCGCCGGGACCGCCGAGCGCCTTTTCGATATGGCGGGCGGTGATGCGGTCGTCGCGATGCGGCAGCACGTTGACGCGGCAGAGAAAATCGACGCTGACGCGGCCGGCGACGAGCAGGCGCGGGACGTTCTCCGCATTGGCCGGCCTCTTCGGCGCCTGGCCGGAGAGCGAGCGGGCAAACGCGCTCGGGCGGTACATCAGGCTGGAGATCGCCCTCTCGATGCGCTCGCGCGTCGTGTCCCGCACGGTCGCTGTGCCGTTGATGTAGTTGGACACGGTGCCGATCGAGACACCGGCGGCCTCGGCGACATCGGCGATGGTGGGACGCTTTCTCTGCACAGCATGGATCCAGTTGAAGCGCTTCAACGCTAGCAATGGATTTTTGCACGTTCAATGGAAAAATATTCTATTATTTACTCTAATCCACTTAAGAATAGAATTTTTAGAACTATTGACGGGAATTTTTTATCAAAATCAGTAGTTTTTTGAAGTTATTTCAATTTTCTAGCAGGCGCCACTGCGCCCGCCGTCTGTGTGGTCGCGCGCTTGACGTTGTCGGCACGGCTTTGGCTCCACGGGCGGTCGCATTGCCGGTCGTGAAGATGGCAAAGCAATAGTGGCACCTCGCGTCGTGCTAGTCCGCCTTCAAGGGTGCGAACGGCGTGACCGAGGCGCAAACCGACGATGCCCTCGGTCACTCCCGCCGGAAGTCGACGCGGGTAAGGGCGACCGGGAAGCCATACTTGGTCACGAGGGCCTTGTTTTCCACGGTCCCGTCCGGATTGAGCCGCATCGTATCAAAAAAGCGGACCTTGCTTGAGGGGTCGGCCGGATCGAGCAGGACGAGATAGGTGAAGCGCGCGACCTTGCCCTCGATGCGCACCACCGTCTCGCCGATCACATCTTCGCGCGTGCCGGTATACCGCCCGGGGCCGGTCTTGATGAAGGTCCAGGTCTTGCGGTCGCGCACGCCGTCGTCGTAGCGGAAATCCTCGCGCAAGAGCAGCCGCGTTCCGTTCCAGCGCCCGAAGAGATCGACGTCGAAGCCGCGTTTGACGCCATTGATGGCACTGAAACTGCCGCGTGCCGTTGTCTTTCCGGAAAAATAGCCTTCGAGCGTGAAATCGGTGGCCTGTGTCGCGGATGCCGCTGACAGAAGCCCGAGTGCTGCGAAGGCGGATATGGCAAAAGCGCGTATCATCAAGGGATCTCCCGGTCCTGTCTTCCCATGCAGTCTACGAGACGGCCGCGGTTCCGGATCGGTTTTTACCGGCGGATACGGGCACGACGGTCCTTGACGGTTTTTTACGGCGTCGCGGTTGACAAAATCCGGCAATCATTCTTTTCTTGTAAAGCGCTTTACTAAACCGCTTTACAAAAGGCGGAGGGCGCGAGGGGATCGGCCGTGGCCAAGGGTATGACACCCAGTTTGAAGGATGTTGCGGCTGCCGCCGGCGTGTCGGTGACGACGGTGTCGCGGCTCGTCAACGGCTCGCTCGACCTGCCCTTCGAGACGAAGAAGCGCATCGAGGACGCGATTGCCGCACTGAACTACCGGCCCAATCCGCATGCGCGCCGCCTCAGCATGGGGCGCAGCGACACGGTCGGGCTCGTGGTGCCGGACATCGCCAATCCCTTCTTCGCCACCCTCGTGGCCGCGGTCGAGGAGATGGCGGACGAGAAGCGGCTCGCCGTTTCGCTGCATGCGACGCTGAACCGGCCGGGCCGCGAGATCGAATATCTGCAACTGATCGACCGCAACCATGTCGACGGGCTGATCTTCGTCACCAACCATGCCGACGACGGCGCGCTCGCCGCCCTGATCAACCGTTCTGGCCGGGTCGTGGTTGTCGACGAGGACGTGCCCGGCGCGGATGCGCCGAAACTCTTCTGCGACAACGACCAGGGCGGCTACCTCGCCGGCCTGCATCTGGCGGAGCACGGCCACGCCCATGTCATCTTCATCGGCGGCGACACGCGGATGATCAGCGCGCTGCGCCGCCATGCCGGCCTCTCGCGCGCGCTTCATGAAGCGCATGGCGAGGCGGCGCGCGTCGATCGCTACAGCGGCGAGTATACGATCGCCTATGGCCGGGAGGCGGCGAAGCGCTTCATCGACGAACGCAGCGGCGCGACGGCGATCTTCGCCTCGTCGGACGAGATCGCCATCGGCCTGATCGAGGTGTTCCGCGATGCGGGCGTTTCCGTTCCCGGCGACGTCTCGGTGGTCGGCTTCGACGATGTCGGGCCGCTGCATCTCTTCTCGCCGCCGCTGACGGCGATCCACCAGCCGGTGCGCGCGATCGGCCGCCGCTCGCTGGAACTGCTGCTGGACACCCATCGGAAGGAGGGCGCTTCGGCGTTCGAGGAACTCCTTCCCGTCGAAATCGTCGTGCGGAACTCGGTTGCGCCGCCGGCGAGGCAACAATCAGGCACCGGCCAGAACCATAAAGCCAAAACCAAAAGAGGATGAGAACATGACCTTCGGACTGACACGCAGAACCCTGATCGCCGCCGCCGGCTTCACTGCGCTCACCGCCTTTGCCACGACGGTCTCCGCCGAGGACAAGACCTTCGCGCTGGTGCAGATCAACCAGCAGGCGCTGTTCTTCAACGACATGAACCGCGGCGCGGAGAAGGCTGCGGCCGATGCCGGCGTCAAGCTGGTGATCTTCAACGCCAACAACGAGGCGACCGCCCAGAACAGCGCCATCGAGACCTATATCCAGGAGAAGGTGGCGGGCATGGCCGTCGTCGCCATCGACGTCAACGGCATCATGCCGGCGGTGACCCAGGCGGCCGACGCCGGCATCCCGGTCGTCGCCATCGACGCCATCCTGCCGGAAGGCCCGCAGAAGGCGCAGATCGGCGTCGACAATGCCAAGGCCGGCGCCGACATCGGCAAATACTTCGTCGACTACGTCAAGGCGAATGCGGACGGCAAGGCGAAGATCGGCATCGTCGGCGCGCTGAATTCCTACATCCAGAACGTCCGCCAGAAGGGTTTTGAGGAGGCGATCGCCGGCAATGACGGCATCACGGTCGCCGGCGTCGTCGACGGCCAGAACATCCAGGACAACGCGCTCGCCGCCGCCGAGAATCTGATCACCGCCAATCCGGACCTGACCGCCATCTACGCCACCGGCGAGCCGGCGCTGGTCGGCGCGGTCGCCGCGGTTGAGAGCCAGGGAAAGCAGGACACGATCAAGGTGTTCGGCTGGGACCTGACGGCGGATGTCATTGCCGGCATCGACAAGGGCTATGTCGCCGCCGTCGTGCAGCAGGATCCGTCGCTGATGGGCGCGGCCGCGGTCGACGCGCTGATCAAGCTCTCCTCCGGCGGCACGGTCGACAAGGTCGTCTCGGTGCCGATCACCATCGTCACGAAGGAGAATGTCGAACCCTACCGGGCCGTGTTCAAATGATCGCTGACGACCGGCAGCCCTTTGCCGCCGGTGCCGGAGGGGAAGTCCCCTCCGGCGTTCGGCCGAACCGCCCCGCGCGCATCGCGCTCAAGGGCATCCGCAAGACCTTTGGATCGCACCAGGCGCTGCGCGGCGTCGACCTCGACATCTTTCCGGGCGAATGCCTCGGCCTCGTCGGCGACAATGCCGCGGGCAAGTCGACGCTGACCAAGGTGATCTCCGGCACCTATATCCCCGATGGCGGCACGATCACGCTGGAAGGCGAGGAGGTTCGCTTCACCGGCCCGGCCGATGCGCGGGCGCGCAACATCGAGATGGTGTTCCAGGATTTGAGCCTCTGCGACCATATCGACGTCGTCGGCAATCTCTTCCTCGGCCGCGAATTGACGAAGGGACCCTTCCTCGACAAGGCGACCATGCTGGCGGAAGCGCGCAAGATGCTCGATGCGCTCGAAATCCGCATCCCCAAACTCACGGCGAAGGTGGAAAAGCTTTCCGGCGGCCAGCGGCAGGCGATCGCCATCGCACGCGCGGCCTCGTTCAAGCCGAAGGTGCTGATCATGGACGAGCCGACATCGGCGCTCGCCGTGGCCGAGGTCGAGGCGGTGCTGGCGCTCATCAACCGCGTCAAGGCGCAAGGCGTTTCCGTCATCCTCATCACCCACCGGCTGCAGGATCTCTTCCGCGTCTGCGACCGCATCGCCGTCATGTACGAAGGCACCAAGGTCGCCGAACGGCAGATCGGCAACACCAGCCTTGAAGACCTCGTCAAGCTGATCGTCGGCGAAGGAGCACGCCATTGACCGCCTATACCGAACGGGCCCAGGGCTCGCCGCTCGCCGATTTCGTCGCCGAGCACGCGCAGGTGCTCTCGATCGCCATCTTCTTCCTGCTCTGCATGGTGCTCTTCACCCTCGGCAGCGACAACTTCCTGACGCTCGGCAACATCCTCAACGTGGTCAGGCAGGCGGCTCCCATCCTGATCGTCGCCATCGCCATGACCTTCGTCATCATCACCGGCGGCATCGATCTTTCGGTCGGCTCGCAGGTGGCGCTGATCAATGCGCTCGCCGCGATCATCATGGCGATGGGCTATCCTTGGCCCTCCGTCGTCGTCGCCATGATCGCCTTCGGCGCGGTGACCGGCCTGGCGCAGGGCTGGTTCGTCGCCTATCAGGGCATTCCCGCCTTCATCGTCACGCTGGCGGGCCTGTCGATCCTGCGCGGCTTCGCGCTCTATCTGACACAAGGGTATTCGATCCCGATCAAGGACGCGCCGGGCTTCTTCGAACTCGGGCGCGGCGTGATCGCCGGCGTGCCGATCCCGGCGCTCATCGCCGTCGTCGTCACCGTTGTCGGCTATGTCGTGCTGGCCGCGACGAAATACGGCCGGCAGGTGATCGCCGTCGGCTCGAACATGGAAGCCGCGCGCCGCGTCGGCATGCCGGCGAAATGGGTGATCACCTCGGTCTACATGGTCGCCGGCATCGCCTGCGCCGTGGCGGGCCTTTTGATCGCCGCGCGGCTCGGTTCGGGCTCGTCCAATGCGGCGGTCGGCTTCGAGCTTCAGGTAATCGCCGCCGTCGTGCTCGGCGGCACGTCGCTGATGGGCGGGCGCGGAACGATGCTCGGCACCGTGCTCGGCACGATGACCATCGCCGTCATCGGCAACGGCCTGATCCTCATGCACATCTCGCCCTTCTTCACCCAGATCGTCACCGGCGCCATCATCCTCGTCGCCATCTGGCTGAACACGCGGATCTTCACCACCAATTTCCGCTTCGGCGCGGCGAAGAGGAGATGACTCATGGTCGATGAACTTTCCGAAGGTCACGTCCGCTCGGGCAAGGTTGTGACGGTCACCGGCGCCGTCGACGTCGCGAGCCTCGGCGTCACGCTGATGCACGAGCACATCCTCAACGACTGCTCCTGCTGGTGGCACGCGCCGAAGACGCCGGAGCGGCAGTATCTGGCGACCAGTTTCGTCTGCATCGAGATCCTCGGCGAGCTGCATCAGGATCCCTTCGTCAACAAGCACAACATCACACTGGACGACGAGCCGCTGGCGATCGAGGAACTGAAGGCCTTTGCCGAACAGGGCGGCCGCACCGTCGTCGAGCCGACCTGCAAGAGCATCGGCCGTGAACCGGCCGCGCTGAAGCGGATCTCCGAGGCCTCCGGGCTCAACATCGTCATGGGCGCCGGCTACTATCTCGGCTCGTCCCATCCGCCGGAACTTTCGGCGATGAGCGTCAAGGACATCGCGGACGACATCGTCTCCGAGGCGCTCGACGGCGTCGGCTCAACGGGCGTCCGGCCGGGGCTGATCGGCGAGATCGGCGTCTCCTCCGATTTCACGGCGGACGAGGAGAAATCTCTGCGCGGCGCGGCGCAGGCGCAGGTGCGCACCGGCCTGCCGCTGATGGTGCACCTGCCCGGCTGGTTCCGCTTCGGCCACCGGGTGCTCGACATCGTCGCGGAGGAGGGCGGGGATCTCCGCCACACCGTGCTCTGCCACATGAACCCGTCGCATGGCGACCTTGCCTACCAGAGCGAACTGGCGGAGCGCGGCGCCTTCCTCGAATACGACATGATCGGCATGGATTTCTTCTATGCCGACCAGCAGGTGCAGTGCCCGAGCGACGAGGAATGCGCCCGCGCCATCGTCAGGCTGGTGGAAATGGGCCATCTCGGCCGCATCCTTCTGTCGCACGACGTCTTCCTGAAGATGATGCTGACCCGGTATGGCGGCAACGGCTACGCCTATATCCTCAAACATTTCCTGCCGCGCCTGAAACGGCACGGCCTCGACGACGAAAGCCTCGTGCGGCTGATGACGGCCAATCCGCGCTCGGTGTTCGAGGCCGCCTGATCCCGCGCTCCCTTTTTGCAAGGACCACGACCATGACCAAGAAAATCCTCCTCGTCGGCGAAAGCTGGGTGAGTTCCGCCACCCACTACAAGGGTTTCGACCAGTTCGGCAGCGTCACCTTCCATCTCGGCGCCGAGCCGCTCGTCGCGGCGTTGAAGGGCAGCGACTTCGAACTGACCTACATGCCCGCCCACGAAGCGGTGGAGAAATTCCCCTTCGACATGGCCGGCCTCGACGCCTATGACGGCATCATCCTCTCCGACATCGGCGCCAATTCGCTGCTGCTGCCGCCGGAGGTCTGGCTGCATTCGCGCACCGTGCCGAACCGGCTGAAGCTGATCAAGGCCTGGGTCGAGAAGGGCGGCGGCCTTCTGATGTGCGGCGGCTATTTCTCCTTCCAGGGCATCGACGGCAAGGCACGCTGGCGCCGCACGCCGGTCGAAGACGTGCTGCCGGTCACCTGCCTGCCCTATGACGACCGGGTGGAGATCCCCGAAGGCCTCGTCGCCGAGATCGTCAAGCCGCAGCATCCGATCCTTGCCGGCATTCCGGCCGGCGACTGGCCGCTGCTCCTCGGCGTCAACGAGGTGGAGCTGCGCGAGGGTGCCGACGTCGTCGCCCGCCTGCCGGAAAGCGAAGGCGGCCATCCGCTGCTGGTCCTCGGCGGCTACGGCGAGGGCCGTACCGCGGTGTGGACCTCCGACATCGGGCCGCACTGGCTGTCCCCCGCCTTCTGTGCCTGGGAGGGCTACGGCATCCTCTGGAAGAACATCCTCGGCTGGATGACCAAGCTCTGAGCCCCGAAGGGCGGGATCCCGATCCCGCCCGCGACCCCTTGAGGACACGCCCATGCAACTGATTTCGGATCGCGAGGCCCATGCCGTTCGCGACATCTTCGGCGTCGACAAGGCGCTGATCGGCATGATCCATTGCCCGGCCTTTCCCGGCGCGCCCCGCTATCGCGGCGCCGACATGAACAGCCTCTACGATCTCTGCATGCGCGACGCTGAGGCGCTGATCGAAGGCGGCCTGCACGGGCTGATCATCGAGAACCACGGCGACATCCCGTTCTCGAAGCCGGAGGACATGGGGCCGGAGACGACCGGCTTCCTCTCCGTCGTCACCGACCGGATCGCGCGCGCGATCGGCGTGCCGCTCGGCATCAACGTGCTCGCCAACGCGCCGATCCCGGCCTTTGCCGTGGCGATGGCGGGCGGCGCGAAATTCATCCGCGTCAACCAGTGGGCCAATGCCTATGTGGCGAACGAAGGCTTCATGGAGGGTCGGGCCGGCGAGGCGCTGCGCTACCGCGCGCTTCTGCGCGCCGAGCACGTCAAGGTCTTTGCCGACAGCCATGTGAAGCATGGCAGCCACGCGATCGTCGCCGACCGCTCCATCGGGGAACTGACGCGCGACCTCGCCTTCTTCGACGCCGACGGCATCATCGCCACCGGCCAGCGCACCGGCAATGCCGCCACGCTCGAGGAGATCGACGAGATCGCGGCCGCCACCCATCTGCCGCTGCTCGTCGGTTCCGGCGTCACGAAGGACAACATCGTCGCGATCCTCGGCCGCACCAACGGTGTCATCGTCGCCTCCTCGCTGAAGGTCGACGGCGTCTGGTGGAACCCGGTCGATCCGGCGCGGGTGCGGGAGTTCCGCGCGGTGGCGGCAGAAGGACTGGGAGGCTGACCATGGCAAGGGAAACCCTGTCCGAGCGGATTCTCCGCGAAAACGATGCCGTCTTCCAGGCGATGCTGGCGCATCGCTTCGTCGAGGACGTCAAGGCCGACCGGCTGACGAAGGAACAGTTCGAGCGTTACCTCGTCTTCGAGGGCGCCTTCGTCGACACCGCTATGTCCATCTTCGCCTATGCGACGGCGAAGGCCGGGACGATCGCGCAGAAGCGCTGGCTGATCGCCGTGCTTGATGCGCTCGCCAATCACCAGATCGCCTATTTCGAGAAGGTCTTTGCCACGCGCGCGATCGACCCCTCGACCTATGATGTCGATATCCCGGAGGTCGTGGCTTTTCGCGCCGGCATGCTGGGTATCGCCCGCGACGGTGGCTTCCTCGATACGGTCGCGGCCATGTTCGCCGCCGAATGGATGTACTGGACCTGGTCGAAGCAGGCGGCGGCCTGTGCGATCAGCGATCCGCTGCTGAAGGAATGGGTCGATCTGCATGTCGATCCCGGTTTCGCCGACCAGGCGAACTGGCTGAAGGCAGAGCTGGATGCCGCCGGCGAAACGCTCGGCGACGCGGAACAGGGGCGGCTCAGCGGCATCTTCGGCCGGGCGATGCAGCTTGAGATCGACTTCCACCACGCGCCCTACCTCTGAGGCGGGACGATGCAGGCCTTCGTCGTCGGCAACGTCACCATCGACGAGACGATGTTCGTCGACGCGCTTCCGGCGCCCGGCGCCACCGTGCTCGGCCGTACCGGTCCGCGCGACCTCGGCGGCAAGGGCGCCAACCAGGCGATCGTGCTCGCGCGAGCGCGGCTCCGCACGACCCTGGTCGCGCCAATCGGCGACGATGCGCGCGCGGCGGCGATCCGACAGGCGATCCTGCCCGAGCCGGTGATCGCAGATCTCGTCGAGATCGAAGGGGTCTCCACCGATCACTCCCTGATCTTCCGGCTGCCTGACGGCGAAAACGCCATTCTCTCGACGGCGGCGGCGGCGGAAGGTTTGGCCCCACATGAGGTGGAGAAAAGGCTCGTTCATGCGTCTTCCGGCGATCGCCTCGTGGTCCAGGGCAACCTGTCGCGGGAGACGACCGCTGCCGTCCTCGCTGCTGCGAGACGGCGCGGCATGGTGACGGCCGTCAATCCCTCGCCCGTGCGGGATTATTTCCCGTCGCTCTGGCCGTTTGTCGATATCGTCTGCCTCAACCGCGGCGAGGCGCTGTCTCTGACCGGAGCGACAGGGCCGGAGGCCGCCGCGCATCTCCTCGCGCGCGGCGTCGGGCAGGTCGTGCTCACGGCGGGCGGCGAGGGCGCGCTTCTGGCCGATCGGGACGGCGTCTGCCGCGTTCCCGCCGTTGCGGTGGATGTCGTCGACACCACCGGCGCCGGCGACACGTTCCTTTCGGTTGCGCTGGCCTCGGCGGCCTTGCGCTCGGGCCGTCTCGACCGCCGCGCGATCGAGGACGCCGCGCGCGCTTCCGCGATCACGGTGGCGCGGCCCGGCACCCATTCCGCATTCCCGAGCGTGAGCGAGCTGGCCGGCATTCTTGCCTGACGCCCTATCTGGACGAGGGGTGGAAGACGCCGGTGAACTGATAGCGGTCGCCCGGATGGGTGATCTCGACCGCCGTCACCGTCCTGCCGTTCTGCCAGGTCTGCCGGGTGAGCAGCAGGCAGGGGTCGCCCCGCGCCAGTTCGAGGCGCTGCGCGGTCGCGGCATCGGCGGCGACGGCACGGATGACATGGCGTGCCTCGGTCCAGGCGACCTGCTCGAGCAGCCAGGTTCCGGGCGGCATCTGTAGGAACGCCTCATCCCGCGCCTGCGGCACGGTGTGAAGCAGGATGAGGCGCCGCTCGAGCGCATGGGGCCTGCCGTCGACGACATGCAGGCACTGCACCCGGAGCACGGGCGCGCCGGCCGTCTCGCCGAGCCGTGCTGCCTCGCCGGACGTCAGCACTCCTTCCTCCCGCCCGAAAATGCGGAATTCGTAGGCATGGCCGGCCGCGCTCGCCGCGGTTGCGATGTCCTGGATGTCGAGCACCGTCCGGTCGATCTGCGGCGCCGTGACGAAGGAGCCGACCCGGCGCCGCCGGACGATCATGCCGCGATCGGCGAGCGCCGACAGCGCCTTGCTGACCGTCATGCGCGAGCAGCGGTACTCCGCCTCCAGCTCGTGCTCGAAGGGGATGCGATGGCCCGGCTGCCATTCGCCGCTCATGATCTTCGCCTCGATGTCGGCGAAGATGCGCTGGTGGATCGTCGTCATCCCGCTGTCCATCTCCGGCGCCCGCATCATGCTTCGGCGATGCGGGACAGGTTGATTTGTATAGTCAAATATGATCCGGGGAAACCGTCTTGCGCGGGCTTCAATGGCCTTCGTCGGGGATGTTGAGGATCTCGCCACAGGCCTTGCAATGCACGGCGTCGGTATCGTGGCGCTGCAGCCCGCAGCGTGGGCAGGGGAAGGTGACCTTCAAGGGGCGTACCACCGCCTGGGCGAGGCGGACGAAGAGCGAGATGCCGATGATCATCGCGATGATCGAGGTGAGCTTTCCCGCCGTTCCCGGCAATGTGATGTCGCCGAAGCCGGTGGTGGTCACGGTCGCCACCGTGAAATAGAGCGCGTCGACGAAGCCGCTGATGCCGTCGAGATGGTAGAAGAAGAAGGTATAGACGAAGCCGGTGACGAGGAAGAGGAAGACGACGAGGTTGATCGAGGCACGGATAACGTCCTCATGGGCCTTCAGCCGGCAACGTTTGAGCAGGCTGCGCATCATGCGGCTGTTGGCGAGCGTCCAGATCCGCAGCGCCCGCAGGAAGGCGAAATTCAAGAGGAGCGCGGGGAAGAGCAGCGTGGCGAGAACCACCGCATCCACCCAAGTGGTTGGCCGGGCGAGGAATTCGCGCGGTCCCCGCGCGATCAGCGCCCGCGCGGCGAGTTCGAGGAAGATCCAGACGGCCGCGACATAGTCGATGATCAGGTAGGAGGGGCCGGTTCGAAGATAGGGGCCGAAGACGAAAAAGGCGATGATCAGGAGGTCGATGACCGCGAGGCTGATCTGGAAGCCGAAGGCGACAGGGCTGTTGCCGTGGTAGAGCGCGCGGAAGAGCCGGCGAAGACGCGTGATTGGATGGGTGGTCAGCGCGTCGTCGTCGATCTCGGCATGGGTCATGGCGGCAGACCATGGCGGCGAAGCGCCGCCGGGTCAAGGCGGGGATCGCGCCGCCGCGATCTCGATCCGGTCGCCGGCGTGGAACCGGAAGCCCGCTCGCGCGTTTGCGCGACATGTCAGAACTTATCGGGACGATCGGCCACGGAACGCATCTCGGATTCCCGGTGATGGTTGCGCGCCTTCTGCTCGCCGCCATCCTCGGAGCCCTGATCGGCATCGAGCGCGAATGGCGTGACCGTCCGGCCGGCCTGAAGACGCACATGATGGTCTGTCTCGCCTCCGCCGTCTTCACCATCGTCGCGATCGAGCTGGTCAACGCCCCGCCTTTTGCCGGGGAGAACGTGCAGATGGATCCCTCCCGTCTCGTCGAGGCGATCACAGGCGGGGTTGCCTTCCTGGCTGCGGGATTCATCGTGCTGTCGCGCGGCGAGGTCCAGGGCATCACGACAGGAGCCGGCATGTGGCTCGCCGGTGCCGTGGGGCTTGCCGCCGGCCTCGGCCTTTGGCAGATCGCGGTCACGGCAAGCGTGATGGCGCTTGCGATCTTCGTCGCCATCCACCGCATGCAGCTCGTCCTGCGGCGAGGACCGCCGGAATCGGCGCCGCTCGAATAGGCCGTCCGTTCAGGCGGCCACCGCCGCCTCGCGACGGGCGAAGAGCCTGTAGCGCTTCGGACGGAATGCAAGCCGGGCGCCTTCCGGCGCCGGCGTTTCCGGCGGCAGTTCGACCTCGATCTGCGGCTGGCGGGCGCCGATATTGACCTCCACGTGACGCGTGCCCGCTACGCGCCGGCTGCCGGCGACGACGCCGGCAATGCAGCCGCCGCAGCCGTCGAGGATCTCGATGTCATGCGGGCGGAAATAAAGATCCGCCGGCCCATCCGGCTCGCCGCGGGCCTCAAGCCCGATCAGGCGATCGTCGAGCCAGACTTTTTCCCCTTCGACCCGCACCGGCAACGCGTTCGACTGGCCGATGAAGGAGAAAACGAAGGGAGAGTTCGGGCGGTCGTAGATCTCGTCCGGCGTGCCGGTCTGCTCGATCCGGCCCTTGCTCATCACCACGACCCGGTCGGCGAGTTCCAGTGCCTCCTCCTGATCGTGGGTGACGAAGATCGTCGTGTGGCCGGTGCGGTCGTGGATCTCGCGCAGCCAGCGCCTGAGCTCCTTGCGCACCTGCGCGTCGAGCGCGCCGAAGGGCTCGTCGAGGAGCAGGACGTTGGGTTCCACCGCCATGGCGCGGGCAAGCGCGACGCGCTGGCGCTGGCCGCCGGAAAGCTGGGCGGGGTAGCGCTTTTCAAGCCCCGTCAACTGCACGAGATCGAGCAGTTCGAGCGCCCGGGCCCGGATCGCCTGCGCGGACGGCCGGCGGCCCGAGGGGCGGATTTTCAGGCCGAAGGACACGTTGTCGAGCACGGTCATGTGGCGGAACAGCGCATAGCTCTGGAAGACGAAGCCGATGTTGCGCTCCTGCACCGTCTTTTTCGAGGCGTCCTCGTTGCCGAAATAGATGATGCCGTCCGAGGGCGTTTCCAGCCCCGCGACGAGCCGCAGCAGCGTCGTCTTGCCCGAGCCGGAAGGGCCGAGCAGCGCGATCAGTTCGCCCGAGCGGATGTCGAGCGACACATCGTCGAGCGCCGGGAACTGGCTGAATTCCTTGCGGATATTCTGTACGCGGACTTCCATGGTCGAACCTTTCAATGCCGGCGGCTGGCGGCGATCTCGGCGCTGTAGCGCATTTCCAGCACCGTCTTTAGCACGAGCGTGACGAGCGCGAGCAGGGCGAGGAGGGCGGCGACGGCGAAGGCGCCGACGAAGCTGTATTCGTTGTAGAGGATCTCGACCTGAAGCGGCATGGTGTTGGTCATGCCGCGGATATGGCCGGAAACGACCGAGACGGCGCCGAACTCGCCCATGGCACGGGCGTTGCAGAGCAGCACGCCATAGAGCAGGCCCCACTTGATGTTGGGCAGGGTCACGTACCAGAAGGTCTGCCAACCGGAGGCGCCGAGCGACAGGGCCGCCTCCTCGTCGGCCGTGCCCTGTTCCTGCATCAGCGGGATCAGCTCGCGGGCGACGAAGGGGAACGTGACGAAGACGGTCGCGAGCACGAGCCCCGGCACGGCGAAGAGGATCTGGATGCCGTGGCTCTGCAGCCAGGGTCCGAGCAGGCTGTGGCTGCTGAACAGCAGCACGAAGACGAGGCCGGAAATCACCGGGGAGACGGAGAAGGGCAGGTCGATCAGGGTGGTCAGGAAGGCCTTGCCCTTGAACTCGAACTTGGCGATCGCCCAGGCGGCGGCGACGCCGAAGACGAGATTGAGCGGCACGGCGATGCCGGCGACGATCAGCGTCAGCCGGATCGCGGAAAAGGTTTCGGGGTCGACCAGCGCGTCGAGGAAGGCTTCCGGACCGTTGCGGAAGGCTTCGACGAAGACGGCGGTCAGCGGCAGAAGCAGGAAGAGCGCGACGAAGCCGAGCGCGAGCGCGATCAGGATGCGCCGCGCCAGGCGGCTTTCCGAGGTCGCGGCGCGCACCGTTTCGGTGGTGCGCCGTGCCGTGCCCGTCGTCACGCCAGTATCAAGCGCCATAACCATAGCGTCCACGGCTCCAGGATTGGATCATGTTGATGATCAGCAGCATGGTGAAGGAGATGATCAGCATGATCATCGCGATGGCGGTGGCTGCCGGATAGTTGAACTCCTCCAGCCTGATGACGATCAGAAGCGGCGCGATCTCGGAGACATAGGGCAGGTTGCCGGCGATGAAGATCACCGATCCGTATTCGCCGACGCCGCGGGCGAAGGCGAGCGCGAAGCCGGTGAGCACCGCCGGCGTCAGGCCCGGCAGGAGCACGCGGCTGATCGTCTGGAAACGGTTGGCGCCGAGCGTCGCTGCCGCTTCCTCGACCTCCCTGTCGATCTCCTCCATGATCGGCTGCACGGTGCGCACGACGAAGGGCAGGCCGACGAAGACCAGCGCGATGACGATGCCGAGGGGCGTGAAGGCGACCTTTATGCCGAGCGGCGCCAGCAGGCTGCCGATCCATCCGTTCGGGGCATAGAGCGAGGCAAGCGCGATGCCGGCCACCGCCGTCGGCAGCGCGAAAGGCAGGTCGACCATGGCGTCGATCACGCGCTTGCCTGGAAAGCGGTAGCGCACGAGCACCCAGGCCAGGATGACGCCGAAGATCACGTTGATGATCGCCGCGGCAAAGGCGGTGCCGAAGCTGATGCGCAGCGCATTCAGCGTTCTCTGGTCGGTGGCGAGAGCGAAGAACGTGCTCCAGCCGAGCGAACTCGAACGAATCGCAAGTCCCGACAACGGAATGAGGACGATGAGGACGAGCCACGTCAATGTGACGCCGAGCGCCAATCCGAATCCCGGAATGACGCTCGGCTGACGAAAGCTCCACCGTTTCGCGGTGACTGCGGTCATAAGTTGTTATTGCCCCGGCTTGTAGATCTGGTCGAAGACGCCGCCGTCCCCGAAGAATTTCGGCTGAGCTTCTTTCCATCCGCCGAAATCGTCAATAGTCGCGAGCTTCAGGTCGCCGAAACGGGCGGTGTCGGCGGGGTCTGCGAGTTCGGGCTTGAAGGGGCGGTAGTAATGCTTGGCGGCGATCTTCTGTCCTACATCCGAATAGAGGTAGTCGAGATAGGCTTCCGCGACCTTGCGCGTTCCCTTGGTGTCGACATTGCCGTCGACGAGGGCGACCGGCGGTTCCGCCTTGATCGAGATCGACGGGGTGACGATCTCGAACTGGTCGGGGCCAAGCTCGTCGAGCGAGAGATAGGCCTCGTTTTCCCAGGCGAGCAGCACGTCGCCGAGGCCGCGCTGGACGAAGGTCGTCGTCGAGCCGCGCGCGCCGGTGTCGAGGACCGGGACGTGCTTGAAAAGCTCCGTCACATATTCCTGCGCCTTGGCGTCGTCGCCGTTGTTGGCCGTGCGGGCCCAGGCCCAGGCGGCGAGGAAGTTCCAGCGCGCGCCGCCCGATGTCTTCGGGTTCGGCGTGATCACCTGGATGTCGTCCTTGACGAGGTCGCCCCAGTCCTTGATGCCCTTCGGGTTGCCCTTGCGCACGAGGAAGACGATGGTCGAGGTATAGGGCGCGCTGTTGTTGTCGAGGCGTGTCTTCCAGTCCGCCGGGATCTTCTTGGTCTGCTCGGCGATCGCGTCGATGTCGGCCTCGAGCGCCAGCGTGACGACGTCCGCGTCAAGCCCGTCGATGACGGAGCGGGCCTGCTTGCCAGAGCCGCCATGGGATGTCTGGATGGTCAGGGTCTCGCCCGTGTCCGCCTTCCACTTTTCGGCGAAGGCGTTGTTGAAATCCTTGTAGAGCTCGCGTGTCGGATCGTAGGACACGTTGAGGATCGTCTGGTCGGCGAAGGCGAAGCCGAGCCCGCCGACCTGGATGGCGCTGGCGAGAAGTGCCGCCGTCAGGAATTTCGAGAAAGTTCTGGCCTTCATCATCCACCTCCGTTGATTGTGTAACGATACTCTATCAGTCGGGTCGTGTTTCAGAACGCAGTGGGTTTCGTTTTCTATCGGTACGCGGGGAAAACCATGCTTTCAAGCGCCGGAATGCGGAAATCAATTACTCCGACAATTCCGTGAGGCTCATGGACAGCGTCGTCGTGTCGAGGATCTCCCGGCTGGAAGCCGCGACGCGGGCGAAGACCCTGCGCACCTCGCAGGCGCTTTCCTCCGGGCAGTCGCCGCAGCGCCTGTAGGCGACCTTGCTGAGGCAGGGCAAGGGCGCGATTGGTCCGTCGATCAGCCGCAGCACCTCGCCATAGCTGACCGCGTCGGCCGGCCTCAGCAGCAGGTAGCCGCCCGCCTTGCCGCGCCGGCTGGTGACGATGCCGTGGTGCTTGAGGTCGAGGAGGATCTGTTCGAGGAACTTCTTCGGAATGCCCTGCTGGCGGGCGATGTCGGAAATACTCACCGTTTCCCCAGGTTTCGCCCGCGCCAGCATGACCAGCGCCCGCATCGCATATTTGGCTTTCTGGGAAATCATCACAAGCGTCCACGCGCGGCCGGTCGCGCCCCGTCCGGCCGCTTTCGATCCTGTCCATGTGCGAGCGTATAGGCATTCGTGCGCGAGGGTGCAACCGGACAGGGACATCACGCGTCTTGCCTCCGGTCAGGGGCTCGGAAAGAACGCGACGGCGCGGCGCCGGTTGACGAGGCGGAGAGAGCGGTCCGGTTCGACGACATAGGTCTCGTAGACCCGGCGTCCGAACGCGTCGTTGAACTGGTGCGAAAGGAGACTGCCGACCGGCGCTTTTGTCAGCCGCGTTCGCGGCTGGCCGTTGTAGGTGATGCTGCCGGGGATCGGCTCCAGCGGCGCGGGCGTCGTGCAGGCGCTGAGGAGCAGCAGGCCGGCGAGAGCGGGGGCGATGCGTTTCATGCTCGAACTCCGGAGGAAGGGTGGTGAAGGCGGAGTGGTTTCCCGACCATGCTATACGAATGCACCGCCCTTTTGTTCCCGTCCGTATCCGCGCCGAAAGAAAAATCTCCCCGATGCTGCGCGGACCTTGCGCGGAGCATGCGCGGCGCCGGGACGCCCCCTTGCCTTGGCGGCCAGATGCGTCACTATGGCCTCAAGGGAGGTGCCACGGAGACGGTCGTTTCATGAGACTGTATGCTTCCTTCATGCTCTTTCTCCTTCCTGTTTTTTCTCCCTCGTCCGCCCTCGCGGCCGGCGTCCGCGACGACCTGATGGAAAAGATCGCCGATGTCGTGGCGCTCGCCCGGGTCTGTCCGTCCCTCGAAATGGATACGGTCTCGGTGACCACGATCGCCATCGGCCAGCAGATCGGCCGGCACAGGCGCGACTACGAGGTGATCGACGCCATGGCCAATGCCCGCGAAGGCGAGATGCGGCGCGGCGACGCGCCGAGTGCCTGCGAATCGGGCCGCAGGCAATACGGGCCGGGCGGCCTGACCGTTCCCGGTCTCCTGCGCGAACGCTGACGGCCGGTCGCCGGGCTCTCCTCCACGCGCCGCGCTCCTGCCGCAATCGGGCGGGAAGGAGGGCGTCTTTGCCCCTGTCGCGCCGGCATTGATGCGGTATATCTGCCGGTGCCCGCGACAGCGCAGCCAAGGGAGAGGCCGGCCATGATCATATCCGAAAGCGTCTGCACGCCCGAAGAGGTCCTGACCTTCTGGTTCGAGGAACTGGCGCCGGAACAGTGGTTCCAGGCCTCCGATGCGCTTGACGCGCAATGCGTGCGCCGTTTTCGCGCGACCCATCTGGCGCTTGCCCGGCAGGATGGCCTCGTCTGGCGCGACACGCCCGAGGCCCGGCTCGCGGCGATCATCGTCCTCGACCAGCTGCCGCGCAACATGTACCGCGCCACACCGCTCGCCTTTGCCACGGACGGCCTGGCTCTGCGCGAGGCGCGGGCGGCTCTCGCCGCCGGTGCGGACCAGGCGGTCGCCGAGGATCGGCGCGTCTTCTTCTACCTTCCCTTCGAGCATTCGGAGGCGCTGGACGACCAGTTGCGCAGCGTCGACCTGATGACCGCGCTCGGGCATCCGCTCTATCTCGACTATGCCGAGCGCCATCTCGCCGTCATCCGCCGCTTCGGACGTTTCCCGCATCGCAACGCCAGTCTTGGCCGCGCGTCCACCGATGCCGAGCAGGCTTACCTGGCCGAGCCGGGCGCTGGCTTCTGACCGCCGGCGCCGCCTGAAGGATCCTCTCCCGTGCCGATGACCACCCTCCGCCTGATCGTCGTCCGCCTGATCGCGGCTCTGTGGTTCTCTCTCGCGCTTTCGACGGTCGCGCCGGCGCAGCAGCCCGACGCGACGCCCGCGCCCGCGGCCGAAGCCTCCGCCGGCACGAGCGAGCTCGAGGGAATGCGCAAGGACCTCGACCGGCTCACGGACCTCGCGACCCGCTTCAGCACTGACGATACGCGCCTTTCCGAACTGAAGGTGGAGGTCGACGACGTCGCCAAGCGGATCCTCGCCCTCTCCGTCGCAAGCCGCCCGAGGCTCGACGAGATCAAGGCGCGGCTGACGGAGCTCGGCGATCCGCCGGGCGAGGGCGCGCCGCCCGAGGCCGCCGCTGTCACGGCCGAACGCGACCGGCTGAATGCCGAGCGCGGCGAGATCAACGCGCTGACCGGCCAGGCCGAAACGCTCTCGGTGGCCGCGACGCAACTGTCGAAATCGATCACCGCGACCCGGCGCGCGCTGTTTTCCAACACGCTGCTGAAATATACCGACATCAACCGGACAGTGCTTTCGGATGGCTGGGCAGCGCTGTCCGTCGAGCGGCAGGTGCTGGCGCGAAACGTGCAGAGCTGGCTGAATTTTGTATGGAAATTCAAAAAAGTACAGCTTCTTTCCGCCATTTTCCTTTCACTGTGCGCGGGGCTCTTCTTCCTCGCGGGCAGTGACCGGCTGTTCTCGCCGCTGGTCGGGCGACGCCGTTCGGACAGCGAGCCCGGCTACCTCACCCGCCTGTCGACGGCCTTCTTCTCGACCTTGATCCCGACGGTCGCGGCCTGCGCCTTCGCCGCGTCGAGCTATCTGTTCCTCCAGAGCTTCAACGTGTTGAGGACGGACATCGCGCCGATCGTGTCAATCACGCTTGCGGCCGCCGTCGCCATGCTTTTCCTCTCGACGCTGACCCGGGCCGTGCTGGCGCCCGCCGATCCGGCCTGGCGCCTCGTGGCGGTGTCGGATCGCGGCGCCCGCCTGCTGTCCTGGACGATCCTCGCCATGGCGGTGGTCAACACGCTCGACTTCGTGCTCGGCACCGTCAGCGAGGTGCTGGGCTCGCCGGTCGTGCTCACCGTGGTGAAAAGTTTCGTCGCCTCGATCGTCATCGGCCTGATCCTGATCGCCATGTCCTTCATCCGTCCGCTTGTTTCGGCGAGCGGCGAGGAATCGGACGCCGGCCGGCCCTGGCCGCGGGCCATACGGATGCTGCTGCTTCTCGCCGGTGCGGTGCTGATCGCTTCGGCGCTCGCCGGCTATGTCGGCCTCTCGCGCTTCATCGCGACGCAGATCGTCGTCACCGGCGCCGTCGTCGCGACGATGTATATCGGTCTCCTGACCGGCAAGGCAGTCGCCAAGCAGAACGCCTTCGCCAACACGGTCGCCGGGCGCCAGCTGGAGAGCCGGTTCGGCCTTGAGCAGGTGACCCTCGACCAGATCGGCCTCGTCGCCGGTCTCGCCATCTATGCGCTGGTCGCCTTTATCTTCCTGCCACTGATCTTCCTGCAATGGGGCTTCCAGATCGCGGACATCCAGTCCTTCGCCTACCGCGCGGTCACCGATATCCGCATCGGCACGATCACGATCTCGCTCGTCGGGATTCTCGCCGGCGTCCTTCTGTTCATCCTCGGCTATGTCGTGACGCGCTGGTTCCAGCGCTGGCTCGACAACAATGTCATGGCGCGTTCGCGCGTCGATGCCGGCGTGCGCAATTCCATCCGCACGGGCGTCGGCTATCTCGGCGTCGGCCTTGCCGGTCTCTTCGGCATTTCGGCTGCCGGGCTCGATCTCTCCAGCCTCGCGCTCGTCGCCGGGGCATTGTCGCTCGGCGTCGGTTTCGGCCTGCAGAACATCGTCTCGAATTTTGTCTCCGGCCTCATCCTTCTGGTCGAGCGGCCCTTCAAGGTCGGCGACTGGGTGGTGACCGGCACGACGGAGGGCTTCGTGCGCCGCATTTCGGTGCGCGCCACCGAGATCGAGACCTTCCAGCGCCAGTCGATCATGGTGCCGAATTCCCTGTTCATCAACGCCTCGGTCGGCAACTGGACGCATCGCAACAAGCTCGGCCGCACCGATATCCCGGTGGTCGTCAGTTACGACGTCAGTCCGCGCCGGGTGATGGATCTTCTGACCGAGATCGCCGACGGACACCCGCTCGTCCTTCGTAACCCCGCCCCGCTCGCGGTCTTCAGCGCCTTCGGCGAGGCGACCATGACCTTCGAACTGCGCGTGTTCCTCGCCGACATCGTCAACGGCGCCGGCGTGCGCAACGACCTCAGGCTGGCGATCTTCGAACGCTTCCGGGCCGAGGGCCTCGGCATGCCGTTCAGCAAGGCGGACCCGCCGGTGACGGACGCTGCGCCCGAAGGCGAAGGGCTCGAACCGAAGGTGCCCGAGGAAACGCCGATGCGCGTCGAGACCGAAGCGGCCGCCGCTGCGAAGTCGGCGGGATCCAGCCGCAACCGGCATCGTCGACGCCGCCGCGCCGCATCCGACCTTCTCTGAGGTTACCGCATTCACCCCCTGTTCAGCGCCGCCCGGATAGATACACTCGCAAGGAAGCGGAAGTGTTGCTTCCGCGTTCCGACGGGCGACAGGAGCGGTATGGCATCGTTCCGGCCGGGGTCCAAGGGGCGGCGCATCGGCGCCGGATGTCCATGAAACGCGTTCTGACTGCATGTGTCCTCGCTCTCGCCCTCACGGGAGCGGCGCGTGCGGCCTCGATCACCAACAGCGACGCCGAAACGGCGGTGGTGACGATCGTCGAGGGCGAGAACGCGATGGAGGTGGCGATCGCGCCGGGCGGAACGGAAACGGTGTGCGAGGCCGGCTGCTTCATCACCCTGCCGAATGGCGACCGCATCGGTCTTGCCGGCGGCGAGGCGGTCGAGATCGTCAAGGGCTCCGCCGTCGTGAAGTAAAGCGATGCGCCGCGAGGGCGTATCCCGCCGCCTCTGTCCCGCTTTGGGTCGTTTTCGCGCCCGGCCCGTCGATATTCGCCGTCCCACGCGGCTTTCGTTAACGGCCGGGCAAGCCTTTGCCGGCTAGCATCATGCGGGGGACATTTTTCAGGCGGGCAGTCCATGTCATTTTTCGGCGTGTCCGGGATGTATTATTCCGGCGAATCCCTGCAGCAGCACCGGATCGTGCTGGCGGAGGACTCCAATCTTTTCGCATCCATGGTGTCGAAGCGGCTGAAGGAGCTGTTCGATATCGACGTCATCGTCTGCAAGGATTTTGACGACCTCACCTTCGCCATCGAAAATGCCAGTTTTCCGGCGGCACTTGCCATTTCCAACATCAACCTTCCGGGCGCAGAAAACGGCGAGGCGCTCAACTACCTGATCGACATGAGCGTTCCGACCATCGTCTTCACCGGCACGTTCCAGGAGAGCATGCGTGAGGCGATCATCGCCAAGGACATCGTCGACTACGTCATCAAGGACAGCGTCTTCGCCGTCGATATGCTGGCCGAATCGGTCTGCCGCTTCCTCACCAACCACCGGCACCACGTGCTGATCGTCGACGACAGCCCGACGGCGCGCGCCATCCTGACGACGCAGCTCAAACGCTACAATTTCCGCACGAGCACGGCCGACTGCGGCGCGGCGGCGCTCGATGTGCTGCGCAAGAACCCGGATATCGGCCTCGTCATCACCGACTACAACATGCCGGATATCGACGGCTTCGAATTGACGCGGCGCATCCGGGCAGCGCAAGGGGCGCACCAGATCCGTATCATCGGGGTCTCGTCCTCTTCCAACCGCCTGCTGTCGGCCCGTTTCCTCAAGGCGGGCGGCAATGACTTCGTCGTCAGGCCCTTCGTCAACGAGGAATTCTATTGCCGCGTCAACCAGAACCTCGACACGCTGTCGCGCATGCGCGCGCCCGAAAAAAAGGTGGCGGTCCCCGCCTGACGGGACCGGCATCCGCAGCTTTGTGTCCGGGCGTTTACGCAATATCAACGACCGAGGTCTTTGATATGTCTCGCTTTAGGGCATTCGGGGCAGGCGTTTTCCGCTCGCCACCGCTCGCACTCGCATGAGGACGCCGCGGCTTTGACGCGTGACGAGGGTTGAACTTTCCGGCGTGGGATCCGGACGCGGCTGCCGTGTCGGGATCCCATGCCACACGACGATTTTCCGAGCACGCGACGGCGTTTCAACCCCGGTGCGGCGGC
Source organism: Ensifer soli (assembly GCF_041928815.1). Taxonomy (NCBI): domain Bacteria; kingdom Pseudomonadati; phylum Pseudomonadota; class Alphaproteobacteria; order Hyphomicrobiales; family Rhizobiaceae; genus Ensifer; species Ensifer soli. Next base: position 260,115 of record NZ_JBHFEI010000006.1, on the reverse strand, counting down.
TCAGCGAAGGACGGCCTTGACGTGAGCTTTGGCGGCGGCCCCCTGGCGGGGCAGGGAATTCTGAAGCATTCCGACCAGCGCATCCTCCTGATCGAGGATTCGCGGATGTTTTCGACGGCGCTCACCTTTGGCCTCCAGACGACCTACGGCCTGCACGTAACCCATTGTGCCACCCTGAAGGACCTCGAAGCCGAACTGCAGGGCGGCGAAGGCGGCTTCGCGCTCGCCGTCCTCGATCTCAACCTTCCCGACGCGCCGAACTGCCAGGCGCTCGACCTCGTCGTGGCGCACGGCATTCCGGCGATTGTCTTCACCGCCGCCTTCAACGACCGCACCCGCGACGAGGTGATGAAGCGCGATGTCGTCGGCTGCATCATCAAGCACCAGCCCGAATCGATCCAGCAGGTGATCGTGCTGGTCGACCGCGTGCTGACCAGCGTCGGAACCACCGTGCTGCTGGCGATGCCGGACAGGTGGGAGCGTGATGCGCTCGCCGGCCATCTTCGCCGCCAGCGCTTCCGCGTCGTCGAAGCCCTGACGGGCGACGAGGTCTCGTCGATGCTGGCCTCCGGAACGAGCGTCGACATCGTCGTCGTCGACATGGCGCTCGGCGACACCGGCGGCGCCGCGCTGCTGACGCGCATTCGCCGCCAGGCGAGCGAGGAGCAGGTCGCGGTCATCGGTCTCGGCACCGATCCCGCCGAGGCGGCCGGTTTCTTCGATCGCGGCGGCAATGAGTTCCTCGCCAAACCGCTGTCCATGCCGGAATTCGAACGCCGCCTGTTCCAGGTGGCGAAGATCCATGCCCGGGTGCGGGCGTTGCACCGCGTCGCCGCGCGCGACTATCTGACGGACCTCTTCAACCGGCGCTATTTCTTCGAGACCGGTCCGCGGCTCGTCGAGCGCTCGCTGAGCCGCAATCTCAGCACCTGCATCGCGATCTTCGACATCGATCATTTCAAGCGGCTGAACGACACCTATGGCCATGAGGTCGGCGACCTCGTGCTGAAGGCGGTGGCCCGGCGCCTGCGCAGCTTCGTCGGCGAGGAACATCTGCTCGCCCGCCTCGGCGGCGAGGAATTCGGCATCCTCTTCAACGGCCTGTCGATCGAGGACGCCGGCTATTTCTGCGACGCGCTGCGTCTGGAAATCGCCAAGACCCGCGTGCTAGCCGACGACGAGGAAATCTCGATCACCATCTCGATCGGCCTTGCCCTGATCGCCGCGCGCGAATCCTTCGACAACTACCTGAATGCCGCCGACCAGTTCCTCTACATGGCGAAAAGTGCCGGGCGGAATTGCGTCATGTCGGAGAGCAAGATGATGCTCCTCGCCGCCTCCTGAGGCGACGGCACAGCACTCGATCGCGCCTCGGTCAATAGCGCTCTCTTCTCTTGTTCCTGCCGTATTGCCGATGCCGAAACGGTCCCGCCTCGGCTGGACAGGCCCTAGCGGACGGCCTGCAGGGTCAGCTTGCGCTCGGCGCGCTCCTGCTGCGGCGAGCGGTTGTAAAGCTCGCGATAGCACTTGGAAAAATGCGACGCGGAGACGAAGCCGCAGGCGACCGCCACCTCCACCACCGGCATCGACGACTGGAGCAGCAGGTGGCGGGCCCGGTCGAGGCGGATCTCCAGATAGTAGCGTGCCGGCGACCGGCCCATCTCCTGGCGGAACAGGCGCTCGATCTGGCGCCGCGACAGGTCCGCGTCGGAGGCGATGTCGAGCAGCGACAGGGGTTCGGCGAGGTTTGCCTCCATCACCTCGATGATCGACAGCACCTTGGCGTTCTGCACGCCGAGGCGGGCGCGCAGCGGCAGGCGCTGGCGGTCGTGCGGCCCGCGCACGCGGTCGGTGAGCGCCTGCTCGCAGACGCGGTTGACGAGGTTCTCGCCGAAGTCTTGGTCTATCAGATTCAGCATCATGTCGAGCGAGGCGGTGCCGCCGGCGCAGGTATAGATGTTGCTGTCGATCTCGTAGAGATCGGCGAAGACGTCGACCTGGGGGAAGGCTTCGGCAAAGCCCGGCAGGTTTTCCCAATGAATGGCGCAGCGCTTGCCGGTGAGCAGGCCGGCCGACGCCAGCACATGGGCGCCGGTACAGAGGCTGCCGACGGAAACGCCGCGATTGTATACCTCGCGCAGCCAGGCGAACACGGACTTGTTGCTGAAATCCTCGACATAGATGCCGGAACAGACGAGCACCATGGACGGCCGGTTCTCGCCGCCGAGGAACTTGCGCTCGTCGGCAAGGGACGTGTTCACCTCCAGCCCGATGCCGCTCGACGACAGGACCTTCTGCCCGTCCGTGGAGGCCAGGCGCCAGGTATAGGCCTCGTAGCCGAGCATGCGGTTGGCGATGCGGAGCGTTTCGATTGCCGCGGAAAAGGGCAGCATCGAAAAATTGGGCACGAGGAAGAAGACGAGGGAACGCTTGATCGTCAGAGGCTTGGTCATGTCGGGGTCCCTTGCGCGGCGGTTGCTATTCCTTGCGTGCGCGCACCCGCCTCGCTTGTCTGAATACGACATTGGCATGAATGCGGGCGACAGGGAAGGGACAAATGAATTGCGACATGGATCGATCGATCACAAACAATGATGCTTGTCGTGAATCGATCAGAAATGACCGGTTTCCGTCGCTCTAACGCTCTAAGAGGTCCATGCGCGACATTCGGGGCCGGTGCTTAATTCGCAGGCATACGAGACCTGCTTTTCCAATTGCGACGCGATCGCCGAGATCTGACGAGGCGTCGTTTTGCGACGCACCCAAGACGAGGCAAAGGAAAGGGCGTTCCGCCGGTGGTGGAACGCCCTTTCATGTCCTGCCGTCGCCCGAGGCAGGGCGCCCGGCGCGTGGTCGGCACGGTCCGTCGATCATGCCCGGGCGTCGGAACCGCTGCCTGCGACGGGAAAGCCGATATCCTTCAAGGTCTCGTAGGGCAGCGATTCCAGCATGCGGGCATCGCTGCGCCGCTTCAGTTCCGCCGAGACACGGGCATGCGCGGCCATGAGCGACGTCAGCACGAACGACGCCGCAGCGGCCGTTGTCGTCTGCCGGCCGAGGGCGGGGGAGGTGATGTAAGCCATAAGATGGTTCCTTTTGAGGGTGGATCAAAAGGTCGCGACCATGCTCTCTTCCATGCCGCAACCGCTTTCATCAATCAAACGAATATGATTGATGTCATTCATCATCATTTCTGATTTATCGCGTCGATGCCGGGGTAGAGGTCCCGGCGGACAGTGTCGGGCAGGCGCTTGAGCGCGTCGAAGGCGAGCCGGCGATGGCGGGCGATGCGGCGCGCCTCCCGGCGACACCGCCAGAGGGCAATCACTGCATCGACCGTCAGGCGCAGGCGATGCGTTGCATGACTGTCGTGAAACCGGATCCTTGCGGGCGAAACGGGGATGGACATCGGTGCGTCTCCTCTGTGATCCGCTGCTTTCGAGCTTGACTGTGCGCCGCGTTCGAGGTTCAATCAAACGAAATGAAATGAGCGTATCGTTCAGAATTTCTGATTGAAGGATCCCGCGATGAACATGATGTTCCGGCATGCGCTGCCGCTGCTCGAACTGGACGTGCTGAAGACCTTCGTGGCCATCGCCGAAACCGGCAACTTCACGACCGCGGCGGAAACCGTCTACCGGACACCGTCGGCGGTCTCCATGCAGGTGAAGAAGCTCGAGGAGACCCTCGGCTGCGTGCTTTTCCTGCGCGATGCCCGCTCCGTGTCGCTGACGCCGAACGGCGAGGTGCTGCTCGGCTTCGCGCGGCGGCTGCTGGCGCTGAACAACGAGGCGGTTTCACGCTTCCTGATGCCGGACATGAGCGGCGTCGTGCGGGTCGGCGCACCGGAGGACATCGGTGAGCGCGTTCTTCCGCAGGTGCTGAAGCGCTTCGCCGAAAGCTATCCCAACGTCACCGTCGATGTGTCGATCGGCATGAGCACGGCGATGCGCAAACGCGTCGACGAACACCGCATGGACATCGCCATCTACAACAGCCTGACTGCGGAAAGCATGACGGGCGGCGAATTCCTTTGCGATGAAAAGCTGGTCTGGGCCGGCGCGCGCAGCGGTACGGCACATCTGCGCGATCCGCTGCCGGTGTCGATGTGGGAGGATGGCTGCGTCTGGCGGGCCGATGCGACCGAGCGCCTGACGCAGGCGGGTCGGAATTTTCGCGTCGCCTTCCTCAGTGCCCATACGACCGGCCAGCGCGCCGCCATCCAGGCCGATCTCGCGGTCGCGCCGCTGCCGCGTTATCTCGTGCAGGGCGATCTGGTGCAGCTCGGCGAAAAGGATGGCCTGCCCGAGCTCGGCAGCTACCGGATCGGGCTCAAGATCGCCGACAATCCCTCGCCGCCTGTGCTCGCCGTCGCCGAGCATGTGCGCGAGGCCTTCTCGGCGCTCGGCTGATCAGCCTTCGGCCCGCTTCAGCCAGGAAAGCACGCGGATCTCCTCCTCGTCCATCCATTGTCTGAGGCGCTCGCTGCGGCTCGACCGTGCGCGCGCGATCGTTGCAAGCGCCCCCGTCTCGAAGTCTTCGATCACGCGGGGGTGAACATAGGACGCACGACAGACGGCGCGCGTGTTGACCAGCTTCGCGGCGACGGCATCGATCGCCGCATTGATCTGGCGGGCCCGTTCGCGCGCGCTTTCGGCCGGCGGTTGCGCCGCGAGTGCCATCGCCGCCAGTCGCGTCGCGCCCCAGGTGCGGAACTGGCGGGAACTGAAGGTGCCGCCCGAGGCATCGCGGATATAGGCATTGACGTCCTCGGAGCGGATCGGCCTGCTTTCCCCGTCTTCGTCGACATACTGGAACAGATGGTGGCCCGGCAATTCATGCAGCATGCGGATCGCGCCGGCGATCCTGCGGTCGCTGTGGCTGAGGCGCCATTCCTTGCCCGATTTGCCCTTGAAGGCGAAATGCACATTCGCGCCGTCGATCTTCACATGCCGGTTGCGCAGCGTCGTCAGTCCATAGGAGCCGTTCTCCTCGGCGTAGACGGCGTTGCCGACCCGGATCATCAGGCGGTCGAGGAGGGCGACGACGGTCGCGAGCGCCTTGGCCATGCCAGACCTTCGCAACCTCAAGTCCCGGTCGACGCATGCGCGGATGTCCGGAAGCGCGGCGGCGAAGGCCGGCAGCAGGGCGAATTTCTGGCGTGCCCGCGCGGCCGACCAGTCCGGATGGTAGCGGTACTGGCGCCGGCCGCGCAGATCGGTGCCGACCGCCTGAAGATGGGCGTTGGAATCCTCGGCGATCAGCACATCCGTGTAAGCCGGAGGTATGGCGAGACGGGCGAAGCGGTCGAGCGCGTCGCGGTCGGTGATCCTCTTCCCGCCTGTGTCATAATAGAGGAAACCGTTCTTGCCGGCCCTGCGCGAGATGCCCGCCTCGATGGCGGACAGATAGACGAGGCGCTCTTCCGCCTCTTCGGCGGGCGCGGGTTTTGCGGTGATGGTGAGGGCGATCTGGTTCACGGTAGCGTGAGAACGTTGCCACCGGCGGCTTGTTCCACAGGGCTTCCGGATTCACTCCCGCGTGCGCCGGCGACGCCTTCCGCCGGATTCGCCGCCCGACTCGGCGGAAGGGACGCGACGTTCCGGAAGGCTGACGACGGCAGACAGATGCGGGAAGGCGTCCACCTTGTTCGGCAGGGCCATCGCATGGACGAAATGTTCCTGGAACTTCGCCTCCAGCGCCGTCTCGATCTTCTCGATACGAGTGACGGTGTCCTCGATCTCGCGACGGTGGTCGCGGTTGAGCAGGCACATGCGCGCGCCGGTCCCGGCGGCATTGCCGACGGCCTTGACCCGATCGAGGTCGCAGTCCGGGATCAGGCCGAGCACCATCGCATATTTCGGATCGATGAAGGTGCCGAAGGCGCCGGCAAGGCCGATGCGGTCGACATGGTCGATGCCCTGCTTGTCCATCAGCAGCTTGATGCCGGCATAAAGCGCCGCCTTGGCGAGCTGGATGGCGCGCACGTCGTTCTGCGTCACGGTGATGCGCGGCGTGCCGTCGTGCAGCAGATAGGAGAAGGTGCGGCCGTTCTCGAGGATGCGCGGCGAGCGGGCGGAAAGCGACCCGTCGATGACGCCGTCCTCGGAAACGAGGCCGGCGAGATACATCTCGGCCACGACCTCGATGATGCCGGAGCCGCAGATGCCGGTGACGGGGATCTTCGCCGCCGCCTCGGCGAAACCCGGTTCGTCCGACCAGGGCTCGATGCCGATGACGCGCACGCGCGGTTCGAGCGTCACCGGATCGATGCGCACGCGCTCGATCGCGCCGGGGGCGGCGCGCTGGCCGGAGGAGATCTCCGCGCCCTCGAAGGCGGGGCCGGTCGGCGAGGAGGCGGCGAGCGTCCGCGCGCGGTTGCCGAGCACGATCTCGGCATTGGTGCCGATGTCGACGAGCAGCATCATCTCGTCCTGGCGGTACGGGCCTTCCGTCAGCGTGGCGGCGGCCGCATCGGCGCCGACATGGCCGGCGATGCACGGAAGCACGTAGACGCGCGTGCCGGGGTTGAGCGGCAGGCCGATCTCGGAGGCCTTCAGATGCACGGCGCCGGAGACGGCCAGCGCGAAGGGGGCACCGCCGAGTTCCGTCGGGTCGATGCCGAGGAAGAGGTGGTGCATGATCGGATTGCCGACGAAGACGGCGTCGAGAATGTCCGCGCGCGAGACGCCGCCTTCCGCGCAGACCCTGTCGATCAGCCCGTTCAGCGCCTCGCGCACGGCAAGGGTCATCGCCTCGCGCCCGTCGGGATTCATCATCACGTAGGAGACCCGGCTCATCAGGTCTTCGCCGAAGCGGATCTGCGGGTTCGATGTGCCGGCCGAGGCCACGGTGCGGCCGGAGAGCAGCGAGGAGAGATGCATGGCGATCGTCGTCGAGCCGATGTCGCAGGCAATGCCATAGGCCTCGTTCTTCAGGCCCGGATAGACGGCGACGATGCGCGGCCGTTCCTCGGCCTGGTCGCGGTGGATGGCGACGATGCGCGGCCGTTCCTCGGCCTGGTCGCGGTGGATGGCGACGGTGACTTTCCATTCGCCCTTGCGCAGGATCGTCTGCAGGCCCGGCAGGACATGGAAGTCGACGTCGACGGCATCAAGTTTCCATTCGCGCGCCAGTGCGGCCTTCAGCCTGTCGAGATCGCCGAGCGGCTTTTCCATGTCGGGCTCTTCCACCTCGACATAGCACATATGGACGGCGGCGTTGCGGGCGATCACCCGCTCGTCGGCCGCCTTGCGCACCACCTGCGCGTTGACGGCGATGTCCTGCGGCACGTCGATGACGAGATCGCCGAGGATGGTGGCGGAGCAGGAGAGACGGCGGCCGTCCTTCAGTTCGCGCAGCGAGGCGTAGCGGATTTCCTTCGGGCCGAATCCGGAGATGTGCTCGTTCGCCGAGGTGATGCCGTGCTTGGCGAACTGCCCTTCCTGCACCTCGATCTGGCAGCGGCCACAAATGCCGCGTCCGCCGCACACGCTTTCGACATAGACGCCGAGCGCGCGGGCCGCATCGAGGACCGGCGTGCCGACCGCGAAGCGCCCGCGCCGTCCCGACGGCATGAAGAGGACGAGGGGGTCGGCCCTGTTTTCGCTGAGCGACACGGGGAGAATTCCTATTTCGACAGGCGGCGCGCATTGGCGCGCACGCGCTTTCCATAAGGCTTGAGAGCCGCGACCGCGAGCCGGTTCGCCGTCGCGTCAAGGCCGGCCATGCGGCCGGTGGCGACGGCGAGGCAGAACGTCATGCTTTCCGCCGCGACGGCCATGTTGAAGGCGACGATGCTCTCGCCGGCGGCGGCGAGCTTCTCCGTCACCATCCGGTGCATCTCCTTGGAGTCGGAGGAGCGGCCGGCCATCGCCGCCATCATCATTTCCTGCGTCCTGGTCGCGATCACCATCGGGGCGGTGAACCACAGGGCGGACATTTCCTGCATCAATGCGGCACTTGCAAACATTCGTCCTGTCTTTCCGGACGGATCATTCCGTCCTTGCACCGGCGCCCGCCCGCGCCGCGCGGCCACCGCGCCGTCCGCCCGCGGGCGCCGGAGCGGCGGTGGCGGCTGCGGCACCGGCTTCGGCCGGCTTGTGGTCGCGATAGGTCATGATCCAGTTGGCGCAGTTCGCGTCCGTGCCGTTCAGCACGTTGGCGGCACGCACGGCTTCCATCTCCTGCGGGCGGCAGGGATTCATGATCGCCGAGGTCATGCCGGCACCGATCACCATCGGAATGAAGCCGGCATTGATGCCGTGGCGATGCGGCAGGCCGAAGGAAATGTTCGACAGGCCGCAGGTTGTGTTGACCTTCAGCTCCTCGCGCAGGCGCCTGAGCAGCGCGAAGACCTGACGGCCGGCATCGCCGAGCGCCCCGATGGGCATGACCAGCGGATCGACGACGACGTCCTCGGGCTTTATACCATGATCCATCGCGCGTTCGACGATTTTCTTCGCAACTGCGAAACGAACGTCCGGGTCCATCGAAATGCCGGTCTCGTCGTTTGAGATCGCCACCACCGGCACGTCGTATTTCTTGACGAGCGGCAGGATGGCCTCGAGCTTTTCTTCCTCGCCGGTGACGGAATTGACCAGCGGCCGCCCTTTCGCGACCTTCAGGCCCGCCTCGATCGCCGCCGTCACGGAGCTGTCGATCGAGAGCGGCACGTCGACGAGGCCCTGGACGATCTCCAGCGTCTGGATCAGCAGGCCCGGTTCAGTCGCGTTCGGATCGACCGCGGTGACGCCGGCATTGACGTCGAGCATGGTCGCGCCCGCTGCCACCTGCTCCAGCGCGTCCTTGATCACCGTCTCGAAATTGCCGGCCATCATCTCGGCGGCGAGCTTCTTGCGGCCGGTCGGGTTGATCCGCTCGCCGATGACGCAGAAGGGCTGGTCGAAGCCGATGACGATTTCACGGGTGGCGGAGGCAACGATGGTGCGGGTCATGGTCGATCCTTCTGTCGGAGGGCGCAGGGCGCCGCAATGGGACGAATGTCGTGGTCTGGCGAAAAGGTCAATGCGGTTGCTGCGCTGCGGCCCCGGCCATCTCCTGCTGGTTCTCCGTGCGCCCGCCCTTGATCGCGCCCATGCGCTCGGCGACGCGGCTGTCGCCGGGATTGGCTTCCCGCTTCCACGGGGTGCGCCCTTTCAGAACGCCGGACTCGTGGACGATCTCGGCGACATATTCTTCCTGCCGGTAGGCCATCACATGGACGCCGGACACGCCCTCGATCTCCTTCACCTCGTTGATGATGTCGATGCAGAGCTGCTTGCCTTCCTTCTTCTGGTCCTGGGCGCCTTCGAGCCGCTTGATCACCGAATCAGGAATATGGATGCCGGGGACGTTGGAGCGGATCCACTTCGCCGTCTTCGCCGAGGCCATCGGCCCGACGCCGACGAGGATGAAGCATTTTTCGTGGAAGCCGAGGTCGCGCACCTTCTTCATGTAGTCGCGGAACATCGGCACGTCGAAGCAGTACTGGCTCTGGACGAACTGGGCGCCGGCCTCGATCTTCTTGCCGAGCCGGTAGGGACGGAAATCGTAGGGCGGCGCAAAGGGATTGATCGCCGCGCCGAGGAAGACCTTCGGCGGCGTGGTCAGCTTGCGACCGGAAAGGAACTTCTTCTCGTCGCGCATGGTGCGCACGGTCTCGAGCAGCGACATGCAGTCGAGGTCGAAGACGGGCTTGGCGCCCGGCTGGTCGCCGGCCTGCACGCCGTCGCCCGTCAGGCACATGATGTTGGCGACGCCCATCGCCGCGGCCCCGAGCACGTCGCCCTGGATGGCGATGCGGTTCTTGTCGCGGCAGGCGATCTGCATGATCGGCGCATAGCCCATGCGGGTGAGCAGCGCGCAGATACCGACGGAGGACATGTGGCAGTTGGCGCCGGAGGCATCGACCGCGTTGATGCCGTCGACCCAGCCGTCGAAGATCGCGGCGCGGGCATAGACGTCTTCCGGGTCGGCGCTGTCCGGCGGGTTCAGTTCGGCGGTGACGGCGAATTCGCCGCGCCTGAGCACCCGTTCCAGCCGGCCGAGCGAGGAATGGCCGGGCAGCGCGTCGAGCGGCAGGTGCACGCCGAGCGGATTTTCGTCTATATGCGCCATGCCGTCACACACCCTTGCCCGTCTGTTCACGAGCGTCCGCCGCCTGTGCAGTGACCCTCAGCCAGGCGGAGGTTTCGCGCAGCGACTGGTTCACCGGCTTCTGCACGATGAGAATGGCATCGCCCTTGACCATGGCGCGCGATCCTTCCCAGGCCTTGACCCAGACGCAGGGCATGTCCGGCTCGACCTCGCAGTTGCCGTTGGCGCGCACGCCGCCGCAGGGGCCGTTTCTCAGCTGTTTCGGACAGTTCATCGGGCAGGACATGCCCGTCGACGACAGCACGCACTGGCCGCACATGCGACAGTCGAACAGGAAGCCCTTGACGTTGCGCTCGACGAAGGTCACCGGCCCTTCGACGCGGGCATAGCCGAGCGCTTTCCACACCGGGTGCAGAGCCAGGAACATGTTGGCGAAGCGGCTGTAGAACCATTCAAGCAAGCGCGAATGGCGCACGGCCCAGAGCCTGACGGCATAGCTGCGGCGCGCGCGCCGGTTGGGCGAGACGCCGGCCGGCGTATAGGCGCCGGTCGCGGCCTTCTTCTGCGGCGCGGCATTTCCCTTCTGCGGTGCGGCGTCAGCCATTGTCGCGGCCTCCGGCCTTGGCCAGCGCCACGAGGCGTTCGCGGTCATAGGCCGCCTCGATCTCGGCGACGGCGATGTCCGCCTCGGCTTCGAGGTCGTCGCCGACGGGCGTGGGGTCGCCCTTTCGCCATTCGGCGAGATAGGCGTCGGTCTCGGCGGCGCCGCTGCGCATCGCCGCCATGTCGATCGCCTCGGTGAAGCGCAGCGACAGCTCGCGCTTGGCGCTTCTGCGGCCCTGCTTGATGATGACCTGCGCGGGGATGTCACGCCAGTAGACGATGATGCGATCGGGCATGGCTTGTCGAAACTCCTCTTGGGCGGACAATGCGCCGCCCGGGCCGCCGCCCGCCTCTCTCGCCACGACGAAAGCCGTGCTTAAAAGCGACGCCGTCCCTGGAGCTTCTACCAGATTCCGCGCGCGAGGCCATGGTAGAGCCATGTCCAGACCGGCGGATGATACCACTGCCGCGAAGGCCCCTCGGCGGGGAGCGTCCGGAGCCTGCCGGCCAGCGCATCCTCGATGGCGCGGATGGCGATGCCGGTGGCCGCCGCCGTCTGCAGCAGCGGATAGGTGTGCAGCGTATCGGACGCGGACGGCGTCATCCGCGCCTGGTAGAGGATGCCGCCGGTGTCGACGCCCTCGTCGACGAGGTGCACCGTCGCGCCGAAGTTTTCCTCGTCGCCGTTGACGCGCGCCCAGTATCCGCCCATCAGGCCGCGATAGGCGGGATTGATGCCGGCATGGAAGTTGATGACCGGGCAAGGGATGTGGGCGAGCGTTCGCCGCGAGAGCATCCGGCAGCTGATCAGGAAGACGACCTCCGGTGCCAGCGAGCGAAGCGCCCGGTGGCCGTCATCGCCGTTGATCGAGCCGATCGGGATGACGGTCGCGGCGGTGTTCTCGGCCGCCGAAGCGCCGTACTGGTCGAGGATCTCTCGGGTGCGCCGCTGCATCAGCCGCTTCCCGAATCTCGACACGACCATGGTGGCGAGCTGTCCGCAGGCCGTCGCCATTCCCAGCATCCGTGCGCGGCGCCGGAGGAAGGTTGCCTTCGATTCCGGCTGTTCGCGCAGGACGGTGACCGAGCCGAAATGGGCGACGAGCGCGTTGATCATCACCTGCGGGTTCAGCCCGCCGGCGGTGACGACGACGATGCGGGGCGGTTGTGTCGTCATGGGATCGGTTCCCGATGCGTCAGAACAGGAGAGCGAAGACCGCCCCGGCCGCCAGAACCACGCTGAAGGCGACGATCAGCGACACGAGGCCGAGCGCGCAGCCGGCGGCCAGCGCCAGCCCGTCGCGTTCGGTATGGGCGAAGCCGATGATCGCGAGCGCGACCGAGGGCAGGAAATTTCCGAGCGGAATCGGCAGGAACACGACGATCGCGAGGACAAGGGCGAGCAGCCCTGTCGTCCGCTCGCCGACCCTGCCGTCGAGGAACCAGGCCCGTGGTTTCACCAGCCGTTCGGCCCTGACCAGCCAGGGCATGATGCGCCGGACGATGTCGGCGAAAGCGGCGCTCTCGAAAGCATAGTCGGCAAGCCGTCTCGGCAACCAGATGCGGCTCTGGCGTGAGGCGACCATCTGCCAGGCGACGAAGATCAGCGGCAGGCCGAGAATGCAGGTGGCGCCGGGCGGCAGCGGGATGAGGTTCGGCAGCGCGAAGACGACGAGAAACGCGCCGAAGGAGCGGTCGGCGAGCGCGACGGAGATGTCCCGGACGCTGACCTTGCCCGTCGCCTGCGCGGAGAGCGCCAGGAGGACATGCGAGAGATGGCGCGTTTCCGTCCTGCTTGCGGCTGCGGCCGGCTCGCCCGCGATCGTTGCTGCCTGCGTCATCCCGTTCCCCTCGTGTCTGCACTGCCGGCAGAATGGCGTGGGGGCATTTATCGGCCGCTTAACCTGCCTCGCCGGCAGATGGCTAAAATCGCGGAAACCCTAACGGACGGTTTCGCGCCGTCAGGCGTCGACCAGGGCGCGGGTCAGGTCGCCATAGCCGGTGTGGCGATGCTCGAAGGCAAGCCCCAGCCTCTCGGCGGCCCGGCGCGCCTTCTCCTCGAGGGTCGGGTCATGCTGCTGCGACAGGTAGACAAGCCTGCGGTAGTGGCCGAAATAGATGTCGCGCAATTCGGGATGCCGGTCGAGGCCGAGCGGCTCGATCACGAAGGCCTCGAACTGGCGGGCCAGGAAATCGGTGAGGAAGAAGGCGGTAATGTCGTCCTCCCACCTTCCGGCGAAGTCGGCATTGCCGGCGAAGAAGGAATAGCAGTGCGGGCCTTCGATCCGCGCGATGCCCTCTTCGCGGCAGAAGGCGTCGAGCAGGCCCCCGGTGCCGCAGTCGGCATAGCCGATAAAAATCCGCCCGTCGCTCCGCTCGCGGATGTCCGCCACCGCCGAGCGAAGTCCCGGAACGATCTTTTCCGGGGTGTTGTGAAAGATCGCCGGCAGACAGGTGAGCTCGATGTGGGAGAGCCCGTTTGCCTCGCAGACGGCCAGCACCTCGCGCGCGATCGCGCCGCAGGCGATCACGTGAACTTTTCCCGCGATCGCGCGTTTCCCCGGCGAAGTGGACGGTGTCATCGCCGCTTTCGTTGGACCCATCATCGAGGACATAAGCATATGAAGGTCAAGACCATCGCAACCATCGGCATCCTGCTCGCAAGCGTCGCCACGCTGAGCGCATGCGGCAACACGATCCGCGGCGTCGGCCGTGACACCGCCAACGCCGTCGATGCCACGCAGGACGCCGGCCGCAGCGTCGACCGCGCCGCCCAGAACTGACCGGCCTTCATGGCATGGAAAAGGCGACCCCGAAACGGCGTCGCCTTTTCTGTATTTATGCGCCGGCGCGCTGGTTGTGGCGCCGCTTCAGGAAATCCTTCGCCGTCTCCACCGCGATCGCGGCATCCCGGCAATAGGCATCGGCGCCGATCGCCTTGCCGAATTCCTCGTTGAGAGGCGCGCCGCCGACGAGCACGATGTAATCGTCGCGCAGGCCTTTTTCCTTCAGCGTGTCGATGACCACTTTCATATAGGGCATCGTCGTGGTGAGAAGCGCCGACATGCCGAGGATGTCCGGCTTCTCGCGTTCCAGCGCGTCGAGATAGTTCTCGACCGGGTTGTTGATGCCGAGATCGACGACGTCGAAGCCCGCACCTTCCATCATCATGCCGACGAGGTTCTTGCCGATGTCGTGGATGTCGCCTTTGACGGTGCCGATCACGACCTTGCCCTGCTTCGGCGCGCCGGTGGCGGCAAGCAGCGGGCGCAGGATCGTCATGCCCGCCTTCATCGCATTGGCGGAGAGCAGCACCTCGGGGACGAAGAGGATGCCGTCGCGGAAGTCGATGCCGACAATGCGCATGCCTTCGACCAGCGCCTGGGTCAGCACGTCATAGGGCGCCCAGCCGCGGTCGAGCAGGATGCGCGTCCCCTCCTCGATTTCCTCCTTCAGTCCGTCATAGAGGTCGTCATGCATCTGCTGCACGAGTTCCTCGTCGGAAAGCTCCTCGAGAATGATGTCGTCGTCTGCCATGTCAGGTTTCCTCAGTTCCCGGCGCGCGCTTCGGGTGCGAGATTCCGCCGCCTGTCGATCCTAGTGCCCATGATCGCGGATTCCCCTTTCGAATACGACGTCGCATGCGATGAAAAACGACGGGATCTTGGCCGCCGTTCCGGACCTGGTGTCAAAGCCTAACAAAAACAAGATATTCGCGCCATGAGGATTTTCGTTGCCGCCGCATGTGTCTAAGCTGCGCCAAATCGTGGCGCTGCGAGACCATCGCCGCTTCCGCCGGTTGGTAGCATAGTCGAAAACGTGAAAGAGCGCTTTGTATTCGGTCCGGCCGCGCGGCGGGCCTGGAGGCGGGAGAGGACGATCATGACGGATATCGAGGCTGTGCAGGAGACGACGGGGCGCAGGAGCCGCGAGGGTCGGGGTGCCGCGGCGCGGCGTGCCTCGCGCAGCGGCGGCGGCGCCGGGCCGCAGCAGAGCTACATCACCCGCCGGATCCGCGAATACGAGGTCCTCGACGAGGAAGGCCTCACACTGATCGAGGCCAATGCCGACCTCGTTCTCGAGGAGATCGGCATCGAGTTCCGCGACGACGCCGAGGCGCTGGCGCTCTGGAAGGCGGCCGGCGCCGACGTGCGCGGCGAGCGCGTCCATTTCCCGAAGGGTCTCTGCCGCGACCTCCTGAAGAGCGCCCCGCCGGTGTTCACCTGGCATGCGCGCAACCCCGCCCGCAGCGTTGAGATCGGCGGCAAGGCGACCGTGTTCGCCCCCGTCTACGGCCCGCCCTTCGTCCGCGACCTCGAGGGCAACCGCCGCTATGCGACGATCGAGGATTTCCGCAATTTCGTGAAACTGGCCTATATGGCGCCATCGATGCATTCGTCGGGCGGCACGGTCTGCGAGCCGGTCGACGTGCCGGTGAACAAGCGCCATCTCGACATGGTCTACAGCCATATCAAATATTCCGACAAGCCGTTCATGGGCTCGGTGACGGCGCCGGAACGCGCCGAGGACACGGTGGCGATGGCGAAGCTGGTCTTCGGCGACGATTTCGTCGAGAACAACTGCGTGACGCTGAACCTCATCAACGCCAACTCGCCGATGGTCTTCGACGAGACGATGGTCGGCGCGCTCAAGGTCTATGCCCGGCACAACCAGGCCTGCGTCATCTCGCCCTTCATCCTCTCCGGCGCGATGAGCCCGGTGACGGTCGCCGGCACGCTGACGCAGATCCTTGCCGAAGTGCTCGCCGGTGCCGCCTTCACCCAACTGATCCGAAAGGGCGCGCCGGTGCTGTTCGGCACGTTCGCCGCCTCGATCTCGATGCAGTCGGGCGCGCCGACCTTCGGCACGCCGGAACCCTCGCTCGTCTCCTACGGCGCGGCGCAGCTCGCAAGGCGGCTCGGCCTGCCGTTCCGCACCGGCGGCTCGCTCTGCGCCTCCAAGGTTCCCGATGCGCAGGCCGCGCACGAATCGGCCAATACGCTGAACATGACGCTGCTCGCCGGCACGAATTTCGTGCTGCACGCGGCCGGATGGCTGGAGGGCGGCCTCGTCTCGTCCTACGAGAAGTTCATGATCGACCAGGACCAGCTCGGCATGATGCAGAAGATGGCCGAGGGCGTCGATCTTTCCGAAAACGCCCAGGCGCTGGACGCCATCCGCGAGGTCGGCCCGGGCAGCCACTATCTCGGCTGCGCGCACACCCAGGCGAACTTCCAGACCGCCTTCTACCGTTCCCCGCTCGCCGACAACAACTCGTTCGAGCAATGGGAAGTCGAGGGGCAGAAGCGGATCGAGGAGCGGGCCAACGCCCTGGCCCGGTCCTGGCTCGACCATTACGAGGCGCCGCCGCTCGACGCCGCGCTCGACGAGGCGCTGCTTGCCTATATCGCGGGGCGGAAGGACTCGATGCCCGACGCCTTCACCTGAAGCGATCCCGATCTCGCCAGGGAGCAAGGCGGAGCGGGGCAGGTGGCCGACCTGATCCAGAAGGAGGTCTGGCGGCCGCACTACCATCGGCAGGGGCCGAAACCGAAATGAAGACGCGGACGCCCTCTCCGATCGAGGTCGATCGCCTGCGGCAGGATCTCGCCGCCCATGGCCTGTTTCTGCGCGGCGCTTTCTCCTTCGGTTCGGACGAGGCGGGGCCGGACGGTTCGCCTGCACTGGTCCGCTCGATCGTTCTCGTCGGGCCGGTCGGCGGTTCGCTGTGGTCGCCTTTCCGTCGCTGGAGGGCGACGCAGTCGCAATCGCTTGCCGATCCGCTGGATCGCTGGTCGAAGGCGGTCGTCGGCGGCATTGCCACGGCCCATGGTGCCGTCGCCTTCTACCCGTCCGACCGCCCCTACCAGCCTTTCCAGCAATGGGCGATGCGCGCCGAAGGCCTGTCGCGGTCGCCGCTCGGCATCCTGATCCATCCGCAACATGGGCTGTGGCATGCCTATCGGGCGGCCCTCGGCTTTTGCTTGCCCTGGCCGGAGCCGGAACCGGCATGGCATCCGCCTCCGTGTCAAAGCTGCGCCGGGAAGCCTTGCGGGTCCGCCTGTCCCGCAGGCGCTGTTACCGCGACCGGCTTCGATGCCGCGACCTGCCATGCCTATGTGACAGGTACCGTTGCCGGATCACACTGTATCGCCGCCGGTTGCCAGGCCCGCAACGCCTGCCCGGTCGGGGCAGCGCTGCGTTATCCGCCCGAACAATTGCGTTTCCATATGGAGGCGATGGTCGGCCGCTGATCGCTGTGCCTTGCGGTCAGACTTTCGGATAGGCGCGTTCGAGGCCGCCGGAGCGGGCGAGCCCGGCGCGAAACGCGTCATAGGCGGGATGTTGTCCGGATTTCGCCGCCTCCATCAGCCGCATCTGCAGCCGGGCCGGCGCGGTGTCGCCGAGCCAGGCACCCAGCCGGTCGAGCTTCAGCGTGTTGAGGAACGGTGCCTGCGCGGCCAGATCGAGATGGCGGTAGACACCTTCCATCACCTGCTCGTCCTGTGCCGGATTTTCGAGGAGCAGGCGCAGGAAGGCCTGGTCCTCCTCGCCGAGGCGGGCGAGCTTTCCCGCCACCGTGTCGCGATCCGGGAAGGGAACGGAACCCGCCGCCATCGCCGTCAGCTCGGCCGGCGCCGCCCGCGCTCGCGCGGAGCGGCGGTGGGCGTTGCGTCTGCCGTCTTGTTGCGCAGCGGCCCGATGCGCTCGACGATGGTCTCGATCGTCGGACGGCTTGCCGCCTTGTGCGTGTCGAGCGCCTGCCGCATGGCGGCCAGATGCTGACAGGAGGTGCCGCAGCAGCCGCCGATGATCCGGGCGCCGGCATCGATCGCCAGCCGCGCGTAATCCGCCATCAGCGGCGGCGTTCCTGAATAATGGATTTCGGAGCCGCGGAATTCGGGAATGCCGCAATTGCCCTTGACGACCACGGTCGCCGACGGATCCGCACCGGTCATGTCGAGAAGCGAGGAGAGGATGTCGGCCGCACCGACGCCGCAATTGGCGCCGACGGCGATCGGGCCCTCGCCGATATCCTTCGCCACGCCATGGATGTCGCGCGGATGCAGGCCCATCATCGTCTTGCCGGCGGTATCGAAGGAGCCCGTATAGACGTAAGGCAGGCCGACCTTCACCGCCGCTTCCGCTGCCGCGCGGATTTCCTCCGGAGAGGACATGGTCTCGATCCAGGCGACGTCCGCACCGCCCGCCTTCAGCCCCTCGATCTGCTCGGCGAAGGCTTCCACGGCGTCGTCATAGCTGAGCGCGCCGAGCGGCTGCAGCAGTTCTCCCGTCGGACCGACGGAGCCTGCCGTGATCACCTTGCGCGGCGCCTTGTCCGCGACCGCGCGCGCGATCGCCGCAGCCTTCCGGTTCAATTCATGAACCCGGTCGTCTGCCTGGTGCAGCTTCAGCCGGTGGCGGGTCCCGCCGAAGGAATTGGTGAGGATGATGTCGGCGCCGGCATCGACGAAGTCCTGATGCAGCTTGACGATGTTTTCGGGCTTCGCCTCGTTCCAAAGCTCCGGCGCCTCGCCGGCCTCGAGCCCCATGGCAAACAGCGACGTGCCCGTGGCGCCGTCGGCCAGCAGGATGCCCTTCTCGGCGAGAAGGTCGGAGAGCGGATTGGACATGGATGATTCCCGGATCGTTGGTCTGTCCAATCATATAAAGATATCTTTATATGATTGCAACCGCTCCCGCCAGTATCGTCGCCGCGCCTGGATGTCCGGGGCGGGTTTTCGCGCGCCGCGCAGCGGATGGCGCGCGGCGAGGCCGAGGCCGAAGACGGCGAGCGCGGTCAGCATCCACATCGGATCGGCGCGGTTGAGGACGAAGCTTTCGAGCATTGCCGCATAGGTCATGAAGATGACCGCCATCGCGCAGAAGTCGGCAAAGGCGGAGGCGCCCGAGAGCCGGCAGGCGCCGAGATAGTCGAGCAACGGCTTGAAGAAGATCAGGAAGATCATGATCAGGCCGCCCGGGAGGCCGAAGGTCAGCACGGCGTCGATATAGGTATTGTGGCCGGTGACGATGCCGCGCACGTCCCAACTCGCCTCGAAGTTCTTCTCCATCGCCATGATCACCGGGGAAAGCCAGAAGCTCGCATAGCCGTGACCGAACCAGAGCTTGTCCGGGATGCTGGCGATGGCGAAGTCCCAGATCGCGTCGCGGCCGGTGAAGGTCGCGTCGGCGAGAATGGCGGAGGTGGCGGCAAGAAGCGTCGGCGAGAAGACCGTGCCGACCGTCAGGCCGAAGATCACCACGGTCAGGAAGAGATGGGCGACGATGGTGAGGCCCGGCCGGCCGATCATCCGGCCGCCGAGGACGAGGCCGATGGCGATCGGCAGGAAACCGAGCGTCGTCTTCGAGCCGGTGTGCAGGACGAAATTGACCGCGAGCAGCGTGATCAGCGTCCCCCGCAGTGTCAGGCCCGAGCGGATGCAATAGATGCCGAACATCGCGAGGATGGAGAAGACCGGCGCGGACACGTTTTTATGCAGGAGATGGCCGCGCCAGAAGCCGGCATGCCACGGCTCGCCGCCGGCGGCGCTGTGGATCGCCCGGTCGGGTGCGACGACGAGGGCCGCATAGTCGATGAGGATCAGGATCAGCATCGCATTCGCGCCCGCCTGGACGAAATCGCGCTCCGAGCGCGGCAGGGTCAGCGTGCCGGCGACGAGGATCATGGCGATCAGGCTCTGCGTCAGCCCGCGCGCCGCGGCCGTCGGATCGTAGGATTGAAGGCAGGAGGCAAAGGCGATGGCGAAGATGACGATCCAGGACGGCGAGATCAGGCGCAGGAGCAGCTTGCGCTCGACGATGACCATCATGGCGAAGAGGTAGATGCCGCCGAGGCCGAGATAGCCGACCTGGTTGATCATGTTGCCTTCGTTCGTCGTTCTCGCGGCGTTGTCGGCGGAACTCAAGAAGGGGATCAGGGTCAGGACGATGATGAACAGGCCGAAGCCGGAAAGCAACGCGGCGGTCACCGCGACCACGCGCTTGCCGCTGCCGTCTGAGAGCGACGGCACGGCGATCGTAACGGACGGGGGAGCAGGCTTCGTCGTCATCGCTGAACTTCCGGGGCCGCACGCCCGCCGACACTGGCCGGCACTGGCGCAAACCGGCCGCATTGTCGGCGGTCCCGGTTAATCTTCCGTCAAGCATCTCCCGCCGCCGCCGGCCTGTCGCACATCACCTTGCCCCGTTCCCAAGCCATCTCTCTACGACGTCGGCGGGCACCCGCGCCAGCGCCGACGAAAAAGCCCCGCACGAGGGCGGGGCAGGGGAGCGCGGCCATATCCGGCCAAAGCGGGAGCATCCGGAACGCGCCATGCTTTCGATGTCGACGTCCTCTCCGTTGCCAAAGCGACGTCGCTTCGGCGGGAGAGGCACGACAGGGGCTGCGTCAGGCCGCCCTTCGCTCATGCGTCGTCGGCGTCACCATGGCCGAAATGATCGCGGCGAGGTCCAGTTTTCCGACCGGCGTCCCGTTGGCGTCGACGATATGGCCGACGGTCTGGCTGGCGGCCGTCATCTGCCGGGCGGCGGTCTCGAGCACGGTTCCCGTCCGGATCGCGATCCCCTGGGGCTCGCCGTCGAGCGGCCGCATGATGGTCTCGACATTGATGACCCGGCCGCGATTGACCTCCTTGACGAAGGCCGTGATGTAGCCGTCGGCGGGGTTAAGCACGATCTCCTGTCCCGTCCCCTGCTGGACGACACGCCCGTCGCGCAGGATGGCGATCTTGTCGCCGAGGCGCAGCGCCTCGTCGAGGTCGTGGGTGATGAAGACGACCGTCTTCTTCAACTCCTTCTGCAGGTCGAGGAGAACGGTCTGCATGTCGACGCGGATCAGCGGGTCGAGCGCCGAATAGGCCTCGTCCATCAGGAGGATGTCGGCGTCGTTGGTCAGCGCCCGGGCGAGGCCGACGCGCTGCTGCATGCCGCCCGAGAGCTGGTTCGGGTAATGGTTCTCGAAGCCCTTCAGGCCGACGCGTTCGATCCAGCCGCGTGCGCGCTTCTCGCTCTCGCCGCGCTCCACGCCCTGGATTTCCAGGCCGTAGATCGTGTTCTCGATGACGGTCCGGTGTGGAAGCAGCGCGAATTTCTGGAACACCATCGCCGTCTTGTGGCGGCGGAATTCGCGCAGGTCGTTCTCGTTCATCTTGCAGACGTCGACGCCGTCATAGAGCACCTCGCCCGAGGTCGGGTCGATCAGCCGGTTGATGTGGCGGATCAGCGTCGACTTGCCCGAGCCGGAAAGCCCCATCACCACCATGATGCCGCCGGCAGGCATGGAGATGTTGATGTTCTGCAGGCCGAGCACATGCCCGTGCTTCTCGTTGAGTTCGCCCTTGCCCATGCCGGACTTGACCTGGTCGACGAAATCGCGTCCGCGCGGACCGAAGATCTTGTAGAGGTTCTTCACCTCGATTGCATGACTAACCATGGATGACCTCCGAATGCTTCTGCAGGCGCTTGCCGTAGGCCTGGCTGGTGCGGTCGAAAATGATGGCGATCGCGACGAGGGCGAAGCCGTTGAGGAAGCCGACGGTGAAGAACTGGTTGTTGATCGCCTGCAGCACGTTGCGGCCGAGACCGCCGACGCCGATCATCGATGCGACGACGACCATGGCGAGCGACATCATGATGGTCTGGTTGATGCCGGCCATGATGGTCGGCAGCGCCAGCGGGATCTGGACGTTCTTCAGCCGCTGCCAGCTCGACGAACCGAAGGCGTCGGCCGCCTCGAGCACTTCCTTGTCGACCAGGCGGATGCCGAGATTGGTCAGCCGTATCATCGGCGGCACCGCGTAGATGACGACGGCGATTAGGCCGGGCACCTTGCCGATGCCGAAGATCATCACTACCGGGATCAGGTAGACGAAGCTCGGCATCGTCTGCATCACGTCGAGGATCGGGTTGATCACGCCCTGCGCCCTGTCGGAGCGCGCCATGACGATGCCGATCGGAATGCCAACGACGATCGAGATCAGCGTGCAGACCGTCACCATCGACAGCGCGATCATCGTATCCTGCCACAGGCCGACGACGCCGATCGCCAGCATCGCGAGCGCGGTGCCGATCGTGATCTTCGCGTCGCGGCTGGCAAAATAGACGACGGCGACCATCGCCGCGAGCACGAGGATCCACGGCGAGCCGACGAACAGGCCCTCGAGCCAGTTCAGGAACCACTGCAACGGATTGGTCAGTGCGTCGATGAAGGTGCCATAGGCGCGGACGAAGTCCCGGAAGCCCGTATCGACCGTCTTGCGGATCGCCAGCATAGTGCCGGAATCCAGCGACGGGAACTTACAGAGAGATTGCGGCAGCAGATCGCAAGCAAGTGCCATGAATTTTCCCCTTTTTTGTTATCCGGCGCGTGCGTGAAAAAGGGGAGGACATCCCGTAAGGTCGCACATTCTGTTTCGGGCCTGGAGAAGAACGTTCAGGCCCCCGGTCAATTCCTGTCAGATACCGTGTCCCGCGATCCGCGACTGTACCGGTTGCGACGCATTGCTGTCGATGCCCGCAACCGGTCCGGCGTGTTCAGGAGACGCGAAGGGCAGCGGACCCCCCTCGATGATCCGCTGCCCTTGCGCAAAGGTCGGTCAGAGAGAGGCCTTGACCTTCTCGGCGACGTCCGGCGCGACCCACTTGGTCCACATGTCCTGGTAGTTCGCGAGGAAGTACTTGGCGGCATCCTCGTTCGTGCCCTGGTTCTCGTCCATCCAGGCGAGCACCTTGCCGACCGTGCCGTTGTCCCACTGGCGGGTCTTGACATAGTCCATGGCGACGCCCGCCTTTTCGGAGAAGGCCTTGGTCACGACGGTGAAGACGTCGGAGCGCGGATAGGAGTTGACCTTGGGCGTCGGGCAGTCCGGCACGGCGGTGCAGGCGTCCCAGTCGGCCTTGTCGTGATCGACGCCGAACGAAAGCCGGGTCATCTCATACTTGCCGAGGATTGCGGTCGGCGCCCAGTAATAGCCGAGCCAGCCCGCCTTCTTCTCGAAGGCGTTGGCGATCGAGCCGTCGAGGCCCGCGGCCGAGCCGGTGTCGACCAGGGTGAAGTTGTCCTTGTCGGCGTCGAGCGCGCGGTAGAGGTTGGAGGTCGATACCTGGCAGTTCCAGCCCGACGGGCAGTTGTGGACGGCGCCCTTCGACGGATCTTCCGGGGCGGGGAAAAGGTCGGGGTGCTTCAGCGCATCCTGCACGGTCTTGATGTCGGGATGGGCATCGGCGAAGAACTTCGGGATCCACCAGCCCTCCACGCCGCCTTCCGAAAGGAGCGGCGCGGCCTGGATCAGGCGGCCTTCCTTGATCGCCGCGTCGAGCGGGGTGCGCACGGCATTGACCCACATTTCCGGCGCCATGTCCGGCTGCGCCTTTTCGTTCATCGAGGCGAAGGTCGGCATCGTGTCGCCGGTGACCAGCGTCGCGGTGCAGCCATAGCCGCTTTCGAGAATGATCTTGTCGACCCAGGCGGCGACCCCTGCGGACGCCCAGTTCATCTCCGCGATGGTGACGTCGCCGCACTCGGCGGCCTGGGCGGAGCCGGCGAGCGCATAGATGCCGGCGGCCATGATCGTGGAAGCGAGAAGTTTCTTCATGTGTCTTAAGACCTCCCAGTCTTAATGGAGCAGCACTCGAAGGAAAGGCCCGGCCGGATCCTGCAACATCCGGCGACCCGATGGGGAAGAGGCAGCGGGAGCCCCGGCTCACGGCGCGTTCCCCATGCCGAAACGGTTTTTCGTCTTGTCTTCGATCCCCGGCTGCGGAACCCTGTCGCCAGCCCGGGCCTTTGTTTACCGTTGAGGTGAGCCTATGTATTCCGACAGAGAAATCAACCTCCCAATATGCCTTCCGCGCAGGCCGGCCGCATCCATGGCCTGATACCGCCGCGTGCAAGCCGTTGAAATCGCAGTGGAGGGAGTTCATTTTGGGCAAATGCCCACGCGATGCGCGTAAATTCGAATTCACCGTTTCGCGCTCTGGTGGCATTTGTTTCAATGCAGACAGATGCTGTCCGATCTGCGTCGTGGCAAATAATTTCTGCGTGAACGAATTAAATTTTGAAAATTCCGGGAAATCGCCGGATCGCCGGAGCCGTACTAACCATCCGGTAAGATTGTCGCGCTAATTGTGGACCTGCGGCGGGGGACACTGCCGTCGGTCCGGATCAGGTTGTGCGTCCCGGACCGCGTTCCCGCCCCTGCGACGGACGCAGCAGATTTTCTTCATTCCGACTGAGCCGCACTGCGAAAAGACGCGTGCGGCTTCTTGCGTTTTGCATCCGGCCATCGTCGCCAAACAAAAAAACCGCATCCGGGCGGATGCGGTTCGTATGATGCGGCAGCACTCCTGAGGATGCGCGGACGGTTCAGCCGACGTTGCGCGTGCGGATGAAGCCGAGCGGTCCGAGCGGGGAATCGGCGACGACATTGCGGACGTTGGAGCGGGCGGCCGGGACGAGGGAGTTCCAGGCGATCTGTACGCTGTGAGCCTTCGAGAAGATGAAGAGCATGGGTGTTGGCCTTGGGTTTCGGGCGATGTGCCGCGTCGTTGCTTCGATGACGCGGATGTAGGCTTTTTAAGGGGCGAAAGCAAGGCTCGCGCCGCCGTGCGATGTCGCAAAAAGGACAGGCATGGCAGGCCTGCGCGGACTGCATGGCACGACCCGGCCCAACGCCTGTGGAAACATGGCCAAACTGCGGCATTTCAAGGCTTTCCGCCGGGCGGGCACAATGCTACATCGCCTTCATGACACGCGCGATCATGCTCCAGGGGACCGGTTCTGATGTCGGAAAAACGGTCCTTGTCGCCGGCCTCGTCCGGCTGGCCGCTAATCGCGGCCTGACCGTCCGCCCGTTCAAGCCGCAGAACATGTCGAACAATGCCGCCGTCGCCGATGACGGTGGCGAGATCGGCCGTGCGCAGTGGCTTCAGGCGCTGGCGGCCCGGGTCCCGGCCTCGGTCCACATGAACCCGGTCCTGCTCAAGCCGCAATCGGAGACCGGCAGCCAGATCGTCGTCCAGGGAAAGGTCGTCGGGCAGGCGCGGGGCCGCGATTACCAGAGACTGAAGCCGGGGCTGATGGCCTCCGTGCTCGACAGTTTCGCCCGGGTCGGACAGGGAGCGGACCTGGTGATCGTCGAAGGCGCGGGCTCTCCGGCCGAGATCAATCTGCGCGCGGGCGACATCGCCAATATGGGCTTTGCCACGAGGGCAAGCGTGCCGGTGGTGCTCGTCGGCGACATCGACCGCGGCGGCGTCATCGCCTCGCTGGTCGGCACCCATGCGATCCTCGATCCCGGCGATCGCGCGATGGTGACCGGTTACATCATCAACAAGTTTCGCGGCGACGTGTCGCTTTTCGACGACGGCATCGCGGCGGTGCGTGGCTTCACCGGCTGGCCCTGTTTCGGGGTCGTCCCGTGGCTTGCCGCCGCCGCGCGCCTGCCGGCGGAGGATTCGGTCGTTCTGGAAAGGCTCGTGCGCGGCGGAGACGGCGCGCTCAAGGTTGCCGTCCCCGTCCTGTCGCGGATCGCCAATTTCGACGATCTCGATCCGCTGGCCGCCGAGCCCGCCGTCGACCTGGTTTTCGTCAGGCCGGGCGACCGTCTGCCCGCCGATGCCGGTCTGGTGGTCGTCCCGGGATCGAAGTCGACGATCGCGGATCTCGCCGATTTTCGGGCGCAGGGCTGGGATGACGATCTCAAGCGTCATGTCCGGCGCGGCGGGCGCGTCATCGGCCTCTGTGGCGGATACCAGATGCTCGGCCGGCGCGTCAGCGATCCCCTGGGTCTCGAAGGGAGCGTCACGGACACCGACGGCCTCGGGCTTCTCGATGTCGAGACGGTCATGCAGGCGGAAAAGGCAGTCCGCAATGTCGAGGCCTGGTCGCTGGAGCATGACGTGCCGCTTTCCGGCTACGAGATCCATCTCGGTAAGACGCAGGGACCGGATACGACGCGTGCACCGGTGCGGATCGGACACCGTCCCGATGGCGCGACCTCCGCCGATGGTCGCGTGACCGGCACCTATCTGCACGGGATTTTTGCCAGCGACGCCTACCGGGCTGCCCTGCTCGCCAGTTTCGGCATCAGGGCGGGCGGGGGCAATTATCGCGCTGCGGTCGATGCGGCACTGGACGAGATCGCCGCCGCGCTCGAACGCGTCCTCGACCGGCGCTGGCTCGACACCCTGCTGTCGGGAGGTTCGCCCGCGTGATTGACACCTCGTCGCACCCTTCCTATGTCAAATGGAGGCCTGTTGGCCCGCGCCGCGATCAACCCGAGACGGACGCCTCTTTTTCTACGAATCGTCCCCTCTTTCGCGCGCGCCCGCTCCGCCGCCGTCCGGATGCGCCGGGTGGCGGCGGAGCGGCATTGGGAGGGCAGGGCGCATGACGGAAGCCGGGAAGGGTGCGGTCCTCGTTCTCGGCGGGGCCCGGTCGGGAAAGTCGCGGTTTGCGGAAGCGCTGGCGCTGATGTCGATCGCGCCGCCGCATTACGTCGCGACCGGCCAGGCCTTCGACGACGAGATGCGCGCGCGCATCGACGAACACCGTCTTCGGCGCGGCGCGCCCTGGATCAACCACGAGGAGCCGCTTGACCTTGCCGGTCGCATTCTGGACATCGATGTGCCGCAGCGCACGATACTGGTGGACTGCCTGACGCTGTGGGTTACCAACCTGATGATGGCAGAGCGTGATCTTCCGGTCGAGTTCGACCGGCTCTGCGGCGTGGTCGACGGCCTTGCCGGACGCGTCATCTTCGTGTCCAACGAGGTCGGCCTCGGCATCGTGCCGGAGAATCGCATGGCGCGCGATTTTCGCGACCATGCCGGGCGCCTGCACCAGCGGGTGGCCGAGCGTGCCGCCGAGGTCTATTTCATCGCGGCCGGCCTGCCGTTGAAAATGAAGGGATGAGACGATGAACCAGCACGCCGCCGACCATGGCAAGATCCCCGCGACCGTGATCACCGGCTTCCTCGGAGCCGGCAAGACCACGCTGATCCGCAATCTTCTGCAGAACGCGGAAGGCCGGCGCATCGCGCTGATCATCAACGAGTTCGGTGATCTCGGCGTCGATGGCGACGTGCTGAAGGGCTGCGGGGCGGAAGCCTGCAGCGAGGACGACATCATCGAGCTGACCAATGGCTGCATCTGCTGCACGGTCGCCGACGATTTCATTCCGACGATGACGAAACTGCTGGAGCGCGATCGCCGGCCGGACCATATCGTCATCGAGACCTCCGGCCTCGCGCTTCCCCAGCCGCTGATCGCCGCGTTCAACTGGCCGGACATCCGCACCCAGGTGACGGTGGACGGCGTCGTCACCGTCGTCGACAGCGCGGCGGTGGCCGCCGGACGGTTTGCCGACGACCACGACAAGGTCGACGCGCTGCGCGCCGAGGACGACACTCTCGACCATGAAAGCCCGATCGAGGAACTCTTCGAGGACCAGCTGACGGCCGCCGACCTGATCATCCTCAACAAGGCCGACCTCGTCGACGAAGCCGGGCTTCGGTCCGTGCGCGACGAGGTCGCGGCGCGCACGGCGCGCAAGCCCGCGATGATCGAGGCCCGCAACGGCGATGTCGCGGCTGCGATCCTGCTCGGGCTCGGCGTCGGCACCGAGGACGACATCGCCAACCGCAAATCCCATCATGAACTCGAACACGAGAATGGCGAGGAGCACGACCACGACGAGTTCGACAGTTTCGTCGTCGAGCTCGGCCAGATCGCCGATCCGGCCGCTTTCGTCGAGCGGCTGAAGCCGGTGATCGCGGCCCATGACATCCTTCGACTGAAAGGCTTCGCCGACGTGCCTGGAAAACCGATGCGCCTGCTCGTGCAGGCGGTCGGGGCGCGCGTCGACACCTATTTCGACCGTCCCTGGGCGCCCGGCGAGGCGCGCGGCACGCGGCTCGTCGTCATCGGTCTGCACGATCTCGATGAGGCTGCCATACGCGGCGCGATCGCGGCGGTGGCTTGAACATCATGGCGCGTGTCCGGGGAACGGCCCGTCCGCTTCGCCGCGAGGGAAAGCCGCGATGCACCTCCTTCTAGCGCAGAGGGGATCGATCGCCGACGGCGATGAGGCGATCGATCTCGGCCAGTCGCCGGGCGACGTCCTGTTTCTTTCGGCGGCCGACACCGAGCTCTCCTCGGTCGCCGCGGCCCGCCGTGGCCTCGAGGATGCGCCGACACTGCGGCTCGCGAACCTGCTGGCGCTCAAGCATCCGATGTCCGTCGACACCTATGTCGAGCGCACCGTTCGTCATGCGCGCCTCGTCGTCGTCCGTCCGCTCGGCGGCGCCAGCTACTTCCAGTATCTGCTGGAGGCGCTTTACGCCGCCGCCGTCACCCACCGCTTCGACATTGCCGTGCTGCCGGGCTGCGACAAGCCGGATCCCGGGCTCGACCCCTATTCCACCGTGTCCGCGGCGCATCGGCGCCGGCTCTGGGACTATTTTACCGAAGGCGGCGTCGACAATGCCGGCCTGTTCCTGCGCTATTGCCAGGCACTGATCGGCAAGGGGAAGATGCCGGTTGCCGCCCGCGCCCTGCTCAAGGCGGGCATCTGGTGGCCGGGCAGCGGTGTCGTCGGCGTGGAACGCTGGAAGGCGCTCGCCGCTGCCGATGAGGGCAGCTCGCCGACCGTCGCCGTCTGCTTCTACCGTGCCCTCGTGCAGAGCGGCGAGACGCGTCCGGTCGAGGCGCTCGTCTCCGCGCTGGCGAGGGAGGGCCTGCGCGCGCTGCCCGTCTTCGTCACCAGTCTGAAGGATGCCGTGTCGGTCGCGACGCTGCAAACGATCTTCTCCGAGGTCCGGCCGGACCTCACCCTGAACGCCACCGGCTTTGCCGTGTCGGCGCCCGGCGCCGCACGCCAGCCGACGGTGCTGGAGACAAATGACGCGCCGGTTCTGCAGGTGGTGTTTTCCGGGTCGTCGCGTCCCGTCTGGGAGGCGTCGTCGCAAGGGCTGATGGCGCGCGATCTGGCGATGAACGTCGCGCTTCCGGAGGTGGATGGCCGCATCCTCGCGCGCGCCGTCTCGTTCAAGTCCGCGGCCGTTTACGACGAGACGGTGGAGGCGAACATCGTCGGCCATGAGCCGCTTGCCGACCGCATCGCCTTTTGCGCGCGTCTTGCAGCCAGCTGGGTGCGGCTCAGGCGCACGTCGCCGGCGCGGCGACGGGTCGCGATCGTCCTCGCCAATTATCCGGGCAATGACGGCCGGATCGGCAACGGGGTCGGGCTCGACACGCCCGCCGGCACGGTCGAGGTGCTGCGCGCGCTGGCCGAGGCGGGATATGCCGTTAACGACCTGCCCGCTGACGGCGCGGGCCTGATCGCGCGTCTCGTTGAAAGCCGGGACATCGGCGAGGCGCTTTCCCTCCGTCGATACAACGACTTCTTCCGTTCGCTTCCCGATCAGATTCAGCGTGAGGTCGTTGACAGATGGGGTGAGCCGGACGCCGACCCCGCCGTCCGCGACGGTCATTTCCGCCTCTCGCTGCTTTCGCTCGGCAATGTCATCGTCGGGATCCAGCCGCCGCGCGGCCGCGACGTCGACATCAAGGAGACCTACCATGCGGGCGACCTTGTGCCGCCGCACTGTTATTTCGCCTTCTATCTCTTCCTGCGGTCGGTCTTCGGAATGGATGCGATCGTCCATATGGGCAAGCACGGAACGCTCGAATGGCTGCCCGGCAAGGCGCTGGCGCTTTCGGCCGCCTGCTATCCGGAGGCGGTGCTGGGCCCGATGCCGCATCTCTACCCCTTCATCGTCAACGATCCGGGCGAGGGGACGCAGGCCAAGCGCCGCAGCGGCGCCGTCATCATCGACCACCTGACGCCGCCGCTGACGCGGGCCGGCAATCACGGGCTGCTCGCCGATCTCGAATCGCTCGTGGACGAGTATTACGATGCCGCCGGCGTCGATCCGCGCCGGCTGAAGTTGCTCGGCCGGCAGATCCTCGATCTCGTGCGCGACAGCGGCCTCGACCGGGACGCGGGGATCGCCGGCACGGACGCCGAAGACCGTGCGCTGGAAAAGCTCGACGCCTATCTCTGCGACCTCAAGGAGATGCAGATCCGCGACGGACTGCATGTCTTCGGCGTATCGCCGGAGGGCAGATTGCTGACGGATCTGACCGTGGCGCTCGCCCGTGCGCCGCGCGGCGAGGACAAGGAGAGCCTCCATCGCGCGATCGCCGCCGATGCGGGGCTGGCAAGCGGCGCCGCCGCCTTCGATCCGCTTGATTGCGCCATGGCGGCACCGTGGGAGGCGCCCCGGCCGCACATGCTTGCTGCGATGTCCGACGAGCGCTGGCGCACGGCCGGTGACACCGTCGACCGCATCGAGCGCATGGCGACGGCCCTCGTTTCCGGCGAACAGGCCTGCCCGCCGGAATGGCACCGGACCAAGGCAGTGCTCGATCAGGTGGAGACGGTCCTGAAACCGTCGATCCTCGCCTGCGGCCCGTCGGAGAGGGCGATGCTGCTTGCCGGCCTCGACGGCCGTTTCGTCCCGCCCGGCCCTTCGGGCGCGCCGACGCGCGGCCGACCGGATGTGTTGCCGACCGGCCGCAATTTCTATTCGGTCGACAGCCGTGCCGTGCCGACGCCGGCCGCCTACGACCTCGGCCGCAAGTCGGCCGAGCTCCTGATCCGCCGCTATCTTCAGGACCACGGCGACTGGCCGCGCGCCTTCGGCCTGACGGCCTGGGGCACGTCGAACATGCGCAGCGGCGGCGACGACATCGCCCAGGCGATGGCGCTGATCGGCACGAAGCCGGTCTGGGATCCGGTGTCGCACCGCGTCACCGGCTATGAGATCCTGCCGCTCGCCGTTCTGGGGCGCCCCCGCATCGACGTGACGCTGAGGGTCTCCGGCTTTTTCCGCGATGCCTTTCCCGACCAGATCGCGCTCTTCGACCGCGCGGTCGGCGCCGTCGGCATGCTGGACGAGGACGACGATGACAACCGGGTTGCATCGGCGATGCGGGATGCGCGGCGGCGGTTGCAGGCGGCAGGCGTCGATGCCGCCGAGGCGCAGCGTCAGGCCTCCTACCGCGTCTTCGGTTCGGCGCCGGGTGCCTATGGCGCAGGCCTTGATGCGCTGGTCGCCGGGGGCGGCTGGAACGACCGCTCGGAGATCGCCGGCGCCTATCTCGCCTTCGGCGGCCATGCCTATGGCGCCGGCGAGGAAGGCCGCGGTGCGCGCCATCTTCTGGAGGAACGGCTCGCCGGTCTCGACGCCGTCGTCCACAATCAGGACAATCGCGAACACGACCTGCTCGACAGCGACGGCTATGTCGAATTCGAGGGCGGCATGGGGGCCGCGGTGGAGATGCTGGCCGGCGCCCGGCCGTCGATCTATCACAACGACCATTCGCGGCCCGAGCGGCCGGTGATCCGCACGCTGGAGGAGGAGATCGGACGCGTCGTGCGCGGCCGGGCGGTCAATCCGAAGTGGATCGCGGGCGTGATGCGCCACGGCTACAAGGGCGCGATCGAGATCGCGGCGACGGTCGATTATCTCTACGCCTTCGCCGCCGTCACCGGGGCCGTTGGCGACCACCATTTCGACGCCGTCTATGCGGCCTATGTCAACGACGAGGCGGTTCGGCGCTTCCTGCAGGAGGTCAACCCGGCAGCCCTTTCCGACATGGCCGACACACTGCTCGACGCCATCGCGCGCGGGCTCTGGACGCCGCGGTCGAATTCCGCCCGGTTCGAGCTCGAAATCCACTCCGCCCGCGCGGCGCATTCGCCGCGCGGCCTGCGGACGGCACAGGGGGACACCGCATGAACGACGACCACGACACCGGCGCATCCATCGACGGGACCGTCGGCGACGACGCGCGCCATGCCATGAAGATGGCGAAAAAGAAGACGGCGCGCGACAAGATCATGGCGAGCAAGACCGGCGAGAAAGGTCTGGTCATCGTCCATACCGGTAAGGGCAAGGGCAAGTCCACCGCCGGCTTCGGCATGATCTTCCGCCATATCGCCCACGGACGGCGCTGCGCCGTCGTCCAGTTCATCAAGGGCGCGTGGGAGACAGGGGAGCGGACGCTGATCGAGACGCATTTCCCGCACCTCTGCGCGTTCCACACGCTCGGCGAGGGCTTCACCTGGGAAACGCAGGACCGGGCCCGTGACGTCGCCATGGCGGAAAAGGCCTGGGAAAAGGCGAAGGAACTGATTCGCGACGAAGGCAATGCCATGGTTCTGCTCGACGAGATCAACATCGCACTGCGCTACGACTATATCGATCTGGACGAGGTCCTTCGTTTCCTCGCGGAAGAAAAGCCGGCCATGACCCATGTCGTTCTGACCGGGCGCAATGCCAGGGAAGCCCTGATCGAGGCCGCCGACCTCGTCACCGAAATGGAACTCGTCAAGCATCCGTTCCGCTCCGGCGTGAAGGCGCAGATCGGCGTGGAATTCTAGAGGATTTCCAGCCGAAGCGGGATCGCTTCGGCATCGGACACTGCGGCAAAGTAAAAGAGTAAAGCATTTCCAGTCAAATCCGGATCGGATTTGACATCCGGACAATCTGTTAAAACAGAGAAATAGAGCTTGGCCGGTGAGCCAGTGTTCGCCGGACAGGCGCTCGCACTTTCTTTTTTTGGACATGCGACAGGCGGCTTCATTCGTTCTTCGTGAAAAGCGTTTTCCATCAATTGCTTGCGGGTTCTTCCAGAGAGATCGATTCCGGGTCTTTAACCGGACTAGAAGCCGGCCCAGACCCGGATCGGATGGGTGGGGTCGGCAAGAAGGCGCGTGGTGAGCGCGACGCAGGACAGGATCAGCATCGGCTTGATGATGCGCGCGCCGCTGCGGATCGCAAGCCGCGAGCCGAGTTGCGCGCCGAGGAACTGGCCCGCGCCCATCATCAGCCCCAGTTTCCAGAGGACGGCGCCTGAGACGGCGAAGACGACGAAACTGCCGAGGTTCGAGCCGAAATTGAGCACCTTGGTGTGGGCGGTTGCCTTGAGCACGCCGAAACCCGCCAGCGTGACGAGGGCCAGCATGAAAAAGGAGCCTGTGCCCGGGCCGAAGATGCCGTCATAGAAGCCGATTGCCGGCACGAGCGTGGCGGCGAAAGCGAAAGCACCGATTTTTCGCGCGCGCTCGCTGTCGTCAATGTCGGGTTTGACGGCAAAGAAAAGCGCGATGGCGATCAGCAGGAAAGGAAGGATCAGCCGAAGCAGGTAAGCCGGCATCACGGTTGCCGCCAGGGCGCCGACCGCTGCGCCGGCTGCGGAGATCACCGCCAGCGGCAACTGCGTGCGCAGATGCACATGGCCACGGCGCGCATAGGCAAGGCTCGCCGAGCCCGAGCCGAAGAGGGATTGCAGCTTCGCCGTGCCCAGCGTCTCGAGCGGCGGAACTCCGGCGATGAGCAGTGCCGGAAGCGCGATCATGCCGCCGCCGCCCGCGATCGAATCGATGAACCCGGCGACGAACGCCGCGACGACGAGAAAGGCGATGACCTGCACGGTGAGATCGGCCAAGAGGACAATCCTGATTTCGGGAAGCGCGACGGCGGCTTCCGATCCATGCACGAGGGACGCGAAAAGTGCAAATCCCGTTTGTAACCGAGGCGATCCTTTCGCGCTCGTCGGCACGGTGACATCGGTTGGTATGCCCGCTGCAGGCAAATCGTTGAAGTTGCGTTAAGGTCGTCACGGTGAATCAGTGGTGTGGACCTTTATCACTCGATAACATCTCGCCCCTAGGCTTTCCCGGCGTGTGCTGTGTCCGCGAGGACGCGCGCGGGAGTGGAACATGCCGCTTGCCGGCATCGGACAGGGTTGCGAGGATTGAGGATGCTCGAGCAGGAGCAAACCGCTTGCGCTCTCGACAGTGTCGAGGAAGGCCGGTTGCGCGCGCTCGATGGGTTCGAGATCGCCGGTACCGCGCCCGAACCGCGCTTCGATCGCATCGCCCGCCTAGCGCGCTCGCTCTTCCAGGCGCCCATCGTTTTCATCTCCCTTGTCGGGCGCGAGCGACAGTGGCTCAAGTCCCGCGTCGGTCTCGAGCTGGAGGAAACCGCCCGGTCGATCTCCTTCTGCGACCACACCATCCGCAGCGACGAGGTGATGGTGGTGGCGGACGCATCACAAGATCCGCGCTTTTCCGAAAACCCGTTTGTCACACAGGCTCCGTTCGTCCGCTTCTATGCCGGTGCGCCGCTGATCGCCCCCGGCGGCCAGAGGCTGGGTGCGCTCTGCATTCTCGACACCCAGCCGCGCGCGAGCTTCGATCGGGGGGATCGTGACAGGCTGCAGGAAATGGCGGCCCTCGTCATGGACGAGATCGAGAGGCGCCGCGCCGAGATGGTGCGGCGGACGGTGATGGGATTTGCCGACGCGAATGCCGTTTCGCTTCTGGCGATCAATGCGGAAGGTCGCATCACCTTCGTCAACCGCGCCGCGACCCAGCTTTTCGGCTACGGTCGCGAGGACATGATCGGTCGGCCGCTCGATATCATCATTCCCGAGCGCCTGCGCGGCGCCCACCGCGACGGGGTCGCGCGCGTGGCCGGCGGCGTGCCCTCCAAGCTGAGTGGCAAGACCGTCGAACTCGTGGCGTTGCGGCGCGACGGGACGGAGTTCCCGATCGAACTGTCGCTGTCCACCTGGACCGACGAGCACGGGATCGGCATCGGGGCGATGATCCGCGATATCACCGAGCGGCGCGAGCGCGATGCCCGTCTGCTGAGACTTGCCCATCATGATCCCCTGACGGGTCTCATCAACCGTCTGCATTTCGAGGATCTCGTCGTCGATGCGGTCGCGCAGGCGTCGAACGCCGCGGTCCTACTTGTCGATATCGATCATTTCAACGAGGTCAATGGCAGCTTCGGCCATGACGTCGGCGATTCGCTGCTTCAGGCCGTGGCGGTGCGCCTGCCGACGATCTTCGACGGCGGCGTCATGATCGGTCGTTTCACCGGGGACGAGTTCGCCATCCTTCTTTCCGGAGTGGGCGATCCGGCGACGGTACGCGCGGTGGCGGGGCGGGTGCTGCGGGCCTTTGACGAGCCCTTCGAGTTCGGCGGCAATGTTTTTCACGTGACGGCGAGCGTCGGATGCGCGGTCGCGCCGTTTCACGGCAGCGATGGTGAGGAACTGATCGCCAGCGCCGATCTCGCCCTCTACAGGGCGAAGCAGGCTGGCGGCCGGTCGGCGTTTCTCTTCGAGCCGGAGATGCGCAACGCGACCGCCCTGAGGCGCGCGACGCAGGACGAGCTCCTCAGGGCCCTCCAGCACAATGATCTGCGGCTCTTCTACCAGCCGCAGGTTTCGCTCACCGAGGGGCGCGTGATCGGCATGGAGGCGCTGATCCGGTGGCAGCATCCGGAACGCGGCCTGCTGCTGCCCGCCACGTTTCTTCCGGCATTGGAAGAGAGTTCCCTGGCCCTGCCGATCGGCTGGTGGGTGCTCGACGAAGCCTGCCGTCAGATGGCAAGGTGGCGCGACGCCGGGCGAGGCGACATCCGCGTCGGTGTCAATCTGTTTGCCGCGCAGTTCCGTTCCGGCAACCTCGCGCAGCACGTGACGGACACACTGTCGCGCCACGACCTGAAGCCGGAGCAGCTCGAACTTGAGGTCACCGAGACGATCGCGCTGCACAAGGACGATCTGTCGCTGGCGGCGATCCGGGAGTTGCGCGAGATCGGCGTGCGCATTGCCTTTGACGATTTCGGCACCGGCTACGCCTCGCTGAGTTCCCTGCAGCGTTTTCCCCTGACGACATTGAAGATCGACCGGCGCTTCGTCCGCGACCTGATCAGCAACCCGCAGGATGCCGCGATCACCCGCGCCATGCTGTCCATGGGCACCGATCTCGGCCTCGAGACGATTGCCGAGGGGATCGAAACCGTCGAGCAGGAACAGGTGCTGAAACTGCTCGGCTGCCGCTGCGGCCAGGGATATCTCTACGGAAAGCCCGTTCCCGCGGACGAGGCTCTTGCCGACCTGACGCCTCCGTCGGCCCGACCGCGATGCGCGACCGGTTGAGCGACGGCGCGTTCGTCAAAGGAGATGGCGCAAATCGGTTTGACCGCTCCGCCGGCCTTCACTAGACAATGGAAGGTGACAGTGCCCGTGATGCGCGGGCCGGAAGAGCGTGCGGAAAGGCCGACCCGAACGGGGGCGTGATCCGCAGCTGTCGTGCCCGCCGCGCCGGCATCCCGTCAGGCCGGCGTGTCCCCGGCACTGTCGCGGCGATCCGATCGGGAGGCGGACCATGACGCGAGAGGAAGCCGGGCAAAGCCATCATCGCGGCGACATGCCGGAATCCGGGCCTTGCGTTTTCCTGGGTCTCGGCTGCGAACGGAATACGCCGGCTGCCGAGATCATCGCGCTTGCGGAGGCGGCGCTTGCCCGCGCCGGTGTGCTGGGCGCCCGGATCGGCTGCATCGCATCCCTGGACCGGCGGGCGAACGAGCCGGCCGTCATCGACGCCGCCCGCCATTTTGCCGTCGCGCTCCGCACCTTCGACGCGGCGACGCTCGAGGCCCTGACGCCCCGCCTTCTCAACCCTTCCGACATCGTTTTCGCCCATACTGGCTGTCATGGCGTCGCCGAGGCGGCGGCGCTCGCGGCGGCGGGCCCGGATGGATGGCTTGCCGTGCCGAAGCTCCGCTCGGCGCGGGCAACGGCGGCGATCGCTGTGGTGGCCGCGCCCCATAACGGGGCTTTCGCGTGATGGCGGCCTTTCTTCATGTTTTGATTCAACTTTCTGAGAAAATGATTCATGAATCCCCCCAGGCGCTTGCCGGCATGTCTTGGCAATCGGAGTCCGCAACTTCACACGGAGATTCAACGCGACGGGGAAGGGCGGGCCGATGACATGTGATCCGTTTGCCGATCTTCCCGTCCTGCAGCCCGGCTCCGTCTGGCTGGTGGGGGCCGGGCCGGGCGATCCGGGGCTTTTGACCCTTCATGCCGCCCATGCGCTGCGGCAGGCGGATGTCATCGTCCACGACGCGCTCGTGGACGCCGGCTGCCTTCGTTACGCCCGGGCCGGCGCCGTCCTTGAATTCGCGGGAAAGCGCGGCGGCAAGCCGTCGCCGAAGCAGCGCGACATTTCGCTTCGCCTGGTGGCGCTCGCCCGCGCCGGTCAGCGCGTTCTTCGGCTGAAGGGCGGTGATCCCTTCGTCTTCGGACGCGGCGGGGAGGAGGCGCTGACCCTCGTCGAGCATGGCATCCCGTTCCGGATCGTGCCCGGAGTCACGGCCGGGATCGGCGGTCTTTCCTATGCCGGCATTCCGGTGACGCATCGCGACGTCACCCATGTCGTCACCTTCCTGACCGGCCACAACGCCTCCGGCCTCGTGCCGGACGTGATCGACTGGGAAGGGGTCGCACGCGGTTCGCCGGTCGTCGTCATGTACATGGCGCTAAAACACATCGGCGAGATCACCCGCCGGCTGATCGCCGCCGGACGCCGCGCGGACGAGCCGCTCGCGTTCGTCTGCGCCGCCTCCACCCCGCAGCAGACGGTCCTCGAGACGACGCTCGGCCATGCGGCGGCCGATGCCGCGTCCGCCCGCATCGAGGCGCCCGCGATCGTCGTTCTCGGAGAGGTCGTGCGTCTGCGCGAATCGCTCGACTGGCTGGGCGCCATGAACGGGCGGGTGCTTGCCGCCCCTGCCGCCGCGCTGAAGGACCGGGCATGAGCGGATTGCTGATCGCCGCCCCGTCGTCGGGCTCGGGCAAGACGACGCTGACGCTCGGCCTCATGCGCGCGCTCCGCGATCGCGGCATCGCGGTTGCGCCGGGAAAGGCAGGTCCCGACTATATCGACCCGGCCTTCCATGCCGCGGCGAGCGGCGTCGCCTGCCTCAACTACGATCCCTGGGCGATGCGTCCCGAATGGATACGGGGTCAGGCCGCACGCGCGACGGCGGGCGGCGCGACGCTGATCGTCGAAGCCATGATGGGACTTTTCGACGGGGCAATGGACGGCAGCGGCACGCCGGCGGATCTCGCGGCCCTCATCGGCCTTCCCGTCGTGCTCGTGGTCGATTGCGGCCGGATGGCGCAGTCAGTGGCGGCGCTGGTGTCCGGCTACGCCGCATTTCGTCCCGACGTGCCCGTGGCCGGCGTCATCCTCAACAAGGTCGGCAGCGACCGCCACGAGGCGATGCTGCGCCAGGCGCTTGCCGCCATCGCCATGCCTGTGCTCGGCGCGCTGCGGCGCGACCCGGCGCTCGTGCTTCCAGAACGTCATCTCGGCCTCGTCCTGGCGGAGGAGCATCCGGCGCTGGAAACCTTCATCGCCCACGCCGCGCGTTGCGTCGCCGAGACATGCGACATGGAATCGATCGTGGCGATCGCGCGCGGCGCGCGGATCGGCGGCGCAACGGCGGAGGTCACCGCACTCGATCCGCCCGGCAGCCGCATCGCCGTGGCGCGGGATCGCGCTTTCGCCTTCGCCTATGCGCATCTGCTCGACGGCTGGCGAAAGGCCGGGGCCGAGATCCTGCCGTTTTCGCCGCTTGCCGACGAAGCGCCGGCGACGGATGCCGATGCCGTCTACCTGCCGGGCGGTTATCCGGAGCTCCATGCGGCCCGCCTCGCCGAGGCGCATCGCTTCAAGACCGGGCTCAGGGGGGCTGCGGCCCGCTCGGCGGTCGTCTTCGGCGAATGCGGCGGCTACATGGTGCTGGGCGAGGGTCTTGTCGCGGCCGACGGCGTCCGCTACCCCATGACGGGCCTCCTGCCTCTGGTGACGAGTTTTGCCGAGCGCCGCCGGCATCTCGGTTACCGCCGTGCGGCAGCCGGCAAGGACTTTTTCGTTCAGGGGACGGTGATGGCGCATGAGTTCCACTACGCGACGATCGTGTCGGAAGGTGCCGCTGATCCGCTCTTTCGTGTCCATGACGCCGCCGGATCCGATCTCGGCACCGCCGGTCTGAGGCGCGGCCGCGTGGCCGGCTCTTTCCTGCATCTGATCGACAGGGCGGCATGAGGCCGGAGGTGAAGGTGCGCGAAGGGAGCGGTGTGCGCCGCCTGTCGCTTACGCTCCTGCGGTATGACGGGAGGCGGTTTCGATGAGTGCCGCCTTCGGCATGCTTGCGGCTGCGCTGGTGCTGGATCGCCTTGTCGGCGATCCCGATTGGCTCTGGAAACGATTCTCCCATCCGGTCGCCATTTTCGGCCGCGCGATCTCCGGCTTCGAGCGCGTGTTCAACCGGCCGATCTTTGGAGACAGGCTGCGCCGTCTCGGCGGCGTCCTGACAATCGCGGTGCTGCTCGGCGCGAGCCTCCTTGCCGGGTGGATCGCCGCAGGTGTGCTCCGTTTCTTCGGCGATGCGGGACGGTTGGCGGAAATCGCCGTCGTCGCCGTCTTCTTGGCGCAGAAAAGCCTTGCCGACCACGTCGGCGCGGTCGCCTCGGCGCTGCGGTCCGAGGGGCTTGCCGGCGGCAGGCGGGCCGTGTCGAGGATCGTCGGCCGCGATCCGGCCACGCTCGACCAGGCCGGCGTGTCGCGTGCGGCGATCGAAAGCCTGTCGGAGAATTTTTCCGACGGCGTCGTGGCACCGGCCTTCTGGTATCTCGTTCTCGGCCTGCCGGGCATTCTCGCCTACAAGATGCTGAACACCGCCGATTCGATGATCGGCCATCGCAGCGAGCGGTACCGGCAGTTCGGCTGGGCGTCCGCCCGGCTGGATGATCTGGCCAACTTGCTGCCCGCGCGGCTCTCCGCGCTCCTTCTGATCGGCGCGGCCGGGTCGCTCCACGGCATGGAGACGGCGCGCCGCGCGCTCGCCGTCTGCCTCCGCGATCACGGCCTGCATCGCTCGCCGAACGCGGGCTGGCCGGAGACGGCGATGGCGGGCACGCTCGGCATCCAGCTTGCCGGCCCGCGCGTCTACGGCGGCGTCCGCGTCGAGGAGCCGATGCAGAACCCGGAGGGGCGTGGCGATGCCGGCGCGGCCGACATCGAGGCCGGCATTCGTCTTTTCTACCGGGCCTGCACGCTGCTGGTCCTGGCGTTGCTGTTGCCGGCAGTCCTCATTTCTTGAAAATCGATATGTGGATTAAGGTTAAATCGTCATGCCGCGACTCCGCGAATAAAATTCCGGTATCATCCGTTCCGTCGCCAACGAATACATCACGATTTTATTGACGCGATCCGGAGGGGATTCATGCGCATTCTCGTCGCGGCCTGTCTCGCCGTGCTTTTCTCCCATGCCTTTGCCTCGACGACATTGGCCGCCAGCCTCATCGCCCAGGTCAGCCTGTCGTCCCAGACCATGACGGTCTCGCAGAACGGTGTCGTCACCTATCGCTGGAAGGTCTCGACGGCCCGCAAGGGTTTCGTCACGCCGCAGGGAAGCTGGAAGGCGAAATGGCTGTCGCGCAACCATCGCTCGCGCAAATACGACGATGCGCCGATGCCCTATGCCGTGTTCTACAACGGCGGCTATGCCGTGCATGCGACCTATGACCTGAAGCGGCTGGGGCGGCCGGCATCGCATGGCTGCGTCCGGCTTCATCCGGACAATGCGGCCCAGTTCTTCTCGCTGACGCGGCGCCACGGCCTCGGCAATACGAAAATCGTCGTGACCCGTTGATACCGAGCGCCGAGGCCATTGGCTTTTGCGGCGCGTTTACCTATAGCTTCGCCAAAAGCCAGCTATTTATGAGGTAGGCGCGTGACTGCTACATTCGACAAGGTTGCCGACATCATCGCGGAGACGAGCGAGATCGATCGCGAGACGATCACGCCCGAAAGCCACACGATCGACGATCTCGGCATCGACAGCCTCGATTTCCTCGACATCGTCTTTGCGATCGACAAGGAATTCGGCATCAAGATCCCGCTGGAGCAGTGGACCCAGGACGTCAACGAGGGTAAGGTTTCGACGGAGGAGTATTTCGTCCTGAAAAATCTCTGCGCCAAGATCGACGCGTTGCGGGCCGCCAAGGGCTGAGTCGTCTCGCCGATATATCCGCCACCTTGTGTGACCAGCCGGGCGCCATCAGGTTGCAGGGCCGGTCGTTTCATGGGGCGACATTCAGAGACAGGCGTGAACCCCGCATGCTTCTTGAATATTTCCAGATGATCGATCGGGTGGAGCGTGTCGACCTCGACGCGGAAACGCTTCTCGCCCGCTCCGTGGTTCCCGGTGAAAGTCCCGTCTTCGAGGGGCATTTCCCCGGCTACCCGCTCGTGCCCGGCGTCCTCCTGATCGAGACGATGGCGCAGGCCTCGGGCTTCCTGCTCCTGGCCGCGAACGGATTTTCGGCCATGCCGCTGCTGATGTCGGTCGACGGCGCAAAGATTCGCGGCATGGTCGAGCCCGGTTTCGTTCTCGATATCGAGGCCCGGCTTGAGCATCAGGGCTCCGGCTATGCCGTGGCCAAGGCACGGATCACCTCCGCCGGCAGGAAGATCTGCGACGGGCAACTGAAACTGAAGACCATTCCGTTCGACCAGGTGCCGCTCGGCCCGGTCGTGCGCCGGCGCGCCGAAGAGGTCGGCCTCATCGAGGCGATGGCCCGCCGGACGGAAGGGGAGGAGCGACCATGACAGGCTCGGCACGGGATGTCGTCATCACCGGCGTCGGTATCGTCACCAGCCAGGGCGTCGGCGCCGAGGCTCATGCGGCGCTCCTCAAGGCGGAACGCGCGCCGGAGATCCGGATCGATACCGAGCGCTTCGCGCCCTATCCGGTCCATCCGCTGCCGCCGATCGACTGGTCGGCGCAGATCCCCAAGCGCGGCGACCAGCGGCAGATGGAGAACTGGCAGCGCCTCGGCGTCTTCGCCGCCGGCCTTGCCCTCGACGATGCCGGATTGAAAACGGATCTCGATGCCTGCGGCAGCATGGACATGATCGTCGCCGCCGGTGGCGGGGAACGCGACATCGCCGTCGATTCGCTGATCGTCGACGAGGCGCTGAAACGCAACGACCGCGAGCACCTGCTCAACGAGAAGCTGACGACGGAGCTGCGCCCGACGCTGTTCCTCGCGCAGCTTTCCAACCTTCTCGCCGGCAACATCTCGATCGTTCACAAGGTGACGGGCTCGTCGCGCACCTTCATGGGCGAGGAGGCCGCCGGCATCTCGGCGGTGGAGACGGCCCATGCGCGGATCGCCGCCGGCCAGTCGACCCATTGTCTGGTCGGTGGCGCCCTGAATGCCGAGCGCATCGATCTTCTGCTGCTGATCGAGGCGATCGGCGGCTGCACGGCGGGCGCCTGGCATCCCTTGCGTGGACGCACGGAGGCGGACGGCGGCGGCATGGTGCTGGGCTCCGTCGGCGCCTTTCTCGTTCTCGAATCGCGCGCCCATGCCGAGGCGCGCGGCGCGCGGATCTATGCGACGATCGCCGCGATCGAAGGCGATCGTGGCGGAAGGGATGGCGCGGCTTT
Source organism: Ensifer soli (assembly GCF_041928815.1). Taxonomy (NCBI): domain Bacteria; kingdom Pseudomonadati; phylum Pseudomonadota; class Alphaproteobacteria; order Hyphomicrobiales; family Rhizobiaceae; genus Ensifer; species Ensifer soli. The sequence continues at coordinate 217,992 of NZ_JBHFEI010000006.1, read as the reverse complement.
CGAGGAGCGGCTGACGCGCCTTCTCGCGCCCGCGATAGCGATCGAGCCAATGTCGGCCATCGTGTTCTCCGGCGCGTCGGGATTGCTGGAGCCGACCCGGCGGGAACTGGACGTGCTCGGCCGCGTCCTGCCTGCCGCTCCCCTGCGGGCCTATGGCGACCTGTTCGGGCATGGCATCGAGGCGCAGTTTCCGCTCGGCCTCGCGCTCGCCGCGCTGGCGCTGGGCGAAAAAGCCGTCGTCCCTGCCTTCGACGGAGATGCGGACCGACCGGCTGGCGCTCCGGCCGAGACAGCGGTGGTGACGACGGTCGGCCATGCGCGCGGCGAGGGCGTCGCCGTGCTGACCCGGGAAGCGTAAGGAGACCGGCAGATGAACATCACCGCCGCGCAAGCCTATGTCGATCACCTCGGCCGCCCGCTGGTCGCCGTTACCGGCATGGGCGTCATCACCTCGCTCGGGCAGGGGCTCGACGACAACTGGGCGGCGCTGACGGCCGGCACGTCCGGCATCCATGCTATCACCCGCTTCCCCACAGACGGGCTTTCCACGCGGATCAGCGGCACCGTCGATTTCATCGACCTGCCGGTGGCAAATCCGGTCGAGCGCTCCTTCGCCATGGCGCGGGAGACGACCGTGGAGGCCCTCGCGCAAGCCGGCCTCTCCGGCGCCTTCAACGGTCCGCTTTTCCTCGCGGCTCCGCCGATCGAGCCGGAATGGAGCGCGCGCTTCGCGCTGGCCGACCGGTCGGGCCCGCCGCAGGCGGCGAACGACGCCTACAACCGTTTCCTCGCCGCGATGCGCGTGCGTCCCGATCCGGCCTTCCACGAGGCGTCGCTGTTCGGCGCGATCTCCGAGCGTCTCGCCGACCGCTTCGGCACCCGCGGTCTGCCCGTCACGCTCTCGACCGCCTGCGCCTCCGGCGCGACCGCGATCCAGCTCGGCGTCGAGGCGATCCGGCAGGGGCGCACCGACCGGGCCCTGACGGTCGCGACCGATGGATCCGTCAGCGCCGAGGCGCTGATCCGCTTCGCGCTGCTTTCAGCCCTCTCGACCCAGAACGACCCGCCGGAAAAAGCCTCCAAACCCTTCACGAAGGACCGGGACGGATTCGTCATCGCCGAGGGAGCGGCGACGCTGGTGCTGGAATCGTTAGAGGCGGCGGTGAGCCGTGGCGCCCGGATCTACGGGATCCTCAAGGGCTGCGGCGAAAAGGCTGATCTGTTTCACCGTACCCGCTCCTCCCCGGACGGCGGGCCGGCGATTGCGACGATCCGCGCCGCGCTCGCCGATGCCGGTATTTCGGAGGGCGAGATCGGTTATATCAATGCGCACGGGACCTCGACGCCCGAGAACGACAAGATGGAATATCTCTCCATGTCGACCGTCTTCGGCGAGGGGCTGGCGAATATCCCCGTTTCCTCGAACAAGTCGATGATCGGCCATACGCTGACGGCGGCCGGCGCCGTCGAGGCGGTGTTCTCGCTGAAGACCATGGCAAGCGGCACGCTTCCGCCCACCATCAACTATGTCAACCCCGACCCGGCGATCGTGCTCGACGTCGTCCCGAATGTGAAACGTGACGCCCGGGTGACGGCGGTGCTGTCTAACTCCTTCGGTTTCGGCGGGCAGAACGCCAGCCTTGTCATGACGGCGGAACCCGCCTAAACGGTGCCGACCGGCAAGAATGCCGGCAAAGCTGCCAGGAACATTGCCATGCGCGCGCTGCAACTCGTTGAGGATCGCAAGCTCGAGGTCGTCGACCTCCCGGAACCCGAGGCGCCCGGCCCGGGCGAGGTGACGCTGCGCGTCAAGGCAGTCGCGCTCAACCATATCGACGTCTGGGGATGGCGCGGCATGGCCTTCGCCAAGCGCAAGATGCCGCTGGTGATCGGCGCGGAGGCAGCCGGCGTCGTGGAAACCATCGGGCCGGGCGTTGCCCATGTGCTGCCGGGCCAGCTCGTCTCGATCTATGGCGCTCGGACCTGTGGCCTCTGCCGCCCATGCCGAGAGGGCCGCGACAATCTCTGCGAACATGTCGGCGGCGTGCACGGATTTCATCTCGACGGTTTCGCACAGGAGAAAGTGAACCTTCCGGCGCGCCTGCTCGTTCCGGCGCCTCCCGGCGTCGATGCCGTCGGTGCGGCGCTCGCGCCGGTGACGTTCGGTACCGTCGAGCACATGCTTTTCGACAACGCCCGGCTCGAAGCCGGTGAGATCATCCTCGTCCATGCCGGCGGCTCCGGCATCGGCACGGCGGCGATCCAGCTCGCCCGCAGGCTCGGCTGCACCGTGATCACCACGGTCGGTTCGGACGACAAGATCGAGAAGGCGCGAGCGCTCGGCGCCGACCATGTCATCAACTACCGGACCGATCGCTTCGAGGGCGCGGTGCGCAAGCTGACCAGGAAGAAGGGCGTCGACGTCGTCTTCGAGCATGTCGGTGCCGAGACCTGGGCGGGATCCATGCTCTGCCTCAAGCGTGGTGGCCGTCTGGTGACATGCGGCTCCACCTCGGGTGTCTCCGCGAGCATCAACCTGATGATGCTTTTCCAGCAGCAGCTGCGCCTGATCGGCTCCTTCGGCTGTCGCATGCAGAACATTGCGGACGCGATGCAGAAGATGGCGCGCGGCCTCGTTCATCCCGTCATCGACACAGAGATCGGCTTCGACGGTCTGGCGACGGCGCTCGAACGGATGGAGTCGCGGCAGGTGTTCGGCAAGATCATCCTGAGGGTGGAATAGGCCTCGTGAAGATGCTTGCGACCAAAGCCGTGCTTGCCGGCATCAGGGCGCGGCAATGGCTGATCGCCCAGCTGGCCTTTCTGCCGCTTTCAATCCTCAAGCTGTTTCCCGCAGATGCCGCGATCGGCTTTGCCGATCGCTTTGCCCGCTGGGTCGGCCCGAAGACGCGCCGCCATCGGTTGACGCTCGTCAACCTGCGCAATGCCTTCCCGGAAAAATCCGAGGAGGAGATCCAGGCGATCGCGCTGGAGAGCTGGGGCAGCATGGGCCGGCTGGCGGCGGAATATGTCTTCCTCGATACGCTTTTCGACTTCGATCCCGCACGGCCGCAGCCGGGCCGCGTCGAGGTGTCTGGCATTCCGCTCTTCCTCGCGCTTCGCGACAATCCCCGTCCATTCATCGTCTTCACGGCGCATAGCGGCAATTTCGAGATGCTGCCGGTGGCAGGGGCCGCCTTCGGCCTTGATGTCACGGTGCTCTTCCGCCCTCCGAACAATCCCTATATCGCCGAGAAAGTCTACGAGTTCCGCAAGAAGAGAATGGGCACGCTGGTGCCGTCCCATGCGGGTTCCTCCTTCACCCTGGCGCGAAAACTCGAGCGCGGCGGCGCCGTCGGCGTCCTGGTCGATCAGAAATTCAGAAAGGGTCTGAAGACAACCTTCTTCGGCCGCGAGGTGCAGACCAACCCGCTTCTCGCCAAGCTCGTCCGACAGTTCGGCTGCGACGTCTATCCCGCCCGCTGCATTCGCCTGCCCGGCGGCCGTTTCCGGCTCGAACTGGAGCCGGCCTTCGAGATCCCGCGCAAGGCGGACGGCAGCGTCGATGTCGACCGCACCGCCCAGGCGCTGAACGACAAGGTGGAAAGCTGGGTGCGCGAGTATCCCGGCCAGTGGCTCTGGTATCACGATCGCTGGAACATCCGGCGCGATCTCGGGGCGACGGATTGAGCAGGGCTGACGAGCACCGTTCCGCCGTGCCATCGAATGCAACCGCAGGTGATTCGGTCATCGATACCCGCTGTCATCCTGCGCCAAGGACCGTCAAAACGGCCTTTTGAACCCGGTCGGCTTCGGTTTCGACGGTTTCGGGCGCATTCCGGCGTTATTTCATCGGAAAATGACTGCGAGTTTTTGCATGCTGGGTTTGGCTGTTGAATGCCTTGGCGTTCGGTGTAGGATTACCCAAGGCGATCGGCGTTTCGCGGTTGGGGTGCGTTTTCCGTAAGGCGGAGGGTGGTTGATGGTAACCCGTCCTTGCGATCCGATGCACATCGGACTTTCAAACCGGCGTCGCCCTTTCGGGAGACAGGGACATGAAGACGCGCATCGAACAATTCTGGTTCAAGTATTCCCAGCTGCAATATGCGGTGCGCAACAACGACGCCGATGCAATCGCCACGCTCGACCGCGAGCTCGAGCCTGCTCTCATGGATATCTATGGCGAGGCCGTCACCAATCCAGTGGACGCGCGCAGCCAGTTTCAGTTTTTCATCGACCTCATCCGTGTCGAGGCCGAGGATCCTGCCTCCGTGATGCGGAACTCGAAATTCCTGCAGTCGCTGATCTCGCGATATTTCTCCGAGGCGACGCCGGAGCAGGCGCATCTCTCGTTTCTCGCGCGGGCGCGGGATCTCGCGGATGAGGGCCTGTTGAACGAGGTGATCCTCGATTGCCTGCCCGATCGCATCGCGGTCATCACGCCCGACTATCGCTACGCCTATGTGAATGCGACCAACGCAACCTATCTCGATCAGCGTCCGATCGACATGATCGGGCGCCATATCGTCGAATTCATCGGGCTCAGGCGTTTCGAGCAACGCGTCCAGGCCAATCTGGACCGCTGTTTCGCAGGCGAAATGGTGGATTACTCCTTCGCCAAGCAGGTCGAGGGCCGCACAGTCGTGGTTCGCTGCCGGATGAAGCCCTGCTTCTCGGCAACGGGACGGATGATCGGCGCCATCGTCATCATCCAGTATCAGGCCGATCGCCGTCGTTCGATCGCCGCCTGAGGCGCTACTGTTTCGACCAGACGGCCAGTTCGTAGCCGTCGGGGTCGGCGAAGTGGAAGCGGCGTCCACCGGGGAAGGCGAAGATCGGTGTGACGATCCGCCCGCCGGCTGCGGTGACCGCCGCCTCCGCTTTCTCGAGATCGTCGGCATGGAGAATGACGAGCGGACCTCCGCTGCCGACAGGGGCGGTGGTCGTGAAGCCACCGGTCAGCCGACCGTCGGAAAACTCGCAATAGTCCGGGCCGTAATCCGTGAAGGTCCAGCCGAAAGCGGCGCCGTAGAAAGCGCGGCTTGCGGCGATGCTGGACACGTTGAACTCGATATAGTCGATGCGGCGTCTGTCGTCCGTCGTGCTCATGGCGCCTGCGCCTCCTTTTCCAGAGTGTCCTTCAGCCTGTTCAGATCCTTGGGAACCCGTTTCGCGTCGCCGGCGCGTGGCTGGTCGGTCGTGTCAGACAACTGAAACGGCGAGAACATGATCTCCGCCCCGTCCGGTTTGACCCGCAGGGTGTTCCCGACCTCCGTTCCGTCGGTCAGGACGACGGGATTGTCAAGAATGCCGACGTCGTTTTGCGCAGTGAAGCAGACGCTGCCGAGCGGACCTGCTGTGATACAGGGGTCGTCGCGGCGCTTGAAACCGGCGCCAAGCGTGCCATGGTCTCAGGATGTGATGCGAGGCGGCAGACCGCAGTCCACGGCCTGGCGACCGGTTCATGGACGATTTTAGAGGGATAGACGCGCATGTCCGGACCTCTCCGCTCCGCATATCTTAGGGCTTGGTGAGATCAGCCGACCGTGATGGGCGTCAGGTCCGTATCCCGGGGGGCGCGGTAGATATCGGCGAATCTCACCCTCTCCGGCTTGTCCCAAATCGATTTGAGTGCCAAAACTCCGTCCAACCAAAGTCGAATGGAGGCAAACACATGGCGCAGGCGGAAATCGGCCTAATCGGTCTCGGCGTGATGGGGGCGAACCTGTCGCTCAATATCGCCGAGAAGGGCAACACGATCGCCGTGTTCAACAGGACGGCTGCGCGCACGCACGAATTCTACGAGGAAGCGGGTGCGCTCAAGGATCAGATCGTGCCCTGTGAGACAATCGAGGAATTCGTCGCCGCGATCCGTCCGCCGCGTCCGATCATCATCATGATCAAGGCCGGCGATGCGGTCGACGAGCAGATGAAGCTGCTCGAGCCCTATCTTTCGAAGGGCGACATCATGATCGATGCCGGCAATGCCAACTTCCGCGACACGATGCGCCGTTTCGACGCCCTGAAGGATAGCGGCCTGACCTTCATCGGCATGGGCGTGTCGGGCGGCGAGGAGGGCGCGCGCCACGGTCCGTCGATCATGGTCGGCGGCACAGAAGAGTCCTACCGTCGCGTCGAGAAGGTGCTCACCTCCATCGCGGCGAAATATGACGGGACGCCCTGCTGCGCCTGGCTCGGCGAAAACGGCGCGGGTCATTTCGTCAAGACGATCCACAATGGCATCGAATATGCCGACATGCAGATGATCGCCGAGATCTACGGCATCCTGCGCGACGGGCTCGGCTTGAGCGCCGGCGAAATCTCGGATGTGTTCGGCGCCTGGAACAAGGGCCGCCTGAACTCCTACCTGATCGAGATCACCGAAAAGGTGCTCGCGGCGGCGGACCCGATCAGCGGCAGTCCGATCGTCGACATGATCCTCGACAAGGCCGGCCAGAAGGGCACCGGCAAGTGGTCGGTGATCGAGGCGCAGAACATGGGCGTTCCGGCCACCGCGATCGAGGCGGCCGTTGCCGCCCGCAGCATTTCCTCGGCCAAGGCCGAACGCGAGGCGGCGGAAGCCGTGCTCGGCCTGCCGAAAGTGGCGCCGCTTGCGGTCGCGGACAAGGCGGCGTTTATCAAGGATCTCGAGAATGCCTTGCTGGCCGCCAAGATCGGCGCCTATGCGCAGGGTTTCGCTGTCATGTCGGCCGCGTCCAAAGAATTCGACTGGTCGCTGCCCATGCCGGAGATTGCGAAAATCTGGCGCGCCGGCTGCATCATCCGCTCCCAGTTCCTCGACGAGATCACCACCGCCTTCACCAAGGCGCCGGATGCGGCCAACCTGATCGTCACGCCGGCCTTCGCGGCGCTCGTATCGGAAACGGACGGTGCGCTTCGGCGAACGGTCTCCGCCGCCGTTCTCGCCGGCCTGCCGGTTCCGGCGCTCGCGTCCGCGCTCGGCTATTTCGACAGCTATCGTCGCGCGCGCGGCACGGCCAACATCATCCAGGCGCAACGTGACTTCTTCGGTGCCCACGGTTTCGATCGCATCGACGGCGCCGATTCCCACCATGGCCCGTGGGGCAGCGGCCTCAACGCCTGACACCGTTCCCAACGACATGATCGCCTGAGAGAGCCCCTTACGGGGCTCTCTTCGTTCCAGTCACCGGGTTGTTCTCGCGAATATCGAAGGACGGCGGTGGTCCGCAACCCGAGAGCCTGAAGTCGCGCCGCCATTCAGTCCGTTGATTTGCCTAGCTTTTAAGCAATTTCGTTCTCAATCAACATCTTCGACAAAAGTCTGGGGCCCGGCCGGTCGCGATGGCTGGACAGACAGAGTCGAGTGTGTAAGCTCGGCGCCGGGATGGAGATATGTGCAGTCCGAGTGCTGTGCATCGGTGTCAAAAAAGGGAGGTTTTCATGGATCGTCGTTCATTCATAAAACGCGCAGGCCTCGGTGGTGCAGGTGCTGCGGCCGCCACTGCCCTTGCGGCCCCTGCGCTGGCGCAGAGCGCGCCGAAGATCAGCTGGCGGCTGACCTCGTCTTTCCCCAAGGGGCTCGACACGATCTATGGCGGAGCGGAAGTCTTCGCCAAGTATGTCTCCGAAGCCACGGACGGCAATTTCCAGATCCAGGTCTTCGCCGCCGGGGAACTCGTTCCCGGGCTCCAGGCGGCCGACGCGGCATCGGCCGGCACGGTCGAGGCCTGCCATACGGTGTCCTATTATTACTGGGGCAAGGACCCCGTCTGGGCGCTGGCCGCCGCGGTTCCCTTTGCGCTCAACGCACGCGGCATGAATGCCTGGCAGTATCACGGTGGCGGTATCGATCTCTGCAATGCCTTCTTCGCCAAGCAGAACCTTGTCGCGCTTCCCGGAGGCAATACCGGCGTGCAGATGGGCGGTTGGTTCCGCAAGGAAATCAAGACGGCGGCCGACCTCCAGGGGCTGAAGTTCCGCATTGGCGGCTTTGCCGGAGCGATCGTCGCCAAGCTCGGGGTCATTCCGCAACAGATCGCCGGCGGTGAAATCTATCAGGCCCTGGAAAAGGGAACGATCGATGCCGCGGAATGGGTCGGACCCTATGACGACGAGAAGCTCGGCTTTCAGAAGGTCGCGCCCTACTACTATTATCCCGGCTTCTGGGAGGGCGGGCCGACCGTGCACCTGATGTTCAACAAGGCCAAGTTCGACGAACTGCCCAGGAACTACCAGTCGCTCGTCCGCACCGCCGCTCAGGCGACGGACGCCAACATGCTGCAGAAATACGATTACCTGAACCCGACCGCGATCAAGAAGCTGGTTGCCGCCGGTGCCCAGCTTCGCCCCTTCTCTCCGGAGATCCTGACAGCCTGTTTCGAGGCCGCCGAGGCGGTCTACGCCGAGTACGAAGGCAAGAACGAGGATTTCAAGACGATCTGGGGTTCGATCAAGGCGTTCCGCAAGGAAACCTTCCTGTGGCAGCAGGTGGCCGAATACACCAACGACACCTTCATGATGCAGCTCCAGCGCGCCGGAAAGCTGGGCTGACGCACGACATGCCGGCGCCGGCCCCGGGCCGGCGCCTTGATCCCGCCGGTCGAAGAATGCCGGCGCGGCACGATCCGTCACAAGAAGCGGAAGGGGACAGAGGTGACATTGGCTTTGAGGTTTACCGCCGCCGTCGATGAACTGTCGCGGCGGATCGGCATCGTGGCGATCTATCTGGTTCTGTTCTCCTCGCTGATCGCGGCCTTCAATGCGGTCTTCCGCTATTCCACCGATTCCATTCTCTGGCTCGAGCGCAATGTCGGCGGTGTCGGCTTCTTCGGCGCGCTTCTCGATCTCTACCGCAACAATTCGAACACGCTTTCAGAAGCCCAGTGGTACATGTTCGCGGGCATGGTCATGCTCGGCGGGGCATGGACTCTCAAGGTCAACGAGCATGTGCGCGTCGATCTGGTCTACGGGTCGGTCCGTGAGCGCACACGCACCTGGATCGACCTTCTCGGCGGCATCTTCTTTCTCCTGCCGATGTGCCTGCTGATGATCTGGTTCACCTGGCCCTGGTTCGTCGAGAGCTGGGTGACCAACGAAGGCTCGCTCAATGCCGGCGGCCTGCCGCGCTGGCCGGCGAAGCTGATGATCCCGCTCGGCTTCGCGCTGATCGCGCTGCAAGGCCTTGCGGAGATCATCAAATGCGTGCTGGCGCTGACGTCGGGCTATGTCCGTGAATACGCCTATGAGAAGCCGCTGCAATGATCGAGCTTCTCATTCACTACATCGCGCCGCTGATGTTCGTCGGCCTGATCATCTTCATGGTGATCGGCTATCCGGCCGCCTTTTCGCTCGCCGCCGTCGGCCTGTTCTTCGGCTTTCTCGCTATCGAACTGGGACTGATCGCGCCGGATTTCCTCGGAAATCTGACCTATCAGCTCTTCTCGGTCCTGTCCAACGAACTGCTGCTGGCGATCCCCTTCTTCACCTTCATGGGGGTGATCCTCGAACGCTGTGGCCTGGCGGAGGACCTGCTCGAAGGCTTCGGCCAGTTGTTCGGCGGCGTGCGCGGCGGCCTCTCTTATGCCGTCATCCTGGTCGGCGCGGTGCTGGGTGCGATCACGGGTACCGTCGCCGCGTCCGTCATCGCCATGGGGCTGATTTCGCTGCCGATCATGATGAAATACGGCTACGACACCCGCCATGCGACGGGCGTCATCGCCGCATCCGGCACCATCACCCAGCTTATTCCGCCGTCGCTCGTGCTGATCGTACTGGCAGACCAGTTGCAGAAGTCTCCGGGCGACATGTATATCGGCGCGACCGGTGCATCGATCGTCCAGGTCCTGCTCTTCATGGCCTGGGTCTTCATACTTTCCATCATCCGCCCGGAGGCGGTCCCGGCGCTGCCGCCGGAGGCGCGCACGCTGAGAGGCTGGCCGCTCTACCGCAAATGCATTCGCGGCATGGTGCCGTCGCTGGCGCTCATCTTCGTCGTGCTCGGGACGATCTTTCTCGGCCTTGCCACGCCCACCGAGGCGGGCGCCATGGGCGTCGTCGGCGCGATGCTGCTGGCCTGGATGAACGGTCGGCTGACCTGGCCGCTGGTCTATCAGGGCATGGATTCCACCATGCGCCTGACGGCGATGGTTGTCTGGATCCTGCTCGGCGCCCGCGTCTTCTCCCTGGTTTTTCAAGGGGTCGGGGGAGGGCACTGGATCGAGGAGATGCTGACCTCGCTTCCCGGCGGCGTCGTCGGCTTTCTGATCTTCGTCAACATCTTCATCTTCCTGATGGCGTTCTTTCTCGATTTCTTCGAGATCGCCTTCATCATCGTGCCGCTGCTTGCCCCTGCCGCGTCGGCGCTCGGCATCGACCTCATCTGGTTCGGCGTGATGATCTGCGCCAACATGCAGACGAGCTTCATGCACCCCCCCTTCGGCTTCGCGCTCTTCTACCTGCGCGGCATCGTTCCACGCTCGCAGGTCGCGACGAAGGATATCTATCTTGGCGCGATCCCTTGGCTCGTGCTTCAGTTGATCCTTGTCGGTCTGCTGATCGCATTTCCGGAAATGGTCACCTTCTTCCTCGACAAGGACGTCGTGCAGGATCTGGACAACATCCATATCCTCGTGCCCGGCAACGATGCGGGTGGGACAGGGCTCGACACGGCACCGTCCTTCGGCCTTGATTCACCGCCGAAATTCTAGGTCCTCGCGGACCGCTGCATGCATTGGTGCGAATGAAAGAACTATCTCATAAGTCATGGATTTGATTACATATTTGTAATCCATGTCTTCAGCTTCCGTTCACCGGGCCGCGCCTAGTTTGGGGATGTCACAACGAAAGGACATCCCGATGAAACGGCTTTTTCTCACCCTTGTCGCAAGTTCGTTCCTGTTCGCGCCCGTCAGCTATGCCGGTCCGGGTGGCGCATCCTATCAGGTGGCCCAGCATCGAGAAGGTCACGTGGAGCGGCGTGTCGAAAAGACGGTGACGCGGCACAAGGTCGTCAAGCGACATCACTGGACAAAGGGACACCGTCTCAGCCGCGAGGAGCGGCGGCGCATCGTCGCCGTCAACGACTATCGCCGCCACAAGCTCCGCGCTCCGCCGAGGGGGCAGCAGTGGGTGCGCATCGACAACCAGTTCCTTCTGATTTCCGTCGCAAACGGGGTCATCGCCGGATTTGTCGCCGCGCGATGACCCGAATGCCCGCCGGTCTCCTCCGCCCGGGGAGGCCGGCGGCGCTTTCCCTCAGCCTGCCGCCGCCTTTTTCAGCCTGCCGGCGCCAGGCAGGCCTTGAGGGATGTCGCCAGGCCGTCCATCAGCTCGAAGTAGAGATCCGGTCCGGCCGTCAGCGTTCCGCCTTCCGGATCGAGAACGCCCGCTCTCGCCGACGTTCCCTCGGTGACCACCTTGACGAGCTTCGGTTCAAACTGCGGCTCGGCAAAGACGCAGGTCGCGCCGAGCGTCTTGACCTTGGCGTGGATTTCCGAAATCCGCTCGGCGCCCGGCATGGTTTCGGGGCTCACGGTGATGGATCCCGCCACGCGAACGCCAAAATGCTTCTCGAAATACTGGTAGGCGTCGTGGAAGACGATGAACGGCTTGTCCTTCACGGGCGCGATCGTCTCGCGAATCTCTGTGTCAAGCGTCTCCAGGCGGGTGGTGAAGCGATCGAGATTGGCGTGATAGCGCGCTGCATTGGCCGGATCGGCGGTCTCCAGCGTCTCCGCGACCTTCGCGGCGAGCACGGCGGCGTTTTTCGGGTCCAGCCACAGATGCATGTCAAACCCTTCGTGCTCTTCCTCTCCGTCCTCATCATGCGCATGGGCGTGCTCGCCGCCCTCAGCGGCATTGTGATCATGCCCATCGTGATGCGCGTCATGATCGTGATCGCCTTCGTGACCGTGATCATGCGCTTCGAAGGCGCCGCCTTCGCGAAATGGCAACTTCGTCAGCGCGGGCGCTTCCGAAAGCGCAACCTCGGTCGCCTTCCCGCCGAGGGCGGCCAGCGGCTTTGTCAGGAACGCCTCGAGGGAGGGGCCGAGCCAGAAGATCACGTCCGCCTTCTGCAGTGCTGCGGCATTCGACGGCTTCATCGTGTAGGTGTGCGGCGAGGCGCCACCGTCGACGATCAGCGCCGGTTCGCCCACCCCTTGCATGATCGAGGCGACGACGGAGTGGATCGGCTTGATCGAGACGACGACGTTCGGCGCCTCCGCACGGGCCTCGGCGGCGCCGAGAGCGCAGGAGGCGAGAAGAAGCATGCACAGTTTTTTCATCGGAAACTCCATGGACTCTCGATGTAATGTTATTACATCAATTGCGTAATGCTATAACGTGTGCGATAACGACTGGCAACCGCGTTCCCTGGAAAAATCATGCTGCAGACCATGACCTCCGATCCTCAACCGCTCGTCGCCCTGAAGCAGGCGGGGATCCGGCGCAACGGCCGCTGGCTTGTGCGCGGCGTCGATCTCGCCGTTCGTCCGGGAGAGATCGTCACGCTGATCGGGCCGAACGGCTCGGGAAAATCGACGACGGCAAAAACCGCGATCGGCGTCTTCGCGCCCGATGAAGGCACGGTCATCCGCCGTGCCGGACTGAAGATCGGCTATGTCCCGCAGAAACTGTCGGTGGACTGGACCATGCCGCTGACGGTGCGCCGGCTGATGACGTTGACCGGGCCGCTCGATCGCCACCAGATTGCTGCGGCGCTGGAATCGACGGGAATCGCGCATCTTGCCGGAGCGGAGGTGCAGCATCTCTCCGGCGGCGAGTTCCAGCGCGCGCTCCTTGCGCGCGCACTTGCCCGCAACCCGGACCTGCTTGTTCTCGACGAACCGGTGCAGGGCGTCGACTTCTCCGGGGAAATCGCGCTTTATGACCTCATCACGGCGATCCGCAACCGCACCGGCTGCGGCATTCTCCTGATTTCGCACGACCTTCATGTGGTCATGGCCGAAACGGACACGGTGATCTGCCTGAACGGCCATGTCTGTTGCCGGGGAACGCCGCAGGCCGTCAGCCGAAGCCCGGAATATCTCAGGCTCTTCGGCGCCCGTGCCGCGCAGGCTCTGGCCGTCTACAGCCACGATCACGATCATACTCATCTCCCGGATGGGCGGGTCCTGCATGCGGACGGCACTGTCACCGAACATTGCCATCCGGAGGACGGCCATCATCACGAGGGGTCGAGCGCGGCCGGGATAGGCGAGGGCGGGCCTGCCCATGTCCACGGTCCGGACTGCGGCTGTTCGCACGCCTACCAGCGCCTCGCTCCCGCCCGGCAGGACCGGCGCCATGTTTGACGACTTCTTCCTCCGGGCCCTCGTCGCGGGTATCGGCGTCGCGCTGATGACGGGTCCCCTCGGCTGCTTCGTCATCTGGCGCCGGATGGCCTATTTCGGCGACACGATGGCCCATTCGGCCCTGCTCGGAGTGGCGCTGTCCCTCCTCTTCGATCTCGGGCTGATGGTAAGCGTGTTCCTCGTTGCCGCCACCGTCTCGCTGCTGCTGCTCTTTCTTCAGCGTCGCGGGGCGCTTTCGGCCGATGCGCTGCTCGGCATCCTGTCCCATTCGACCCTCTCCATCGGCCTCGTCATCGTCGCCTTCATGACCTGGGTGCGGATCGATCTGGTCGGCTTTCTCTTCGGCGACATCCTGGCCGTCAGCGAGGCGGATATCGATCTCGTCTGGGGCGGCGGCATCCTCGTCCTTGCGGCGATCGTCGCCCTGTGGCGGCCACTGCTTGCCTCGACCGTCAATGCGGAGCTGGCGGAAGCGGAGGGGTTGAAGCCGGAGCGCACGCAGCTCTTCTTCATGCTGCTGATGGCGCTCGTGATCGCGATCGCGATGAAGATCGTCGGGATCCTGCTCATCACCTCGCTGCTGATCATCCCGGCCGCGACCGCCCGGCGCTTTTCCAGCTCGCCCGAGAAAATGGCGGTGATCGCGTCGCTGATCGGCGTGCTCGCCGTCGTCGGCGGCCTGTTTGGCTCGCTGCGCTGGGATACGCCCTCCGGTCCTTCGATCGTCGTCGCGGCCTTGTGTCTTTTCGTCGTCAGCCTGTTGCCGTTCAGGCGGCGCGCATCGCAGGCTCTTTCCGCGTCGGGAGGCACGCCATGACGGCCCAACCGAAACTCACCCGAAACCAGTCGCTCGTGCTCGATGCGCTGACCGCGTCCGGCCAGCCTCTGAGTGCCTACACGATCCTCGATCGGTTGCGTGATCACGGATTTCGCGCACCGTTGCAGGTCTATCGTGCCCTCGACAAGCTTATCGAGCAGGGCCTCATCCACCGGCTGGAAAGCCTCAATGCGTTTGTCGCCTGCACCCAGCCGCACGAGCATCTCCATGAGCACGGCGTCACCGCCTTCGCCATCTGCGAGGATTGCGGACAGGTGACGGAGTTTCAGGACGCGGCGATCGAGCACCGGCTCGCGGCGCTTGTATCCGCTCAGGATTTCCGCACCGAAAAGACGACGATCGAGGTGCGCGGACACTGCCGCGACTGCCGCTAAAATCTCTCCGGCGAGCACGGGTTCACGGGAAATGCCCTGTCTTGACGCATGGTCCGGGCGTCGTATCCGATGCGGACTTGACGGGAAATGCTTCAACCCTCCGCCGATCGCGATGGCGCCGTCAGTCGATGCGACGCAGGTCTCGCGCGAAGCGCCGCCAGTTTTCGACGTAATGGCTTGCAGAGGCACGTAAACCCTCGATCGCCTCGTCGGTGAGCGTGCGGACGACCCGCGCCGGCGCGCCGACGATCAGGCTGCGCTCCGGGAAAACCTTGCCTTCCGTCACCAGCGCATTGGCACCGACGAGGCAATTGTCGCCGATGACGGCCCCGTTCAAAATCGTCGCGCCCATGCCGATCAGGCAGTTGTCGCCGATCGTGCAGCCGTGAAGGATGGCACGATGACCGACCGTGCAGCCGGCGCCGATCGTCAGCGGAAACCCGTGATCCGTGTGGAGGATCGCGCCCTCTTGGATGTTGGATCGCGCTCCGACAATGATCGCCTCGTTGTCTCCGCGAAGCACCGCCTTGAACCAGATGCCGACATCCTGACCGACGCGCACGTCGCCGACGAGGTCGGCATCGGGCGCTACCCAGAAATGGTCCGGCGCCGGCGTTTCGGGCGTCCTCGCCCCGAGGGCAAAAAGCGGCATGATGGTCTCCTGAAGGCCGATCGCAAAGGGTGTCGTGACGGAGCCCGTGTATCTCCGAATATCGGATCCGTGGAAAGGTCTTGCTTCTTTTCCATGAACCGTCAGATGACGTCCACGGAAAGAGTGGCGACCCCGTCGACGCCGCAGTCCACCCTGTCACCGCGATGGACCGCGCCGACGCCGGCCGGCGTGCCGGTCAGGATCACATCGCCGGGCGCGAGCGTAAACAGCCGCGACAACTCGCAGATGATTTCCGGCACGCGCCAGATCATCTCCGCGGTGGTCGCATCCTGACGCATATCGCCGTTGACCGAAAGCCAGATGCGGTTCTCGAACGGGTGCTTCCCGCTTGCAACCGGCGTTATCGGAGAGACGGGCGCGGAGAACTCGAAGGCCTTTGCCGCGGTCCAGGGCTTGCCGGCGGCTTTCGCTTCCGCCTGCAGATCGCGGCGGGTGAAGTCGATGCCGACGCCATACCCGAAAATGGCGGCGATGGCGCCGTCCGCGTCGATCTCCGCACCTCCGGCTTTCAACGCGACGACCAGTTCGACCTCATGATGAACGCTTGAAGAGAGCGCCGGATACGGGAAACGACCGCCGTTGTTCACAAGATTGTCGGGGTTCTTCTGGAAGAAGAAGGGAGGTTCCCGTTCTCCCGAATGTCCCATCTCGCGCGCATGCGCCTCGTAGTTCCTGCCGACGCAATAGACGCGCCGCACGGGAAACAAGGATGCTGTTCCGAGCACCGGCAGCAGAACGGGCTCGGGTGGTGAAAAGACGGTATCGGGCATGGAGGCTTCCAAGACGGGATCTCAATTCCCGAAGCCTAGCGCATAAACACCTGGCGTGAAACCGAGCGGGTTCAAAAAACGTCACCCTTCGACGTGCGGGCTTCACAACAGGCGACCGTCGTACCGGTTGATTATCGATCGACACTCACGGAGAAAATAACGGAAGAGTCAGCCGCTCGCATAAGCGACGAGCTGCTCCCGATTGAAGGCCCTCCCGCCCGAGCGGGAGTTGAGGTCCGGGTCGCTGTATTCGAGCACGGCCTCGACCGGCAATTCCAGCGCCTGGCGTACCGTCATGATACCGACGTCGCTGCGACCGTTCGAGCGTTTCAGGCTGACTTCAACGATACGGTAAAGATGATCATCGTTCATCTCATGACCTCCCGATGGCTGGCCTCTTTATGTTCGGCCTGTGTCTCCAACGTGCCTCTTTAATAGGATCTTTCTGAGGCATCTCCCTGACTTTAATTTACACCACGAAATTTAGAGTTCCGCAATGTTTTGATCGGCTGACATGGGCAATCTTCGGGCAAGATGCCCAATATTTATTCTGCTTTCACGGTCCTCGCAGGCGCGGCGGAACATGCCGGTGGCCTCTTCTTTCCCTGAAGCGTCGACGGTCGACAGGACCCTGGTCGCTTTTGAGCAGAGCCTGCGCTAGAGACTGTGCGGTGCCGTTCTGTTGCGGACGTGTGTGCTGATCCCTTTGCGGTTGATCGGGCATGGCGGGTTGTTGCGCGCCATATGGTGTGCCGGAGCGCGCAGGCGTTCAAGAACGGCAGAAAGTTAAGAGGAAAAAGGTATGGCGCGAACATCGGAACGTGAGGAAGAAATCAAAGAAATTAATTACTTCCGGCGTCCCGTCTTTGCCGTCGCGCCGATGATCGACTGGACGGACCGGCATTTCCGCTTTCTCGCTCGGCAGCTGTCGCGCCATGCCCTGCTTTACACCGAGATGATCGTCGCCGACGCGATCCTGCGCGGAGATCGGCAGCGCCTGCTCGGCTTCGATTCCGTCGAGAGCCCAGTCGCGTTGCAGCTTGGCGGCAACGATCCCGTGAAGCTCGCGGAGGCAGCCAGGATCGGCGAAGGTTTTGGCTATGCCGAAATCAACATGAATGTCGGCTGTCCCTCGGATCGAGTGCAGTCGGGAACGTTCGGCGCCTGCCTGATGCGCGCACCTGACCTGGTGGCGGACAGCGTGGCGGCGATGAAGGCCGCGGTGACGATTCCGGTGACCGTGAAGTGCCGGATCGGCGTCGACGACCAGGACCCTGAGGCGGCCCTGCGGGCGTTTCTGGCGGCCGTCAGGACGGCCGGGGTGGATGGCGTCTGGGTGCATGCGCGCAAGGCGTGGCTGCAGGGACTGTCGCCGAAGGAGAACCGGGACATTCCGCCGCTGGATTACGGGCTCGTGCATCGGGTGAAGGCGGAGAACCCGGATCTCTTCATCGGCATCAACGGCGGGATTCGCGGCGTGGCGGATGGGCTGGCGCACCTCGCGGCGATGGACGGGGTGATGCTCGGGCGGGCGGCCTACCAGGACAGCGCGATCCTGACGGAGGTGGACCGGCATTTTCCGCATCCGGTCACGGGGGCCGCGGCGGAGGCGCGCGCGGTCGACGCGGATCTCTGGCGGGGCGTGCGGGATGCGATGATGGCGCATGCGGCCGGGCATATCGCCGGCGGGGGACGGCTGATCCATGTGACGCGGCACATGGTCGGGCTGTTCCAGGGGATGCCGGGCGCGCGGCGCTATCGGCAGATCCTCTCGGCGGAGGCGGCGCGGGCGGGCGCGGGACCTGAGGTGATCGCCGACGCCTTTGCCGCGGTCCTCGGGCCGATGGAGGCGGGCGCGGCGGCGGCGGAATAGGGGGCCCCGGCCGCAAACGAAAACGGCGCCCGCAAGGGGCGCCGTCTCAAGCGGTCAAACGCGCGGGCGAATTACGCGGCGCGGATGTTGACGGCCTTCGGGCCCTTGCCCATGCGATCCGGCTCGGTGTCGAAGACGACCTGCTGGCCATCCTTCAACGTCTGGATGCCGGCAGCATGCAGAGCGGAGATGTGAACGAACACGTCCTTGGCGCCGCCTTCCGGCGTGATGAAGCCAAAGCCCTTGTCCTGGTTGAAGAATTTTACGGTGCCCTTGGTGGCCATGGGAATTAAGTCCTTGTCCCGGTTGTCTCAGTCATCCCGGCAGCGCGTCCGCCGGGCCGTTTTGCCAAAACCCCGGCGTGCCGGGATCTTGGCCTTGTCCTGCCGGGCCGTCGCGCGTGGTGGCGCCGGACCGGATATGCGAAGTCGAGAAGTCACGATAACGGGGAAAGAACGTCTACAGGGGCTTTCGCCCCGCCCGAAGCCTCCTCCGGGGCCATACAGCAGTCCAGTCTCCGGGATAGAAAACGCCCGAACGGCAAAAGTGATGCCAGCAGGACGGATAAATTGCAAGCGATTTAATCGCCGCCCGCTCCCGTCGCGGCGTGTTCCGCCAACGGCGTCGCCGACGGCGTTGCCGATGGTTTCACCGACTGTCTCCCGGTCTGCCTCGCGACCGGAGCGTCCGGCGCGACCGGCACGGCCGGACCGACCGGCACGGCCGGAGCGACCGGCACCGCCGGAGCGGATGGCGGCGTCCCATCCGGGGCGGCGGCGCGCCAGGCGTCGAGCGCGTCGCGGGCGGAGCCTAGCGGGAGGGCGCGGCGCAGCATCGCGGCCGCGAAGGATTGCCGCCGGCGCGCGCCGGCCTCGGGCGACCAGACGGGAAAGGGCAGGCGGGCATCGCCGAGCACGCGAAGCAACCCGACCGCCACGGCGACGCAGGCGTCGAGCTCTGCGCGCGTCCCCGGATCGAGCCGCTCCAGGCAGGCGACGGGATGGCCTTCGACGCGGCCGCGCAGGCAGAGCCGGTGGCGCCGGCAGTTGCCATGCGGGCAGAGGCGGCGCGGCAGGTCCATGGCATCGATGACGAGCGGCAGGGCGAGGGATCGAAGATCGGTATCGGACATCGGCGCGGGCTCCTTCCCCCGGTTGCACGGCCGGCGCGGCTTGGCATGGCCTTTGTGGGCGGCGGCGCCTCAGCGGCCGGACGCGGCGCAGGGCGGGTACCGCTCAAGGCCGCGTGAGGCCCGCCCGGCCCCCCGCCGGAGCGGCCTTGCCACCGGACTGGTCGTGCCACCGGAGTGGCCGTGCCACCGGGTCGGCCCGATCTTTCGGGAAAACGTCCGCGCCGTCGTCGCCGAGCGCGGCCGGCTCGACAGAGCCTGCTGGGCATGGTTGGCCGTCCCGGCGCGGCGGAGCCGGCGGGGGCAGGCGGACGGGGCGCGGAAAAGAGCCTCGTTCGGGTGGTGGTATGCGGCACTTTCCAGCGCCCCGTTCGGCGGTTTCTGCCCGCGCGGGCGGTCTCTCTGCGGAAGGGGCGGGGCCGGCGGCGTGCTGCCGTCGGTGTCCGGGCGCGGGTTTCGCAGGCCCGGCGGACGATGCCGCGGCATCCTCCGGCCCCGACCTCCCCTGTGTGCCGCCAAGGCACGTCCGGCGGGATCGAGAGTGCCGGCACATCCGATGCCGCCACTCCCCGCGATCGCCGGAGGGAGACCGTGTTGCACGGACCCGGACGATGAGGCGATGCGTCGTCCCCTCACGGCCCGCGCCGGCCCCACCTCGCCGCGACGCCTCGCGGGATATCCGTGGTGGGACGAGAGGAGTATGGCATGGAGTGAGGGGGCGGGGGAAATTTAGTTTAAATTCCGCAAAATTCTCCTTCGAGAGTTTCAAATGCCTGCCTAACACTTGTCATTTCTAAATTAGATATATCACGAGCATGAGTATCTTTTCTTAATTTGTTCACTACATTGATTGCTTTCAGCAAATCCGAACGTCGATCTTCAATATAAGGTAAAATTCGCTCATCTTTCATGATCATAAGAAGGTCAGTCAAATATAATGGGCTAGTCTCCTTCGATAAAAGATAGGCTGGCTCATTAGATGTCAAATCAGAAAATCTCTTTAACGTCAGATTCTTCTCCAAAATATCAACCCAATCCTCTAAAGTAATAAATTTTGAATTGTAAAAAATCGATCTCCTAATCTCATTCTCAATACTATTTCTTCTTCTAAGGATTTCCTCCCACTTCTTCTCAAGACTTTCGTGTGGTTTATTTAGTTCTACGGCATGTCTGATTGCATCAAACTTTATATCAAAATGCGCCCCAGAACGCTCTATCAATCCGTAACCAATCAAGTGGTCGACATAGATTGGAGCCTCAGAAGCAAACTCCAATAAATCGAAATTCTTTTTCAAGAGAAAATCTTCAAGCAACGTCATTTCTTCTGGATAGAAATCATTTAAATTCCTAAGTATCTCCGAAAGATACGCTATCATTTGAGTCGAGAACTGCTGTTTCGCTATTCTTAATGTTTCTTGAGACACTTTCACTGGTCGATTTGTGCTTGATATTTGATGAATGGTACTGCACGCTTGCCTTATAAAGAACGGATGACCACCATAAGTCTTCTGAATATCAGCTATAATATCTGGTGAGAATGTGAGCCCCATAAAATGGCCGAGCTTCTCAATCATATTTCGAGTTTCATCAAATGTAAGATTAGGTATAAACTTCTTCTGAGAGAAGAGGTACATTGGATTTGCGACGCCGTTAATATGTGACAATTCAAGTAAATGGGGGCTGGTTCCAACCAAACAAATGGAAATCTTCGACGACGCTTCCGATTGAATGAAAGACCGAATGATCTGCCAAAAAAGTAAAGAGTCGCCTCCTTCCCTCCAATGACGGGACGCAGCCGTATTCGGCGAGATATTCTCGATTTCATCAAAAATAATTAGTATTTTTCCTTTCGCCTGACCTGTTAACGATTTCATAAATTGCGCAAAATTTTCAGATATTTTCGCTGGTGTGTCACCTAAGGTATCAATTGCCTTCCCAATACCTAGAGTTTTTCTGACTTCATTTAACAATAAAATTAGCAAGCCACGATAATCTCGCGCATGCACAGATGGATTTTGACAATCAATAATTGACGTTACACATCCAAACGCCTTCGACTTCCGCGAAATAGCATATATAGTTGATGTTTTTCCGCTTTTCCTCAATCCAAACAAACTAGAAGACTGACCAGATTTTGCCAAATCTAAAACTGTATTTACCACGTTCTGTCTACCAAAGAAAAAAGTTTCTTCTCGAAGGGGATTTTGATAGCCAAATAAATCTCTGAGAAGATAATTTCTTCTAGTTGCATCAAGAAGCGCTTGGCGAGAGTTCTCAATTAGCGTAAATGTCATAGGAATTATTATTGGATATTCGGGCGTCTGACTTAAGTAATGTCGAATTATAGATTCGATCCCATTGTCACTACTTACGAGAAACCTCAAGCTTTTATCAACTCGCGCAGAGTCGACAGTCGCATAAAACTCATCAAACGCTTCAAGCGTTCTGATTTCAAACGTATTATAATCAGAAAATAAGACAATTAACTCTCTATCGGCGTTAACATAAACGGAAAATTCATCAGTAGGTCTTGCTAAAATTGCGTAGTAATCACTATTGCCTATGCGCACACTTTTGAAAGACCTGGTTATATAAAATTGATTTGCAATAGAGAATATTGCCTTTTTAATTGTCGCAGAGTAATTTTCATACCGAAAATCTTGATGAATACCCGGCCTCGTTGCCATAATAACCTCAACCGTTGAACTTCGTTTTCAACAACACTACCGACCCGGCCGCCCCGTCTTCCCCTTCGTCCGGCCCTTGCGCTTGACCTCCGCCGGGTCCTCGTAACTCCCCGCGCCGACCTTTCCCCGCACCAGCGGCCGTGACGGATCGGCGCGGTCCGGCTGGCCTTCGAGCAGGGGGGAATGGCGGCCGGCGGGTGGGGCGTGGGGGGCGGGCTTTTCCGGCAGGCGGCCGGAGACCGGCTTTTCCGTCCGCCCGACGGTCATCTCGTCCAGCGTGTTCTTGCGGAAGAGCGGCCGGGCCGTGTCCGTTCCAGGGCCCATGTCGTCGAGCGAGGGTTTGCGGAAGAGGGAGGCACCGGCCGCGTCGTCCCCGGCGTCGGCGTCCGTGTTACCCTCGGTGCCTTCGGCACGTCGCGCCTTCGCCCCGATGTGCGCAGACCCCGTCCCGGTCGTGCCTTCGGTGCTCCGCGCCCCGCTTTTTGCATTCCCGGTCGCGCCTTCGGCGCTCCTCGCCGCGCTTCTTGCACTCCCTGTCGTGCCTTCGGCACTCCGCGCCGCGCTTCTTGCATTCCCGGTCGCGCCTTCGGCGCTCCGCGCCTCTTGTCTTGCCAGAGGATCGTCCATGGCGGCGAGTTCGGCGGCCTTGAGGCGCTTGATCTCGTCGCGAAGCCGCGCGGCGGTCTCGAAATCGAGATTGGCGGCGGCGTCGCGCATCTGCTTTTCCAGCGCGTCGAGATGGGACTGCAGGTTGTTGCCGATGAGATGGCCGCCGGAAGCGAAGCCCTTGCCGGCCGCACCGGAGATATCGGCGCGGACATGGTCGCGCTCGTAGACCGAATCGAGGATGTCGGAAATCTTCGCCTTCACCGATTCCGGCGTGATGCCGTGCTCGGCATTGTAGGCCATCTGCTTCTCGCGGCGCCGGCTGGTCTCCTCCATGGCGCGCGCCATCGAGCCGGTGATCTGGTCGGCATAGAGGATGACCTTGCCGTCGACATTGCGGGCGGCGCGGCCGATCGTCTGGATCAAAGAGGTCTCGGAGCGCAAGAATCCTTCCTTGTCGGCATCGAGAATGGCGACGAAGCCGCATTCGGGAATGTCGAGGCCCTCGCGCAGGAGGTTGATGCCGACGAGGACGTCGAAGGCGCCGAGACGCAGGTCGCGGATGATCTCGATGCGCTCCAGCGTGTCGATGTCGGAATGCATGTAGCGCACGCGCACGCCCTGCTCGTGCAGGTATTCGGTCAGGTCCTCGGCCATGCGCTTGGTCAGCACGGTGCAGAGCGTGCGATAGCCCTTCGCGGCGGTGTCGCGGATCTCGCCGAGCACGTCGTCGACCTGGGTTTTGGCGGCGCGCACCTCGACGGGCGGATCGATGAGGCCGGTCGGGCGGATGACCTGCTCGGCGAAGACGCCGCCGGACTGTTCGAGCTCCCAGCCGCCGGGCGTGGCGGAGACGGCGATCGTGTCGGGGCGCATCGCGTCCCATTCCTCGAAGCGGAGCGGGCGGTTGTCCATGCAGGAGGGCAGGCGGAAGCCGTATTCGGCGAGCGTCGCCTTGCGGCGGAAGTCGCCGCGATACATGCCGCCGATCTGCGGCACGGTGACGTGGCTCTCGTCGATGAAGATGATCGCGTCGTCGGGGATGTATTCGAAGAGGGTCGGCGGCGGCTCGCCGGGTTTGCGGCCGGTCAAGTAGCGCGAATAGTTCTCGATGCCCTGGCAGGAGCCGGTCGCCTCCAGCATCTCGATGTCGTAGCGGGTGCGCTGCTCGAGGCGCTGGGCCTCCAGCAGGCGGCCGGCCTTCTCGAGCTCGGCGAGGCGGTGCTTCAGCTCGTCGCGGATCGCCTTGATCGCGGCGTTCAGCGTCGGGCGCGGCGTGACGTAATGGCTGTTGGCGTAGATCTTCACCGATTTGAGGTCGCCGGTCTTGTGCCCGGTCAGCGGGTCGAATTCGGTGATGGCGTCGATCTCGTCGCCGAACATGGAGATGCGCCAGGCGGCATCCTCCAGGTGGGCCGGGAAGATCTCGATCGTATCGCCGCGCACGCGAAAACTGCCGCGCTGGAAATCCATGTCGCGGCGCTTGTACTGCTGGGCGACGAGGTCGGCGAGCAGCTGGCGCTGGTCGAGCCGGTCGCCGACGGCCATCTGGAAGGTCATCGCCGTATAGGTCTCGACCGAGCCAATACCGTAGATGCAGGAGACGGAGGCGACGATGATGACGTCGTCGCGCTCGAGCAGCGAGCGGGTGGCGGAGTGGCGCATCCGGTCGATCTGCTCGTTGATCGAGGATTCCTTCTCGATATAGGTGTCGGAGCGGGGGACGTAAGCCTCAGGCTGGTAGTAGTCGTAGTAGGAGACGAAATACTCGACCGCGTTGTCCGGGAAGAAGTTCTTGAACTCGGAATAGAGCTGGGCGGCGAGCGTCTTGTTCGGCGCGAGGATGACGGCGGGGCGCTGCGTCTCCTCGATCACCTTGGCCATGGTGAAGGTCTTGCCCGAGCCGGTGACGCCGAGCAGTACCTGGCTGCGCTCGCCATTGCCGAGCCCCTCGACCAGGTCGCGGATCGCGGTCGGCTGGTCGCCGGAGGGCCGGTATTCGGTCTGCATGCGGATCGGGATGCCGCCCTCCGACTTGTCGGGGCGGGCGGGGCGGTGCGGCGTCCAGAGCTTGCCGTCCTTGAACAGAGGATTGCCGCTCTCGATCAGCTTCGACAGCGCCTCGACGGTGGCGGTGACGGCGGACGGGGCGGCGGCGTCCTCGAGCGCCACGCTCATTCCGGCGACCGGATTGAGGCCGGCGGCGGCGCGGGTCTTCGGGTCGGTCGAGCCACCCATCGAGGTGCCGCGGGCGCTGCGCCCGGCGCTCGGCGCCTCCGCCTTGCCGCGTTTGGCCGTCGACGCGGCGATCTCGACGCTCTTGCGGTGCTTGCCGGCCTTGGAGGCGATCGAGCGCTGCGTCTCGACGGAGCCGGCCTCCGCCTCCGCCTCGAGCTGCTTCACCCAGTCGGAGACGCTGCCCGCGAGCGGCGCGCCCTCGAAGTCGGATTGCGGGGCTTCCTCGAAGCCGGACGGTTTTTTCGGTGCTCTGGCCATGGCCGCGAATATGGCGAGAGTCCGCCCGGATTGGAAGGGGCGGCCGGTACAAAAGGGAAACGGTGCGCCCTCAGGCGCGGCGCACCACCGTGCCCGCGAGGCGATCGTGAAACGTCTGGCCGCGCCAGCGCAGGAAGGGGCCGAGCCACCAGACGGCCCCGGCAAGAACGGCCGGAAGCACGACCGCGAGGACCCAATTCGGGACGGCGCCATCACGCGCGAAGGCGATCAGGAGGCGGAGATCCTCGACTGCGACTATGAGGACGGGGAGGATGAGAACCGTTCCTGCCAGCAGAGGCATGAACTTCCACAGCTCACGGCGCAGCGAGCGTTCGAGACCGGGCGGAATGCCATCCTCCGTCGTGACCCGGAGACCCATCAACCGCTTGCCCGGCGTCCGCCGCCCCTGCGCGCCGAAGACGATGAACAACCCGATCGTCAGCAGCCAGGGCAGCGATGCGAGCGGTACGCTGATGGCGGTCTCCAGGAACAGTTCGCTTTCGGCAAGAGGCGCACCGCGCGCATCGACGGGGAAGGAGACGGATCGCGTCAGCCTGAAGGCGTCGGAGCTGGACCCGGATCGCGTATAGGAGGTGAATTGCCAGCTGCCCGCTCCCAGCACGGACGTGCTGCGGCAGACGATATTCAATCGTTCCTCGCCGGCATCCAAGGGCCACTCGCGCTCGATCAGCGCCACTGCGGGGCCGGTCGCCGCTTGCTCGCAGGTCGTCGGTTCGGACATGGAAACACCCAAAAACCAGGAGGCCGCCAGCGACAGCACCAGCAGGACGATCCAGATCAAGAGATTGGCGGTGATGACGTCGATCAGGTAGGCAAAGCCGCGTCGCCAGAAGAGGCGGGCGGGGACATGATGACAGCCGGGGCAGGGTACGACATGCAATTCCTGAAAAGGCTCCGCGATCACTGCGGGCATGGAAAGGGCTGGCCGATGGTCGGGAGACGAGAATTCCCCCGAGACACGCCGGCCGGATCGGGCAGGCGGCGTGATCAAAGCGCCGTCTGTTCGCCGCTGATCCGCGTTACCATGAGTTCACACCGGTCATCTTCTTTCCGTGGTTAACCTCGACGTTGTTCCGGGCGACGAGACGCCACGTCTCGCATATTTCCTTACCGCCATCGAGCCCCTCCCATTTCCGGCAGAACCTGTTTCCCTTGATCCGCCATTGGCCCTGGATGACGATCTTATCCCCTTTGTCGGTCTGTGCGGATCCGGCTCCTGTCCCGTTCGCGGCAAGGTTCAGCGTTCCCGTGTAGCCCATGCCCGCCCCGCCGAGCTGCAATGTCTTACCGCCTTCCAGCAAGGCTTTCAGGTCGGCGTCTTTCAAGTCTTTCCCTGCTGCAGCGGCAGGCAAGCTCATCAGACCCGTGACCATCATTAAGACTGAAATCATCTTGAGCATATCGTTCCTCCTGAAAACACCCCATGGTGCACCAGCGGTTTGCGACGTCAAGCAAGACGGAAAAAAAGCCGGCGCAGAGGCCGGCGAAAAACGGTCCGGAACAACGGGACTGCCGCCGGGCCGATGCAAATCACGGCACGTCATGCACCGCAGGGCGGAAACTGGTTGAAATGCATCACGGCATGATGACAGTGGGCGAAGATTCTGATGCCGGACCCGCCCTGCCATGCCGCCACTTGCCGAACTCTTCACCTTCGCGCTCGCGCTGATCGCCGCCGGCGCCGTCGCCGGCGTGCTGGCCGGCCTGTTCGGCATCGGGGGCGGAGCGATTCTCGTGCCGGTCTTCGTCCAGCTCTTCACGCTGCTCGGCATCGGCCAGGACGTGGCGATGCATCTGGCGCTCGGCACGTCGCTCGCCATCATCGTGCCGACCTCGATCCGTTCGTTCCTCTCCCATCGCAAGCGCGGCGCGGTCGATACCGGCCTTTTGCGCGCCTGGATCGTCGCCGTCCCGCTCGGCGTGCTCGCGGCGTCCGTGATCGCGGCCTATGTCTCCGGCCGCACGCTGATGCTGATCTTCGCGACGATGGCGCTCGCGATGGCGCTCCGCATGTTCCTCAACCGCGAGAGCTGGCGCGTCGCCAACGACCTGCCGCGCCATCCGGCCCTGTTTGCCTACGGGACCGTGCTCGGCACGCTCTCCGGCCTGATGGGTATCGGCGGCGGCGTGTTCAACAACATCTTCATGACGCTGCACGGCCGCAGCATCCACCAGGCGGTGGCGACCTCCTCCGGTCTCGGCGTGCTGATCTCGATCCCCGGGCTGATCGGCTATGTCTGGGCCGGCTGGGGCGAGCCGGGGCGGCCGCCGTTTTCGACCGGCTACATCAACTGGATCGCCGTCGCGCTGATCATTCCGGTGACGCTGCTCGTCGCGCCGCTCGGCGTGCGGCTGGCCCATGCGCTGAAGCGCCGCCAGCTCGAGATCGGCTTCGGCATCTTCCTCGTGCTGATCTCGGCACGCTTCTTCCAGACGGCGCTGGGGCAATAGCGTCCGTTCCCCGTTTCGGCGATACGGTGCATGCGCCTGCTGGAGCGGGGCCGGTGTTCGCGCGGCGACGTCCTCCATGCCGTTCGGTGTGTTCGTCCGTGCCGCCGGGCCGGGGATGACGGTTTCGCCGATCGAAAACAAGGCGGCACGCGGCCGACGGCGTCGCGTCGCTTGAGGCGCCCTGCCTCCCCGCGGAGAAATTCCCGCCCCGCCACCGGTGACATCGGTGCCTCGCATCCCATATAAGCGCGACATCACCGGTCCCTTCCACGGTCGAGCCCCGCCCATGCCTCCCATCGTTTCCGTCTCCCGCCTGCGCAAGACCTATGACAGCGGCTTCACCGCGCTGAAGGCGGTCAGCCTCGACATCGAGGAGGGGGAAATCCTGGCGCTGCTCGGGCCGAACGGCGCCGGCAAGACGACGCTGATCTCGATCATCTGCGGCATCGTCAACCCGAGCGCCGGCACCGTTCTGGTCGGCGGGCACGACGTGGTGCGCGATTTCCGCCTGACGCGGCAGATGATCGGCCTCGTTCCGCAGGAACTGACCACCGACCAGTTCGAGACCGTGTGGAACACCGTCAGCTTTTCCCGCGGGCTGCACGGCAAGAAGCCGGATCCGGCCCATATCGAGCGGGTGCTGCGCGACCTGTCGCTGTGGGAGAAGAAGGACAACATGCTGCGCGAGCTGTCCGGCGGCATGAAGCGGCGCGTTCTGATCGCGAAGGCGCTGAGCCACGAGCCGCGCATCCTCTTCCTCGACGAGCCGACCGCCGGCGTCGACGTGACGCTGCGCAAGGGCATGTGGCAGGTGGTGGAGAAGCTGCGCGCCGCCGGCGTCACCATCATCCTGACCACCCACTACATCGAGGAGGCCGAGGAGATCGCCGACCGGATCGGCGTGATCAACGGCGGTCGCATCCTGCTCGTCGAGGAGAAGGCGGCGCTGATGAAGAAGCTCGGCCGCAAGCTCCTGACCATCGAGCTCGTCCAGCCGATCGACGCGCTTCCCGAGGGTCTCGACGGCTTCAACCTGACGCTCGGGGACGGCGGCGCCACGCTCGTCTATGAATACGACACGGCCGGCGAGCGTACCGGCATCACCGCGCTGCTTTCGGCGCTGGCCGAGGCGGGTGTTCGCCTCAGGGACATCTCCACGCGCCAGAGTTCGCTGGAGGATATTTTCGTGCAGCTCGTCGGAGAGGACGCATGAGGTTCAACATCGAGGCCGTCAAGGCGATCTACTTCTTCGAGATGGCGCGGCTGCGGCGCACGCTCTTGCAGAGCGTGATCTCGCCGGTCATCTCCACCTCGCTCTACTTCATCGTCTTCGGCGCGGCGATCGGCGGGCGCATCCAGGAGATCGAGGGCGTCAGCTACGGCGCCTTCATCACGCCGGGGCTGATCATGCTGACGCTGCTGACGCAATGCGTCGGCAACGGGTCCTTCGGCATCTATTTCCCGAAGTTCACCGGGACGATCTACGAGCTCCTCTCCTCGCCGGTGTCGATGACAGAGATCGTGCTCGGCTATGTCGGGGCGGCAGCGACGAAGGGCATGCTGATCGGCGTCATCATCCTGGCGACGGCGGCGCTCTTCGTCGACCTGTCGATCCTGCATCCGCTGATGGTGCTGGTCTTCTTCGTGCTGACGGCGGTGTCCTTCAGCATGTTCGGCTTCATCATCGGCATCTGGGCCAGGGATTTCGAGCAGCTGAACCTGATCCCCATGCTGGTGCTGCCGCCGCTCGTCTTCCTGGGGGGAAGCTTCTATTCCATCTCGATGCTGCCGCCCTTCTGGCAGGTGGTCAGCCATTTCAACCCGGTCTTCTACCTGATCAGCGGCTTCCGCTGGAGCTTCTTCGGCATCGCCGACGTCAACCCGCTGGTGAGCGTCGCCATGATCGTCGGATTCCTTGCGATCTGCATGGCGCTGCTCGCCTGGATCTTCCGTACCGGCTACCGCCTTCGCAACTGATCAGTCGCGAAGGCGCAGTTCGTCGGTGCGCATCTGCAGGAAGTCGAGCGTCGAGAGGAAGGTCATGCCGAGCAGACTCTGGTCGAGCCGGCCGCGCTCGGCGACGACGGCGCGGACGTTTTCGCGAAAGATCGGGCCGATGGCGACGGAGGGGAGCGTCACCGGGGCTGCCAGCGCGGAGCCGTTGGCGGTCATCACGGGGACGGTGAAGCTCAGGCTGGCGGGGTCGACGCCGATCCTCAGCGCATCCTCGTAGGAAAGGACCACGGCGCTGGCGCCGGTATCGACCAGCATCGAGAGCGTCGTGCCGTTGATCTCCGTATCCGCCTCGAAATGGCCGTTCAGCATCTTGTGCAGCACCACCTCCTGAACGCCCTCGCTGTCGGTGATCACCGTGGCGCGGCCGGGAACGAGGCCTGAGAACACCGTCGCACCGATCCGCTCGACCCCGTCGCGATAGACATAGGCGGTGACGAGCGCCAGCGCGATCAGGATCCACAGCGCCGCCTGGCGGAGCTGGACGCCGAGATGGGCCTGGCCGCGCCAGAGACCGGCGCCGATCAGCGTCAGGATGGCGGTGAGGGAGACGGCGCGGGCGAAATCGTCATTGTCCATGCCGAAGGTGCGGCCGGTGTCGTCGTTGACGACGAGGAGCACGAGCCCGACGCCGAGGATCGCCAGCAGAACCCCGAGGCGGATCATCGTTCGCCCGCTTCCCGGGCCATGCGGGCGCGGCGCGTCTCGCGGCGCGGGCGCCGTTCGAGCGTGGCGACCCGCGCCGGCAGCACCGCCATCAGCGCCCGGCGTTCGGCATCGGTGTAGCCCATCCAGCCGGCGATCTCGTCGCGCGTGCGGCCACAGCCGAAGCAGTAGCCGGAGGCGAGATCGATCGAACAGACGAGAATGCAGGGGGAGTCCATCAGGCGATTCCGGGGGCTTCGTGTCCATGGCAATATCGGTAACTCATGCGGCCACCGCAAGGGCGGAAAGGACGGCGACCTCGACCACCTGTTGTGTCGCCCCAATCGTGTCGCCCGTATGGCCGGCGATCCGGCGGCGGACGAAACCGGTAAAAAAGACCGCTGCCGTCGCAGCAAGCGTCAGTGCCGCAAGTCCTGTCCCGACGGACACCGTCCCGGCGACGAGAAGGAGCGCCGCCGCCATACCCGTCGCGAGCGCCACGCCCGTGGCGGAGCGATCCGGCCGGCCGAGCGCGACGGCCGCGCCGTCGCTCCTGGCCGGCGGCAGGTGGTGCCAGTGCCAGACCATCGCCGCGCGGCTGAGGGCGGCGGCCGCGAGAAGCCCCGCGCCCGCCGCCACCGGCCCGAGGGCGGCGAACGCGCCCGCGAGCGCCGAGATGCGCAGGGCCAGCGCGAGGACGAGCGAGAGCGTGCCGTAGGTGCCGATGCGGCTGTCCTTCATGATCATCAGCGCGCGCTCGCGGTCGCGCCCGCCGCCGATGCCGTCGGCGGTGTCGGCGAGCCCGTCCTCGTGAAGGGCGCCGGTGACGATGACCGAAAGGGCGACCGCCGCGGTCGCGGCGAAGAGGGGCGCGGCCCCCATGGCGACAAGGATTATGGCCAGCAGGGCCGGGGGCAGGGCGATGGCGAGGCCCGCGACCGGAAAGGCCCGCGCCGTGCGGACGTAGCGCCCGTCGAACCCTTCGAAGGCCCGGGCCGGAACGCGGAGGCGGCTGAGGAAGGCGAGGGAGCGGCCCGTGTCGACCGCGAAGTCCAGCAAGAACATCGATGCGTCTCCGCAAGGGGTCCGCCCTGTCGCCGACGCCGCTGCCGCCAGGCAGATGTCACGGAGCGCCTGTCGGGATCAAGCGTCTTCGCTCACGCGGGCAATCACCGGCTGCGGCCCCGCTACGTTTACGTCGGCGACGCCGGCGTCCTCGACGGGGACGAAGCCGAGGTTCAGGGTCGCGCATCGACCGGGCGTGCAGGATATGACGCCGTGCCCGCCGCCGGCGGCATGCCGATCGGCGATGCCGCCGGAGGGATCGGCCAGCGACGTCCGGTTCGGCTTGGACGTCGACAGGGAGAAAGGCGGTTTCAGCCCTTGAAGACGAAGGCGGCGCCGGCGGCGATCAGGCAGAAGCCGACGGCGTGGTTCCAGGTCAGGCTTTCCTTCAGCCAGAACACAGAGAAGCCGGCGAAGACGATCAGGGTGATCACCTCCTGGATCGTCTTCAGCTGTGCCGCCGAATAGACCTCGTGGCCGATGCGGTTGGCGGGAACGGCGAGGCAATATTCGAAGAAGGCGATGCCCCAGCTCGCGACGATGGCGATATAGAGGGGCGAACTCGTATATTTCAGGTGCCCGTACCAGGCGAAGGTCATGAAGATGTTGGAGGCGACGAGGAGCAGGATCGGCAGGACGGCGGCGGACGAGAGGGAGAACGGCATGGAGATGTCCTTGGGATGTGTCCCGGGAGGGCTGGGACAGGCGCGTCAGCATTTACCGCGCCGGATGCCGTCCGCAAGAGGACACTGATGTTCGGCCGCCTTTTTTAGCGTCGGCGGTCAGTCGCAGTGACGGCGGCCGGACTTGTGGCTGCGCAGGTCGAAATGGAAATGGTTCCAGTGCTGCGGATCGCTGCCCGGACCGAGCACGGTGGTGAAGTACTTGCAACTGTCGCCGCGCACCGCCTTCAGCAGCCCCTTCTCGCGGAAGGCGAAAAAACCCTTCTGCCGCACGTCGATCTCCTTGCCGGATTTCAGCACGAAGGTGCCGATGTCGATGGCATTGCCGCGTGCATGTTCGGACATCGGATTGCCGCGCCGCGAATTGATCGTGCGGCAGGAATAGCCGCCCATCGGCTCGATCGCGGCGATGCCGGAAAGATAGCGGGCGCGGGCGGCCGGATTGAGCTCGTTCTTCACCCAGCGGGCAAAGGCGAGCGTCACCTGGCAGTTGAGGGTGACGGCGGGTTTGACGGTGATGTTGCCGGACAGGCCGCTCAGCTTCAAAGGGTAGGGGATGCCGCAGGACTTGCCCTGAGAGATCGGCGGGACCTCGGCAAAGCGCACGCCGAGCCGGGTCAGTTCCGCGCGGCAGGCGGCTTCGGTCGACGGCATGCCGTCGCCGGTCGGCGCGTCGTCGAGGCGTGCCGGATTGGCGGCGCGCGGCAGGAAGGCGACCTCGTCCTTCGTCAGCCGCCTGCGCTCGGCGAGGACGGACTCGGCGTCGCGCACCGATCGCGCGGCCGGCAGGGCGTTTCCGGTTTCGGCGTCGGAAGGCACCGGCTGCGGTCCGGGCGGCAGCGAACCGATCTCGCGGCTCTGCTCCTCAGCAAGGCCGGTGACGCCGCCGACGCCGAGCATGGCGTCGACATCGACGCCGCCCTCCGGCGCCGAAAGCGCGGCGGTCGTGCCGGCCACGTTTGCAACCGGCTCGACGGCGACGGGATAGGCGGCGACATCCGTCTCCGGCACCGGCGCGGCGGCCGTCGTGCCGGCGGGCGGAATCGCGCCGACATTGGTCGTCTCGTCGATGCGGGCGGAGGGCGAAAGCCCGTCGGTGCTGCAGGCCGTCAGGGCGAGCGAGAGGGCGAGAAAGCCGGTGGAGCGGCGAAGACGCGTGAGGAACGCAGAACGCAAGGGGCCGTCTCCCGAAAAGCCGCCCGCCACGCGGGGCGGCATCACCACGGTGCCGGCGGCGACTGTCCCGGGGCGATGCGTCGAAGTCAGGGCCTTGCCGCCTGCCGATGTTCCGATCCGGGAAATTTATCCGATCAGGGTAAACGAAGCGTTGCGGCCGCTGCCGGTCGATTTGGCGGCGGGAATCGGGCATCAAGGCGGCAGACCTATCGGCCAGAGGAGAGACGGGATGGGCGCGAATGGTGAACCGGCCGGCGTTCTGACGCTGAGGACGCAGGCGATGCCGGCCGACGCGAACGCGGCCGGCGACATTTTCGGCGGCTGGGTGATGGCGCAGATGGATCTGGCGAGCGGCATGCGCGCCGCCGAGCGCGCCCGCGGCCGCGTCGTCACCGCCGCCGTGCGCGACATGGCCTTCGAACTGCCGGTGAAGATCGGCGATACGCTGTGCATCTACACCGACGTCGTGCGCGTCGGACGCACCTCGATCACGCTCAGCGTCGAGGCCTGGGCGCAGCGCTACCTCACCACGCGCATGGAGAAGGTGACGGGCGCCGTCTTCATCATGGTCGCGCTCGACGGTGGCGGGCGGCCGACGCCGGTGCCCGGGGAAGGCTGAACCCCGCCGGTCAGATCGCCTTCAGCAAGGGCGAGGAGCGGTCGAAGTCGAGGCCGGGGAAGATGCGGTTCGTGATGGTCTCCGCAGTGATGCCGAACTGGCGATGCAGCATTGCGGCCGCGAGTTCGCGCACGTCGCCGGTCGGCGCCAGGTCGCGGGCGTCGAGCAGGTCCTTCTCGGCGAGCCCCGGAAAGCGGCCGGCCATGCGCCCGCCCCTGATCGCGCCGCCGGCGACGACCGCGAGGCTTCCCGTGCCGTGGTCGGTGCCGGCCGAGCCGTTCTCGCGCACCGTGCGGCCGAATTCCGTGATCGCCAGCACGACGGTCTCGCGCCAGGCGGCGGGTCCGAGCGCCTGTTTCAGCGTGACGATGGCGGTGGCGAGCTCGGCGGCCGGCTTGCGGAAGGTCTTGACCTGGTCGGCATGGGTGTCCCAGCCGGCGAGCGAGAAGCTGGCGATCCGGTATTCCCGCGTCAGCATGCCGCCGGCAAGCCGGGCGATGTCGGCGACCTTGGTGCCGCGTTTGTCCTGCCTGTAGATCGCGTCGGCGGAGAGATCGGTCTTGGCGGCTTCGGCGAGCGCCCGGGCGAAGACGGGATCGTTGCGGTAGAGCCGGTCGAGGAAGACGAGCTCGTCCGCGCCCATGTCGAGATCGGTGCGCGACGACCAGACGTCGACGGGATTGGGGCCGGACAGCAGGAGATCGGCGGAGGGGTTGACGTCGATCGCCCGGCGCTCGGCGGAGGGAACGGCGGCGAGCGCACGGTTCAGCCAGCCGGTGCGTTCCGAGTTCACCGACGCGCCGCCGCTTTCGAGCACGTCCTGCCCGTCGAAATGGCTGCGCTCGTTGCGATAGGGCGTGGAGAGGCCCTGGACGAAGGTCAATTCTCCCGACTGCCAGAGCGGCAGCAACGCATTGGCTTCCTCGTTCAGGCCAAACATGCCGTCGAGGTCGAGGAGGCCGGCGCCGGGCGAGAGCGCCAGCGTCGGACGGTGCACCTTCAGCATCGGGTCGCCATAGGGCTGGACGAGCGACAGCCCGTCCATCGCGCCGCGCAGGATGATGGTGACGAGGCGGCGCTCGCCGGGCACGGCGGCAAAGGTCATCGGCGTCGAGAGCGGGGCCGCGGCCGCACAGCAGGCGGCGGCGGCAAGGAACTGCCGGCGGCTCGGGCGGAACAGGTCATTCATCGCGGCGCCACTCCTATCGGCGGTTGAATTCGGGGGAGACGAGGGCGAGCATCAGCCCGGTCTCCCTGTTTGGCGCGCGCGCGACGGTGTCGATCGTGTCCTGCCGCGCCGAATCGGCGAGCGTGCTGCGCACGAAGGCGCGGGGATCGGCGCCCTTGCCGAAGGTCGCGACCGCCCTGCGCGCCCAGCCGATGCGCTCCGTCACTTGGCCGGCGGTGATCCAGGTGGCCATGTCGTCGGCAAAGCCCGCAGGGCTCGGCGCGCGCCAGAGCGGTTGGCCGAGACGCGCGGAACCCGGCACCGTCAGCTCGACCTGGCGGTAGCGCACCGGTTCGGGATCGGTTCCCGGCACCATCGCCGTGACGGGCTCCGCGCCCGCCATCATCTCCTCGCCGCCGGCGGCGGCAGTGAAGGGCCGCGGCTTCGGCATCAGCGCCTTCTCGTCGGCGCCGAGCGCGCGCAAAGACGAGACGATGAACTCGAACGGCAGCTTCGCCTTGGCGCCCGGCTCCGACCAGGAGCGCGGATGGTCGAGCATCGCCTGGTAGACGGCCTGAAGCAGGCCGCCGCTGTCGCGCCAGGCCTCGACCATCGCGTCGACGACGTCGCCGGGCGGGCTGTCGGCGATGAAATGGCGCACGAGCTTGCGGCAGATATGGTCGCGGGTGCGCGGATCGGCGGCGAGATCCTCGATCATGTCCTCGATGTCCGCAAGACTGCGGCTCCCCCCGCCATAGCGGCCGCCGAAGACCTGCCGCTCGCCCGGCTCGGAGATGTCGGCGCGGAAGGTCGTCTGCTGGGTGATGCGGTCGATGCCGAGGCCGGTGAGGATCAGGGCGGCGTTGCGCACGTCGTCCTGCGTGTAGCCGGCCCCGGCGCCGAGCGTGTGCAGTTCGAGGAGTTCGCGACCGAGATTCTCGTTGAGCCCGCGTCCGGCCTTGCGCCCGCGTGGCGACCCCGGCCCAACCGAGCGCTGCTGGTCGAGATAGAGGAGCATCGCCGGATGCAGCACGGCGCGGCGGGCGAGATCGGCGAAGCGGCCGGTCATCGCCGGGCGGATCGCCTCGGCCTCGTAGAGCGGCACGAGCACGCGAAGCATGGCGGTCTTCGTCGAGTTGACGGCGAAATGGTTCATCCAGAAGGCGGCGAGACGCTCGTGGAAGCCGTTCGGCGACATCACCGTCTCGACGAAGCGCAGGTGCTCGTCGAGGGTCAGCATGC
The DNA here is from genome assembly GCF_041928815.1 of Ensifer soli. NCBI lineage: Bacteria > Pseudomonadati > Pseudomonadota > Alphaproteobacteria > Hyphomicrobiales > Rhizobiaceae > Ensifer > Ensifer soli. Next base: position 182,168 of record NZ_JBHFEI010000006.1, on the reverse strand, counting down.
CGATCAGCCGCGCATTGTAGGCCTTGCGATAGGCGGTCTTGCTGCGCTCGTCCTTGCCCTGCGGCGACCTGTTGAAGGTCAGGCGCATGCGCGACAGCAGGGCGATCTCCTTCTTGCGCGCGGCGATGCCGCCTTCAGGAAAGCGAGGCGCGGTCCCGGCCGCGCGCGTCAGCTGGCGCATGAGGTCCGCGGCGGAGGCCGGCGGGGTTTCACCGGCGCGCGGACCGTAGCCGAATCGCGTCGCTGCGAGCGTGGCGGAAGAAAGGCTCATGGGAAGGTCGCATCCTTTCGGCGGGAACCGGTGCAGGGACATCCTGAAGCACGCCGCGATCCTGCAGGTCCACGCCCTTGCTTCAGGTCGCCAGTTTTCACGTCTGGCTTTTCGCGAAAACCGCTGCACACGTCTGCGGGAGATGCTCTAGGCGCGCCATGTGGCAAAGGCATGGCGGCCGCGTCGTCCTGCGGCCCGTCACCGTCGGCGGCAGGCGTTGCCGGGACGCGCCGATCTGACTATGACGGTGCGCGACACGGGCGTTCGCGCCCGCCTTGTTTTGAGGAGATCCGATCGTGAGCGCCAGCGGCCTGCCCTTCGACGACTTTCGCAACCTCATCAAGGCGCTGCCCGGCCCGGACGGTGCGGCGCTCGCCGCCGCGCGGGCGCGCGACGCGGACCTGACCAAGCCGCCGGGCGCGCTCGGCCGGCTGGAGGAGATCGCCTTCTGGCTCGCCGCCTGGACCGGCCGTCCGCCCGCCGTCAACCGGCCGCTGGTCGCGATCTTTGCCGGCAACCACGGCATTGCCCGCAACGGCATCACGCCGTTTCCGCCCTCCGTCACCGCGCAGATGGTGGAGAATTTCGCCGCCGGCGGTGCTGCGATCAACCAGATCTGCGCCGCCTACGATCTCGGGCTCAAGGTCTTCGACCTCGCGCTCGACTATCCGACCGGCGACATCACCGTCGAGGCGGCGCTTTCGGAGCGCGACTGCGCCGCGACCATGGCCTTCGGCATGGAGGCGGTGGCCGGAGGAACGGATCTTCTGTGCATCGGCGAGATGGGCATCGGCAACACCGCGATCGCCGCCGCGATCAACCTGGCGCTCTATGGCGGCAGCGCGCGCGACTGGGTCGGGCCGGGGACGGGGGCGCAGGGCGAGATCCTCGCGCGCAAGATCGCCGCGGTCGATGAGGCCGTCGAGACGCACCGCGCCCATCTCGGCGATCCCCTCGAGGTGCTGCGCCGTCTGGGCGGCCGCGAACTCGCCGCCATGGCCGGCGCGATCCTTGCCGCGCGCATGGAAAAGGTACCGGTGATCATCGACGGCTATGTGGCGACGGCCGCGGCGGCCATCCTGCATGCGGCCAATCCGGCGGCGCTCGACCATTGCCTGATCGGCCATGTGTCCGGCGAGCCGGGCCACCTTGCTGCGATCGAGAAACTCGGCAAGACGCCGCTTCTGGCGCTTGGCATGCGCCTCGGCGAGGGGACTGGGGCAGCGCTCGCTGCCGGGATCGTCAAGGCCGCCGCCGCCTGCCATTCGGACATGGCGACCTTCGCGCAGGCCGGCGTCAGCACCGGCCACTGAGACACCGCCCGCCGCCAGGTCGGCGGTCCTGCGCCGGGTGGCCGCATTGCCTTTCCTTTAGGTTTTTCTTATGAAGGGCGCGATGCCTGGCGAATTCTGGGGAGAGCGGAGGATCCTGCCCGCATTTCTCCACAATCACGGCTGAGGCAGCGCGACATGCGCAGCGGAGAGCTCTTGCGATGATCGTCCTTCGGCGGCCGGCGGTCGGCAGCCTTACCCTGACCCTTGTCACCCTCGTCTATGTGCTTGCGGTGACGAACCGCAGCTTCTGGTCGCACGCCGCCGCCGCGCTCTCCCATTCGCCGGCGAGCCTTGCCGCCTTCGGCGTGTCGATCTGCCTGCTCGCCTTCGCGGCGTTGACGGTCGTCTCCGCCCCTTACGTGCAGAAGCCGGTCGCGATCCTTCTCGTCCTGGCGGCGGCGGCGAGTTCCTATTTCGCCGACCGCTACGGCGTGATCATCGATCGCGACATGATCGGCAACGCCGTGACCACGACGAGCGCGGAGGGCGGGCAGATGCTGACGCCCTCGCTCTTCCTTCATCTCTGTCTTTACGGTCTTCTGCCTTCGGCCGTGATCGCGGCGGTCCGGATCCGGCACCGGCCGTTCCTGAGGACGGTCGGGCGCAACGCGGCCGTCATCGTCTCCTGCCTCGTCTGCGCCGGCCTGCTGATCGCCGCCAATTTCGCCTCCTTCGCCTTCGTCATCCGCGAGCATCGCGACGTGATGGCGCTCTTTCACCCGGCCGGGCCGATCAGCGCGGCGGTCAATTATGCGCTCGAGGACCTCAGCGAAAGCCGCATCGTCGCGGCGCCCTACGGCAGGGACGCGACGGTGGCGGACGCCCATGTTCCGGGACGCAAGCCCCGGGTGCTCGTCGTCGTCGCCGGAGAGACCGCGCGGGCGATGAACTTTTCCCTGAACGGCTATGGCCGGGAGACGAACCCGGAGCTCAAGGCGCTGAACGTCGTCAACTTCACCGATGCGACGAGCTGCGGCACGGCGACGGCCGTTTCTCTGCCCTGCATGTTCTCCGGTTTCGGCCGCGAGGCCTATACGGCGGCGCGGGCCAAGGGCCGCGAGAACCTGACCGATGTGCTGAAGCATGCCGGCATCGATGTCGCCTGGTGGGACAACAATACCGGTTCGAAGGGCGTCGCCCGCCTGATCGACTATGCCAGCCTGAACGCCAAGGGCGATTCGCCGCTCTGTCGCGGCGGGGAATGCCTCGACGAGATCTTCCTCGACGGGCTCGAGCAGAAGGTCGCGGCGGCGACGGCCGACACGGTGATCGTCATCCACCAGATCGGCAGCCATGGCCCCGCCTATTACCGGCGCTACCCGGACGCCTATCGCCGCTTCACCCCCGACTGCCGCACGGCCGAGCTGATGAGCTGCACGGAGGAGGAGATCGTCAACGCCTATGACAACACGATCCTCTATACCGACCACGTGCTCGCCGGCATCGTCCGCACGCTCGACCGCCATACCGACCGCGTCGCCGGCGCCATGGTCTACATGTCCGACCACGGCGAATCGCTCGGCGAGAACGGGCTCTACCTGCACGGCGCGCCTTACGCGATCGCCCCCGTGGAGCAGACGCACATTCCCTTCCTCGCCTGGTTCTCGACGCCGTTTCAGCACGAGCGGGGCCTTGATGCATCCTGCCTTCTCGCCTATTCGGATCATCCCATGTCGCATGACAACCTCTTCCACACCGTGCTCGGGATGATGGATGTGCGCACGACGGCCTATACGGCCGCGCTCGACGCCTTCGCCCCCTGCACCGCGCGCGGTCTCGACATGGCGACGACCGGCAGCGAAGGACGGACGCAGCAATGACTTCGGGTTCTCCCGTCAAGAAACAGACCGGCATCCGCCATCTCTTCGCCGCCGCGAGCTACTCCTTCGGCGGCGCGCGGCGCCTCATCGGCGAATCGGCCTTTCGCCACGAACTGATCGCGTTCGCGGCGGCGATGATCGCCTTTGCCGTGAGCGGCGCGACCTTCTTCCAGTATGTGGCGATGGCGATCCTGTTTCTCCTGATGATGGCGTTCGAGGCGATCAACACGGCGATCGAGGAGATCGTCGACCGGGTCTCGCCGGAAATTTCGGAGATGGGGCGCAACGCCAAGGATCTCGGCTCGTTCGCCTGCCTCTGCCTGATCCTCGCCAATGCCGGCTACGCGGCCTATGTCGTCTACGTCTCGGCCTTCGGCGGCGCCTGATCAGGCGAAGCTCTTGCGCCGGCGCTCGACGGGCTGCGCCTCCTCGACGGCCGGCAGGCTCTGCAGCACGCGCTTTGCCGGCAGGATGGCGATCACCTCGGTGCCCTCGCGCAGTTTCGAGCGCAGGATGAACTCGCCGTCATGCTTGGCGAGGATGGCCTGGACGATCGGCAGGCCGAGGCCGGTGCCCTGTTCGGCGCTCTTGATCGCGATCGAGCCCTGGCCGAAGGCCGAGAGCACGATCGGGATCTCCTCTTCCGGGATGCCGGGGCCGTTGTCGCGGATGGAGAGATACTGGCCGCCGCCGGCCGTCCAGCCGACCTTGACGGTGATCTCGCCGCCGGCGGGGGTGAACTTGACGGCGTTGGACAGGAGATTGAGCGTCACCTGCCGCATGGACTTCTCGTCAACCCAGACGGACGGCATGTTCGGCTCGAACTGCTCGCCGATCGAGATGTTCTTGCTGCGGGCGCGCAGCTGCACCATGCCGATGCAATCCTCGGCGATGTCGACGAGCTGGACCGCATCCTCGTTGAGGTCGTATTTGCCGGCCTCGATGCGCGAGAGATCGAGGATCTCGTTGATCAGGTTGAGCAGGTGCTTGCCCGACCGGTGGATATCGTCGGTATATTCCTTGTAGGCGGGATTGTTCAGCGGCCCGAGCACCTCGCTCGACATCACTTCGGAAAAGCCGAGGATGGCGTTCAGCGGCGTGCGCAGTTCATGCGACATCGAGGCGAGGAAGCGCGACTTGGCGAGGTTTGCCTCCTCGGCCCGCCGGCGCGCCTCGTCCGACATGGATTTCGCCACTTCGAGCTCGGCGATCAGGTCGTCCTTCTCCGACTGGACCGAGAGGATGTGCAGGTTCGCCCGGTGCATCCGGTTGGTCATGAATTCGAGGAAGCAGAGCGCGGCGCACATCACCGCCGTCAGGCCGACATAGACCGGCTCGCGCTGGATCGCCGCCGCGCCGGCGAGCGCGAGAATCACGGGCAGGAAGGTGGCGACCAGCGCGCGGCGCAGCATGAAGCTCGCCATCGCCGTCGTCGCCAGCGCGATGAGCAGCGCCGTGCCCTTGAAGAAGTCGAAACTGAAGCCGGAACAGCTCCGGCAGTCGGTGATGGCGAAGATCGCCCAGACGAGGCCCATGGCGGTGTGGGCGATGAGGAAGCGGCGGCGCCAGACGGCGACGCGCACCGCCGGGATCTCCGCCGCATTGGCCTTGCGCGCAAGGATCAGCGTCAATGCGTTGACGGCGAGCCCGAACAGACCCCAGATCAGGAGGTTGAGGTCCTTCATCACATAGAGGCCGATGCCGGTCACGACGATGATGTACATCGGCGTCGCGATCGCCCCTTGCATGACGGCGCTGACATAGAGCCCGAGCATTTCGCGGTCGAAGCTGCCGGCATTCGGCTGGCCGGTCTGCAGCCGCTCGCGCGTCGTGCGCACGGTCTTCGACACAGCCTTGTTGCGATGGCTGCGCGACTTGTCGACGATGATCTTGTCCGTCGACGTGCTGGCGGCGCTGGGCATGGTCATGGTAAGGCAACTGCCGATGGAACAGGACGAACGGAACCGGGACGCGGCGCCCGCGCGGAGCGCCCTCGTCGACGGGAACGACAATAGTTGCAATTCGTTAAGAGTTTGCTGCCTGGAGGCGACCGGGCCGGCGGGCGAAAGGGCGGGTGATGGACGGCGACGACGGGCTTGACGATCTTCGCCTGCGGATCGCCGCCTGCCGGATCTGCCGCGACCAGCCGGCGCGCGGCCCCGCCTTCCGCCTGCCGCACGAGCCGCGCCCGGTGGCCGTCCTCTCGCGAAAGGCCCGCATCCTGATCGCCGGGCAGGCGCCCGGCCTGCGCGTGCACCGGAGCGGCCTTCCCTTCGACGACGCCTCCGGCGACCGGCTGCGCGACTGGCTCGGCGTCGACCGGGCCACCTTCTATGATCGCGACCGGTTCGCGGTCGCCGCCATGGGCTTCTGCTTCCCGGGCTACGACGCGAAGGGCGGCGACCTGCCGCCGCGCCGCGAATGCGCGCCGGCCTGGCGCCCGGCGGTGATGGCGGCGATGCCCTCGGTCGACCTCGTCCTGGCGATCGGCCGCCACGCGCAGCTCTGGCATCTCGGCGCCCGGGCGGAAAAAACGGTCGCGGCGACCGTTCGGCGCTTTGGCGACTATTGCCGCGTCAACGCGCCGCCGATGGTGATGCCGCTGCCGCATCCGAGCTGGCGCAACACCGCCTGGCTCCGGGCCAATCCCTGGTTCGCGGAAGACTTGCTGCCCCTGCTGAAGTCGCTGGTGAAAGACCGCATCGCTTGAATTTTTTTTCTTTATTTTAGCATTTTTTGCGCTATACGGAGAATAATTTATCGGAAAGGCCTGTCATGGATCGTCTCGACCGCAAAATTCTCCGCCTGCTGCAGGAAGACTCGACGCTTGCCGTCGCCGACCTCGCCAAGAAGGTCGGCCTGTCGACGACGCCGTGCTGGCGCCGCATCCAGCGGATGGAGGAGGAGGGCGTGATCCGCCGGCGGGTGGCGCTGCTCGATCCGGTAAAGATCAACACCAAGGTGACGGTGTTCGTTTCCATCCGCACCAATTCCCATTCGATCGAGTGGCTGCGGCGTTTCTCGGAGGTCGTCGGCGAATTCCCCGAGGTGGTCGAGTTCTACCGGATGAGCGGCGATGTAGACTATCTGCTGCGCGTCGTCGTTCCGGACATCGCCGCCTACGATGCCTTCTACAAGCGGCTGATCGCCAAGATCGAGATCCGCGACGTCTCCTCCGCCTTCGCGATGGAGCAGATCAAGTACACGACCGAACTGCCGCTCGACTACATGGTGCTGGAACAGGCGAAGTCGAGCGAGGACTGAGGCGACGGGCGCATCTCACCGCGCGCCGCCGCCACGGCACGGCCTATTTTTCGAGGCGCGAGAGCAGCGACGAGGTGTCCCACCGCCCGCCGCCTTCGGCCTGGACGTCGCCGTAGAACTGGTCGACCAGGGCCGTGACCGGGAGTTTCGCGCCATTTGCGCGCGCTTCCGCCAGCACGATGCCGAGATCCTTGCGCATCCAGTCGACGGCGAAGCCGAAATCATATTTTCCGGCATTCATCGTCTTATGGCGGTTCTCCATCTGCCAGGAGCCGGCGGCACCCTTCGAGATGACCTCGATCACCTTCTCGATGTCGAGCCCGGCCTTCTTGCCGAAATGCACGCCCTCGGCGAGGCCCTGGACGAGGCCGGCGATGCAGATCTGGTTGACCATCTTGGTCAGTTGACCGGCACCGGCCGGGCCCATCAGCCCGACCATGCGCGCATAGGCGTCGATCACCGGCTTCGCCTTTTCGAAGATCTCCGGCTCGCCGCCGCACATGACGGTGAGCACGCCGTTTTCAGCGCCCGCCTGGCCGCCAGAGACCGGGGCATCGATGAAATGGGCGCCGCGCGCGCGGGCGGCCTCGTCAAGCTCGCGCGCGACGTCGGCGCTCGCCGTGGTGTTGTCGATGAAGACGGCACCCTGCTTCAGTGTCGAGAAGGCGCCGTCCTTGCCGGTTGTGACCGCGCGCAGGTCATCGTCGTTGCCGACGCAGGCGAAGACGAAATCGGCTCCCTTGGCCGCCTCCGCCGGGGTCCTCGCCGCGGCGCCGCCATGCTCGGCCACCCAGGCCTCGGCCCTGGCGAAGGTGCGGTTGTAGACGGTGACGTCGTGTCCGCCCTTCCGTTTCAGATGCCCGGCCATGGGATAGCCCATGACGCCGAGACCGATGAATGCGACTGTTGCCATCGTCAACTCCTGCGTGGTGATCGCTGTCGTTTACGGCAAGAGCCACCGCGGGAAAAGGCCTTGCATGCCGACGGCGCAGAGGCGTTGCCCCCGCGCGTGTCGGCCGAACGGCCGCGGAGGGCTTTGCGACGACCTTCGACCTAGGCGGGCGGAACCGGGCGCGGCCGGGCGGTCACTCCGGCCGCAGGCGCGCGATCACGAGATGGCCGGGGGTCGGGGCACCCTCCTCGAGGCGCACGGTGATCTCGGTCATTTCCACGAGATCGAAGCCGGTGGCGTCGAGCCGTTCCGTGACGTAGGCGGCGGCGTGGGCGAAGCGCTGCTTGGGCCCGACCTTGAAGCCCTGGCCGTCGAAGGCCGTGTCCGGCAGGGTTTCCGTCGAGAAGATCAGCAGGCCGCCCGGATCCAGATTGTCGGCGGCGCCGAAGAGGAGCGGCTCCAGCGCGCCGATATAGGGCAGGACATCGGTGGCGGTGATGATGTCGAAGGGACCGTCCTCGTTGTCGTCGAGGAAGTCGACCACCTCGGCGACGTAGAGGGTCTCGTAGAGGTCCTTCTCATGGGCGGCCTCGACCATGTTTTCCGAAAGGTCGATGCCGGTCATCTCGCCCGTCATGTCGCGCAGCGCCCCGCCGGTCAGCCCCGTGCCGCAGCCGAGATCGAGCAGGTGGCGGAAGGGGCCGAGCGAAAGCGCCTGCAGACGCTGGCGCACGAGGACGGGCACGTGATAGCCGAGCTGGTCGACGAGCACGTCCTCGAACACCTCGGCGTGCTGGTCGAACAGCGTCGCGACATAGGCGTCGGGCGCCTTTTGCGGCGTTTCGCCAAGGCCCATCGCGGCAAGGCGCACGGCGGCGCCGCCGTGATCCTCCGGATCGAGCGCCAGAACCTCGCGATAGGCGAGGGCGGCCGCCGCATGGTCGCCGGATTTCTCCAGCGCGAGCGCGCGATTGTAGGCTTCAGCGAGGGCGTCTTCGTCGATCTCGGTCATGCCGGATCGTTTACGGTCCGGCGCGGCGAAAAGCAATCCGCCGGAACGCCCGCGATCAGCCATGCCGTCAATGGAGGATGAGTTCGCCCTTCAGCGATCGCCATTCGGACGCCGAGATCAGCTTGCGGTGGACATAGCGCACCGAATGCAACGGCCCGTCGAGGCTTTCGCGCCAGAACTTGAGGAAGCCGCGCATCTCCGGGAAGTCCGGGGCGAGATCGTAGTGCTGCCAGATATAGGTCTGCAGCACGGCGGGGTGATCGGGCATGCGGTAAAGGATCTGGGCGGTGGTCAGGCCATAGCCCTTCATCTGCAGTTCGAAGTCGTTTGTCATACAGGACCTCACCGTTGCTGAATGATGGTCCCTATGATTGAAGCACGCGCGTGGTTAATCAAGTCTTGACAAGGCCGGAGGAATGGAGTTTTTATTGAAATTACAGAGGGTTAGCAGCGGTTTTCGAAGAGTGCTGCCAGTGTGCCGGCGCAAGGTGGAGCGTGGCTGCGCGGCCGGCACGTCCTGCGAACGGCATGAGCGGAAGGATCTGCTTCCGTCTTCTTCTGATGTGTTCCAGGCCGGTCCCTGTCGGGCGTCCGGCAGGGGTGACCGGCGCGGTGATCGCCCGAGCCATCAGCCGTCGCGCTCCAGCCTCTTTGCGTCCTGCCAGAGCGTTTCCATCTCTTCGAGCGTGGCTGCCTCCGGCGTCGTGCCGCGCAGCGCGAGCGCTGCCTCGATATAGGCGAAGCGGCGGCGGAATTTGGCGTTCGTGCCGCGCAATGCCAGTTCCGGATCGCGCGCGGTATGGCGGCCGATGTTGACGAGGGCGAAGATCAGGTCGCCGAGCTCGTCGCTCACCCGTTCCGGCCGGTCCTCCGCGAGGGCCTGCCGCAGCTCGGCGATCTCCTCCTCGATCTTGTCGAGGATCGGCGCGGGCTCCGACCAGTCGAAGCCGACCTTCGCCGCGCGTTCCTGGATCTTCAGCGCCTCGGTCAGCGCCGGCCCGTTGCGGGTGACGGCGTCGAGGAAGCCGGGCTCTTCCTCGGCGGACAGGCCCTGGCGCACGCGGCGCGCCCGGCGTTCGGCCTTTTCCTGGTCCTTGATCTCGGCCCATGTCCGCTTCACCGCCTCGGGGCTCGTCGCTTCTCCGGTGCCGAAGACATGCGGATGGCGGCGGATCATCTTCGTGGTGATCGCTTCGACCACGTCGCCGAAGGCGAAGGCGCCGGCCTCCTCCGCCATGCGCGCATGGAAGACGACCTGCAGCAGCAGGTCGCCGAGTTCGTCGCGCAGGTCCTCCATGTCGTCGCGCTCGATCGCGTCGGCGACCTCGTAGGCCTCCTCGATCGTGTAGGGCAGGATCGTCGCGAAGCTCTGCGCGATGTCCCAGGGGCAGCCCGTCGCCGGATGCCGCAGCGCTGCCATCACGGCCAGAAGGCCGCCTATCTCGCGGGAGGGCTTCATCGGTCAGTTGAGCGGGATGGCGTTGTCGGCCTTGCCGGCCTGGTAGGCGCCGGAGAGCGCGTCGTAGCGCCGGCGGATCCGCGCCGACTGTTCGTCGAGCGCGGCACGTTCCGTCTCAGGCGCCGCGGCGACGAGGGCGGCGAGCGAAGCGGAATGCCAGTAGGCATTGTCGCGGGCGTAGCCGCCGGGTTCGAGCCGGAAGACCTCCTTCAGGATCTTCAGGTCGTGCGGGATCGAGAAGCTGTCGCGCGAATCCTCGTGGCTGAAGAAATAGTAGAAATTGTCGAAGCCGGCCCAGGTGATCGCTGAAAGGCACATGGAGCAGGGTTCGTGGGTGGAGAGGAAGACGAGGTCGCGCGTCTCCGGCCGTTCCGCCATTTCGTAGAAGCGCTTCAGCGTGTGCACCTCGCCGTGCCAGAGCGGGTTTTCCGTCTCGTGGTTGGTCTCGGCGATGACCAGCGACAGGTCCGACTTGCGCAGGATCGCCGCGCCGAACACCTTGTTGCCGGCCGCGACACCCTTCTCGGTCAATGGCAGGATGTCGTTCTCGATGACGGTCAGTAGCCGACCGACCAGATCCGTGGATGTCATGGCGCACTCCCTTCAGCACGGGCGCAGTTAAGGGAAAATACCCGCGCGGCGCAATGAGGCCGTGTGCATTGCGGCGAAATATGATAGGGGTGAGAGAGATTTCCTCAGGTTACGCCGGACGGGAGAATAGGAAACCGCGCCCGGTCCGGCTGCGGGATTCCGGTTTCTTCAATTTGGTGGCGCGATCGGGGATAGTCCGGTTCGATCCGAAGGATATGATGTTTCCGCCATGCAGCAGCGACTGACCGCTTTCCCCGCGTTTTTCTGCGTGGCGCAGAGATGCGTTGCGGTGTTCGGCAATGGCGACGAGGCGTTCGCCAAGGTCCGGCTGCTCGGCAATACGCAAGCGCGGATCCGCGCGATCGCAGATGCGCCGGAACCGCCCTATGCCGCCCATCTTCGCGACCACGGCATCGAGACGGTGGCGGATGCCTTCGACGCCCGGCAGATGGACGATGCGGTGCTGGTCTTCGCCGCCACCGGCGATGCGGCGGCGGACCGCGCCATCGTTGCGGCGGCGCGGGCGCGCAAGATCCCCGCCAACGCCGTCGACCAGCCCGAATTCTGCGACTTTCTGACGCCGGCCCTCGTCAACCGCGCGCCCGTCGCCGTCGCGATCGGGACCGAAGGGGCGGGGCCGGTGCTCGCCCAGATGATCCGCGCCCAGATCGACCAGATGCTGGCGCCCTCGCTCGGCGCTCTCGCCTCGCTCGCCACGCGCTATCGCGAGGCGGCGGAACGGCTCGTGCCGCGCGGCGCGGCGCGGCGGAACTTCTGGCGCCGTTTCTTCACGGGCGAGGTCGCGGCCCATGTCGGGGCGGGCGATCTTCCGGCCGCGAACCGGGCCGCCGAACGCCTCGTGGCGTCGCCGGCAAGCGTTGCCGGCCATGTCTGGCTCGTCGGCGCGGGGCCGGGGGCGGAAGACCTGCTGACGCTGCGCGCCCAGCGCGTGATGATGGAAGCCGACGTCATCGTCCATGACGCGCTCGTTCCCGCCTCGATCGTCGACATGGGCCGGCGCGATGCCGAAAGGCTGGCGGTCGGCAAGCGCAAGGGCTGCCACAGCAAGTCCCAGGCCGAGATCAACCAGCTCCTCGTCCGGCTCGGCCGCGAGGGCAGGCGCGTGGTGCGGCTGAAATCCGGCGATCCGCTGGTCTTCGGCCGGGCCGGCGAGGAAATGGCGGCGCTGCGCGATGCCGGCATCGGCTTCGAGGTGGTGCCCGGCATCACCTCGGCGCTGGCCGCGGCTGCGGATTTCGCCCTGCCGCTGACGCTGCGCGGCGTCTCGTCCTCGCTGGTGCTGACCACGGGGCACGATCTCGACGGCAATGTCCTTCCCGACTGGGCGCGGCTCGCCGCGTCCGGCGCGACGGTATCGGTCTATATGGGCAAGACGGTCGCGGCCTCCGTCGCCGGCCGGCTGCTGGAGGCGGGCCTTCCGGCCGAAACGACCGTCGCCGTCGTCGAAAACGCCAGCCGCGCCGCGCGGAAGCTGCTGCACGGCACGCTGAAGGACCTGCCGGCGCTCGAACGTCTCGACGGCCTCGACGGGCCGGTGATGGTCATCATCGGCGATGCCGTTGCCGGCGCCGATTTTACCCGTTCCACCCCGCTCGCGGCCCGCGCCGTCCCACCGAAGACGGACGCGCAGGCGTCACAATCCCTGTCCGTGAATTGAGAAGGCAGCATCCATGGCCGACAAAGTGCTCACCGCAAACCGCCTGAGCGACGGGATTTCCGTCTGGCTCGATGCGTCCGGCGCCTGGGCCGAATCGCTGCAGGATGCCCGCGTCGTCAAAAGCGCCGAGGACATCGCGGCGCTGGAGGCGATGGGCAAGGCCGCCTTCCTTGCCAATACGGTGGTTGACGCCAACGTCATCGACGTCGAAAACAGGGACGGCCGGCTCCTTCCGCTGCGCATGCGCGAGCGCGTGCGCGCCGAGGGGCCGACGATTGACTATGCACCCGGATACAAGGGCCTCGGCCCGGCGGCCTGATGAGAAGAGTTTAGGATATGTATCGCTACGACGAGTTTGATCACGCCTTCGTCCATGGCCGCGTCGCCCAGTTCCGCGACCAGGTCGAGCGCCGCCTTTCCGGTGAACTGGCGGAGGATGCCTTCAAGCCGCTGCGCCTGATGAACGGGGTCTATCTCCAGCTTCACGCCTATATGCTGCGGGTCGCCATCCCCTACGGCACGCTGTCGTCGAAGCAGATGCGCATGCTCGCCCACATCGCGCGCAAATATGACCGCGGCTACGGCCATTTCACCACGCGGCAGAACATCCAGTACAACTGGCCGCGCCTGTCGGACACGCCGGACATCCTCGCGGAGCTGGCGAGCGTCGAGATGCATGCGCTTCAGACCTCGGGCAACTGCATCCGCAACGTCACGGCCGACCATTTCGCCGGCGCCGCCGCCGACGAGGTCGCCGATCCGCGTCCCTATGCGGAGATTTTGCGCCAGTGGTCCTCCGTGCACCCGGAATTCTCCTTCCTGCCGCGCAAGTTCAAGATCGCCGTCACCGGCGCCGAGCGCGACCGCGCCGCGATCCAGGTGCACGACATCGGCCTGCACCTGAAGAAGGACGAGACAGGTGCGCTCGGCTTCGCCGTCTATGTCGGGGGCGGACAGGGGCGCACGCCGATGATCGCCAAGAAGATCCGAGATTTCCTGCCGGAACAGGACCTCCTCTCCTACACGACGGCGATCATGCGCGTGTACAACCTCAACGGACGCCGCGACAACAAGTACAAGGCGCGCATCAAGATCCTGGTGCACGAGACCGGGACGGAGGAACTCGCACGCCAGGTCGAGGCCGAGTTCGCCAACCTGCAGGACACCGAACTGGCACTGCCCGAAACCGACATCCGCGCGATCACCGCCTATTTCGCGCCGCCGGCCCTGCCGGAGCGGGCGGAAGGCTGGGCGGGGCTTGCCGCCTGGAAGAAGGCCGATCCGGCCTTTGCCCGCTGGGTCGAGCAGAATGTCCAGCCGCACAAGAACCCCGATTACGGCATGGTGACGATCTCGCTGAAGCCGATCGGCGGCATTCCGGGCGATGCCAGCGATGCGCAGATGGACGCGGTCGCCGACATCGCCGAGGAGTATGCCTTCGACGAGATCCGCGTCAGCCACGAGCAGAACCTGATCCTGCCGCATGTTGCGCTCGCCGACCTCGAAGCCGTCTATCGCGCCCTCGTCGCGCAAGGGCTCGCCACGGCCAATGCCGGCCTCATCACCGACATCATCGCCTGTCCCGGGCTCGACTACTGCGCGCTCGCCAATGCCCGCTCGATCCCGCTGGCGCAGGAAATCTCCGCCCGCTTCGGCGATGCGGCACGGCAGGCGGAGATCGGGGAGCTGAAGATCAAGATTTCCGGCTGCATCAATGCCTGCGGCCACCACCATGTCGGCCATATCGGCCTGCTGGGTGTGGAGAAGAAGGGCACCGAGCTCTACCAGATCACGCTCGGCGGCTCGGCGGACGAGAACACCTCTGTCGGCGAGATCATCGGGCGCGGTTTCGAGCCGGAGAAGGTCACCGATGCGATCGAGACGATCGTCGAGACCTATCTCGGCCTGCGGACGGATGCGTCCGAAACCTTCCTCGACGCCTATCGCCGGGTGGGTCCCCAGCCCTTCAAGGTCGCGCTCTATGGCGACAATGCCAAGGAAGCCGCGTGATGACGAAGATCTGGAGAGAGACCGGTTTTGTCGAGGGCGACCCGTGGATCGTCGAGACCGACGAGGTGAAGGCGGACGGCGAGGCGACGAAGCCGCTTCTGACGCTCGACGACCTGATCGCGCGTGCCGACGAGAGCAACGAGGTCGGCCTCGGCGTTCTCATTCGCCCGGCGGACGACGTGACGCGGCTGGAGCCCTATCTCTATCGCCTGGAGGTCGTTGCCGTCGCCTTCCCCGCCTTCAACGACGGGCGCGGCTTCAGCCATGCCTCGCTCCTGCGCACGCGGCTCGGCTATGCCAATGAGCTGCGCGCGGTCGGCGACGTGCTGATCGACCAGATCCCGCTGATGTTGCGCTGCGGCTTCGACAGTTTCGCCGTGACCAATGCGACAGCGCTGAAGCGGCTTGCCGAGGGCCGGCTTCCGGGCATCGACCAGCACTACCAGCCGACCGCCCGGCCGGCCGCGGCCGCCGGTTCCTACAGCTGGCGGCGCGTCTCCTGACGCGGTGCCAGCGTCGACAGGCTGTCGACAGGCTGAAGCAAGGCGTTTGCGGCAAAACGCCACGAATTGGAAGCAAAATGCTTTCCTTTGACCAGGGTCGGGATTAGTCACTCTTCCTGACCATGGATGTCATGTTTGAAGGACGACGATCGATCATGAATGCTCCGGCCAAGACTGAGGATTTCGCGGCGACCCTGCCTGCCGGCGTTTTCGCCGAGACGGTGCTCGGCGTGACGCATTATACCGACCGGCTGTTCCGTTTCCGCATGACCCGGCCGGACTCCTTCCGCTTCCGTTCCGGCGAGTTCGCCATGATCGGCCTGATGGTGGACGGCAAGCCGATCTACCGCGCCTATTCCGTCGCCAGTCCGTCCTGGGACGAGGAGCTGGAATTCTTCTCGATCAAGGTCCCCGACGGGCCGCTGACCTCGCACCTGCAGGCGATCAAGCCCGGCGACACCGTGCTGATGCGCAAGAAGCCGACGGGCACGCTGGTGCTCGACGCGCTAACACCGGGCAAGCGGCTCTACATGTTCTCGACCGGAACCGGCATCGCCCCCTTCGCCAGCCTCATCCGCGATCCGGAGACCTACGAGAAATTCGACGAGGTTATCCTGACCCACACCTGCCGGGAAGTCGCCGAACTCAAATACGGCGTCGATCTGGTCGAAGAGGTGCTGAACCACGAATTCCTTGGCGAGCTTGCCGCCGGCAAGCTCAGGCACTACGCCACGGTGACCCGCGAGCCCCATGCCTTTACGGGCCGGATCACCGACCTGATGCGCAACGGCAAGTTCTTCGCCGATCTCGGCCTGCCGCCGCTTGATCCTGCGACCGACCGGGCGATGATCTGCGGCTCGGCGGAGATGCTCAAGGAAACCAAGCAACTGCTGGAAGAGGCAGGACTGACCGAGGGCGCCAACAACAAGCCGGGCGAATTCGTCATCGAACGGGCCTTCGTCGGCTGAAAACCGGGCGGCTCTGACGGCATCGGGGGCGGCGGTAGGATACAACCCCGCCGCGAGGTCACATGTCAGGCGGTGCTTCCGCCGTCGGCGGCCGTATTGTCGGCTTGCGGCGGGCGGACCGGCCTGATGGCGACGAGCGCCTCGAGCGAGGCATTGATGAAGGCCTCGCGCGCGAGTTCGGCCGAACACACGCGGTTCATCGAATCGATGCATCTTTGCTTGGCGTTGAGGTAGTGACTGCCCTCGCGCTGCGGCCATTGCTGGACAAGGCAGTTCAGCGCCTCCATCGGCCCGTGGACGACGCGGCGCATATGCCGGCCCGTCTCGATCTCGACAGGGATCAGCCAGCGGATCTCCGCCGGCTTTTTCGGTTCTTCCTCGGGATACATGGTATTGTCCTCTTGAGAACCGGAACCGGTTGGGGAGGAAAAAGTTCCTTTCCCGTGACGAAATTCCTGCCAGCGTCGCGCAAGCCCGCCAAAAGCCCGGCATGACTTGAAAAAGGCCGTCTTGAACGACATGCTGCGCCCCGCGGCAAGGGCAGCGTGCATCGGTGAGGGGAGACAGGACGTGACCGAATTCCATGTCGGCCAGAAGGTCGTCTGCATCGACGACAGGTTCAAGCATGTCAGCAAGGACCAGGGCATCCGAAAGGGGCAGATCTACACGATCCGCTGGGTCGGACCGTTCTCGCACTATATCGACGGCGACTTCATCGGCGTGAAACTGCTTGAACTCGACCGCGGCCGCGACGACGGCCCGGAAGGCTATGGCTACGACGACATGCCTTTCCGCGCCACCCGCTTCCGTCCGCTGGTCAAGGACAGGATCGGCTCCCTGCGCGCGCTGCTGGCACCCAAACGCTCCGGGACGGCGCCGGCACCGAAGAAGAAGGAGACGGTTTAGGGCTAAGGGCCTGACGCCGCATCAGGCTTGCGTCTTTCGAGGATCGCTCTTACATCCGAAATCCCGCCCTGTCGCAGCCGGGTGACGCAGCGATCATGCCCCGAAGGACCACGGCTTCGGCGGCATCAGGGCCGCATCCGCTGACACGACCGGCCGAATCGCCGGCATCCAAGCGTGAGCCTCTATGGTCGATCGACGGGCGTGCCGGCAGACGCCGCGCCTGTGCCGGATCTTTCGTTCCATGCTCGGACCGCCGGAGACCGTGTCCATGAAAATCGTCGCGTAATGCAATCTCCAATCGCATCGCAAACCGTCCTCTTTGAAACAGAGGTTCAGATTCATCACGTTTCGGGAGGCAAAAGGCGTCGCGCTCGACAACGCGGCGTAGAAGCGATCCGTTTCACCTGATTTCGGATCGCGTGCATCGTCTGGTCAATCAAGCGCTGCTGGGATTCTTGGCCGACATTTTCACATGTGTCGCGACTGTCGTATTGGGGGCACAAAAGAAAACAGAATCGGCTTGCGGAGATTTCGACCCGGCTGCTATCCGGCCGCACCTGACGTACAACAGATGAGCCTTTCCAGTCTCAGTGTTCGACATTTCGATTCCCCTTACTCAATGGAGAGGTTTCCAGCCGCCGGTCGCGAGCACCCCATATCGTCATCACGGCAATCGTCTTCGCGGGAATGGCGTTCGCTATCGGCGATCGTCGTATTCCTGTAAGGTAATGGGGTCGAATGGGAAGCTGCTACAGATTGTTCCGGTTGTAAGCATGAACCGCTTGTAACGTCGGCACTAAGCGGCTGGAACGAACACTATGTGCTTGCGCCCGTCATAGCTCTCTCAATGGCTGCCTGTGCACGAGCAAGGGCATCATCGCCAAGGCCTTCAATAGCCACCGGCCGACCACTCGTCATGTCCAAAGTGAGATAATGCCCTCGACGGCCGAACACCCCGCCTAAAACCGTTGGAATAAGCCAGCCGATAAGCGTTGAAACGCCCAGAAATCCTCCGATTAGCAGTCCCAGAGCGAAAACAATATAAATGGGGGAGTTGCTACTCTGATTTCCAAGCGCAATGGCGCTAAAGAGCGCAATGAACAAAAACGTAAGAGAAAGGTAAAGAAAGTATTGTCGCGTTGATCGTCCATGGTCTCTATATCCGCCAATTCTCAACGACGTTATATGAGATATCGGAAACGTGCGGCCATGAATGCGAACCAACGTTGGAGTTACGACTATTCCGTTTTCTTGGAAAAATACAGTTTCCATGCGTTTCTCAGCGACAGATCAGGACGTGTGGTTGAAATCACAATTCCAGAGAAATTTGCCCCTCTTTCGCGAACGTGTCCACTTTTTCTGCGATTTTGCTAAAACGCTCCCTCGCTTTCAACCTCGCTCCTGCGCGTGACTCCTCCCAGCCTACGCCTGCAATATGTTGCATTCCATGTTGCGTGGATTTGCGGAGAGTGTCGGTCCTCCGTTGAAATTACAGGGAATTCCAGGGCAACATGCGCGTGACGTACACGAGCGCAAACGGGCCTATTGCTAAAGCATAAGATTTTGTTTTCATTGGTGAAATTTATTGGAGGCCTCGCCCGGAATTGAACCGGGGTACAAGGATTTGCAGTCCTCTGCGTCACCACTCCGCCACGAGGCCTCACGCGCCCTTGATCTCGGACGGTGGCGGCGGTTTAGAATGATTACAGGCGGAGTGCAAGGGGGTTCCTCGGCTGCGCTGCTTTTTTCACGCCCGCTTCCTGCTGCAATGCCGATCCGGCGCAAAAGGGGCGAGAAGGAGCGAACAGGCTATCGGCCGGCGGCGCGGTCGCCGTCCTTGCGCGGCGCGCGGCGGCGTGCCCACCAGACGGACACCTGGCGGCGCCTGCGGCGGACGGCGGGGATGTCGTGCGAGAGGACGAGGAGGCCGAGCGGCACCATCCAGAAGCCGAGGATCGGCAGGAAGCCGAGCGTGCCGCCGGCGACCAGCGCGCAGCCGGTCGCAATCCGCATCGGCCTGGATTGCGGCAAGCCGACGCTGAAGGTGCCGAGCAGGATCCGTCCGCTGCGGGAATCGATCCCGAACCGGGGTTGTTTCTTCGCCGTCGCCATGCCGTCCTTCCCGTGTGTCATGCGAGGGAAATGGGATCAATCCACAGACTTGGCAACCGCAACGCATTTTTTTTGAGATTATGGCTTGGCAAATCGAAAAAGCATTTGTATTAGCAGCCTCACTTCTGCGGCGCAGATGTTCCCTGGTAGCTCAGCGGTAGAGCATTCGACTGTTAATCGACAGGTCGCCGGTTCGAATCCGGCCCGGGGAGCCATTTTTTCCAATGGCTTGATACATAACAAAAATCCGAAACATCATGGTCGACGGGTTTTAGCCGTGCCTGCCGCGCATCCGAAG
Source organism: Ensifer soli (assembly GCF_041928815.1). Taxonomy (NCBI): domain Bacteria; kingdom Pseudomonadati; phylum Pseudomonadota; class Alphaproteobacteria; order Hyphomicrobiales; family Rhizobiaceae; genus Ensifer; species Ensifer soli. The sequence goes on along the minus strand of NZ_JBHFEI010000006.1, from coordinate 163,050 downwards.
CGTCGGTGCTCCGGATGCGGGCCTCCTCCGTTTTCAGATCGAAAAGCTCGTGCCGCAGCCACAGCTCGCCACGGCGTTCGGATTGCGGATCTGGAAGGACTGGCCGAGAAGATTGTCGACGAAGTCGATCTCGGAACCGTCCATGTAGACGAGCGACAGGCTGTCGACGAAGACACGCGCTCCGTCACGTTCGAGCACCAGGTCGTCGGCCTGCGCCCCGTCGACCAGATCGAACTTGTAGGAAAAACCGGAACAGCCGCCGCCCTCGACGGAGACGCGCATGGCGTTCTTTCCGTCTTCGGCGTCAAGGATCGCGGCGATGCGCTTCGCGGCGGCGGCGGAGAGGGTAACGGGGGTCTCGCTCATGAGGAAGCTCCTGCCGGGTTCAAGGCCCGGGGGTTGGCGAAAGGTTACAGGCGCAACGGTTGCAGTACAGGCTTTCGCCGGACGTGTCGCGGGCATGGAACCGCAAGGCCGCACCGCACTTTCCTGTTGCGCCTCCTAAAGGTATGAAGGCGGTCGAGCCGCGTCAATGGGACGGTACGGCGACAGGTGGGAAATGACCCTGGACAGACATGCGCTCGGTTTCGGCACTGGCGAGCGGGCGGTTTTCGCCTCCGATCCCTGGACGACGCGCGGGCGCCTCTACCCCGAGACGGCGAGCCTGACGCGCTCGGATTTCCAGCGCGACCGCGACCGCATCGTCCACACGACCGCCTTTCGCAGGCTGAAGCACAAGACCCAAGTCTTCATCGCCGCCGACGGCGACCATTACCGCACCCGGCTGACCCATACGATCGAGGTGGCCCAGATCGCCCGGGCGCTCGCCCGCGCGCTCCGGCTCGATGAGGATCTCGCCGAAGGCGTGGCGCTCGTCCATGATTTCGGCCACACCCCCTTCGGCCATACCGGCGAGGACGCGCTTCACGAGATGCTGGAGCCCTATGGCGGTTTCGACCACAACGCCCAGTCGCTGAGGATCGTCACCAAGCTCGAGCGCCGCTACGCCGAATTCGACGGGCTCAACCTGACATGGGAGAGCCTCGAGGGGCTCGTCAAGCACAACGGGCCGCTGCTGACGCCTGAAGGCGCGGGAACGCGCGGACCTGTGCCGCAGCCGATCCTCGACTACTGCGCCCTGCACGACCTGGAACTTGCCACCTATGCGAGCCTCGAGGCACAGGTCGCGGCCATCGCCGACGACATCGCCTACAACACCCACGACATCGACGACGGCCTGCGCTCCGGCTTCCTCTCCTTCGACATGCTGGAGGAGATCCCGTTTCTTGCGCGGCTGATGGGTGAGGTGAGGGCGCTTTATCCCGGGCTGGAAGCCGCGCGCTTCACCCACGAGATCATGCGCCGGCAGATCACCGCCATGGTCGAGGACGTCATTTCGGTCTCGCAGGCGCGGCTTGGGCAGCACCGTCCGCAAAGCGCGGCCGAGGTGCGCCTGGCCGGCGCGCCGATTGCGACCTTCTCGGAGGCGATGGCGGACACGGACCGCGCGATCAAGAGGTTGCTGATGACGCGGATCTATCGGCACCCGGAGGTGATGCGCGTGCGGCAGGCGGCGGCGTCGATCGTCGTCGACCTCTACCGGGCGTTCATGGCCGATCCGCTGCTGATGCAGAATCACCATTGGATCGACCAGATCGCCGGCATGGCGGAACCTGCCAAGGCGCGCCATGTCGGCGACTATCTCGCCGGCATGACCGACACCTATGCGGTGAGCGTGCACCGGCGGCTGTTTGACCATACGCCGGATTTGCGATAGCAAGCGCGGCTCGACCGGGCCGGCCGGGCGGTCTGACGCCGGGCCTCGCAGGCTCCCCTTCCGAACCGACGGACACACGCGATGAACCTCTTCACCGACATGGCAGAGCGGGTCAAGGCCGCCCTGGAAACCCTCGACATCGTCATCGACAGGCGCGCCTCCGTCGATTTCGCCCGGGTCGGCGTCGAGGCCCCGCGCGATCCCGCCCATGGCGACGTCGCGACCAATGCCGCCATGGTGCTCGCCAAGCCTCTCGGCACCAATCCGCGCTCGCTCGCCGAGCTGATCGCAGAAGCGCTGCGGCGGGACGACGACATCGCCGAAGTGACCGTCGCGGGTCCCGGATTCATCAATCTAAAGCTCTCGGTCGCCTACTGGCAGCGCTTCCTTGCCGGCGTGATCGCCGCGGGGCGCGATTTCGGCCGTTCGGCGGCGGGCGCCTCCCGGCGGGTCAATGTGGAATATGTCTCCGCCAATCCGACAGGGCCGATGCATGTCGGGCATTGCCGGGGCGCGGTCGTCGGCGATGCGCTGGCGAACCTGCTCGCCTTTGCCGGCTTCGACGTGACCAAGGAATATTACATCAACGATGCCGGCTCGCAGATCGGCGTGCTGGCGCGCTCGGCCTATCTGCGCTACCGGGAGGCGCTCGGCGAGGCGATCGGGGAAATTCCGGCCGGGCTCTATCCGGGCGATTACCTCGTGCCGGTCGGCGAGGCGCTCGCCGCCGAATACGGTGCTAGCCTGACGCTGATGCCCGAAGACAAGTGGATGCCGCTCGTCAGGGACCGGGTCATCGACGCAATGATGGCGATGATCCGCGACGACCTTGAGGCGCTGAATGTCGTGCACGACGTCTTCTATTCGGAGCGCACATTGCACGCCAACGATGCGGCGGCGATCCGCACGGCGATCAACGACCTCACCTTCAAGGGCCATGTCTACAAGGGCACGCTGCCGCCGCCCAAGGGGCAGCTGCCGGAGGACTGGGAGGACCGCGAGCAGACGCTGTTCCGCTCGACCGAGGTCGGCGACGACATGGACCGGCCGCTGATCAAGTCTGACGGATCCTACACCTATTTCGCCGCCGACGTCGCCTATTTCAAGGACAAGTACGACCGCGGCTACGACGAGATGATCTACGTGCTCGGCGCCGATCACGGCGGCTATGTCAAGCGGCTGGAGGCGGTCGCGCGGGCGGTGTCGGAGGGCAGGGCGAAGCTCACCGTCCTTCTCTGCCAGCTCGTCAAGCTCTACCGCGACGGGGAGCCGGTGAAGATGTCGAAGCGGTCCGGCGATTTCGTCACGCTGCGCGACGTCGTCGACGAGGTCGGGCGCGACGCGGTGCGCTTCATGATGCTCTACCGGAAGAACTCCGAGCCGCTCGACTTCGATTTCGCCAAGGTGACCGAGCAGTCGAAGGACAATCCGGTCTTCTACGTGCAATATGCCCATGCGCGCTGCGCCTCGGTGTTCCGGCAGGCCGCCGAGGCCTTTCCCGATCTCGACGTCCGCACGATCGATCTTGCGGCCCGTGCCTTGCTGATCGCCGATCCGAACGAATTGCAACTCGTTGCAAAGATTGCGGAATTTCCGCGCGTGGTCGAAGCTGCTGCGCTCTCGCAGGAGCCGCATCGCATCGCCTTCTATCTCTACGACCTCGCCAGCGCCTTCCATGCGCACTGGAACAAAGGTAAAGAGACTCCGGACTTACGGTTTATTAACGATAAAAACAGAGAATTGAGTATTGCCAGACTTGGGCTGGTGAATGCTGTTGCCTCGGTTTTGAAGTCGGGTCTTGCCATAACAGGCGTCGCCGCACCGGAAGAGATGCGATAGCAGTCACTATTTTCCCACAAAGCTCTGGCAGTGCGTTGCTGGCAGTAGCGAGTGGAGACGATGGCAGACAAACAATTCGCGCGTGGCGATTACAACAAGCAGGATCATCTTGCAGACGACGATCCGCTGAGCGAGCTCGCGCGCATCGTCAGCTTCGACGCCCGCCCCGCGACGCAACAGCTCGAGGAGCTCAAGCGCCATCGTGCGGCGTTCGATGCGCAGCCGACGATCGACCTCGAGGCGGAACTGCTGGCGGCGTTCGACGGCTATGACGCGCCGGTCGCCGTCGCTGCGCAACCCGCCCCGCGCGAAGAGCGGCCCGTCGAGGCGCCTGCCGCCTCGCCTGCGGATATCGCGGCCGTCGACGTGTTTGCCGCCTCGCCCGCGGATGTCGCACCTGTCGCCCAATTGACACCTTTGCCGGCCGAGACGGTCGGGGTAGCGGAGTATGATGTCGGCGATCTGGAGCGGGAACTGGAGCAGTCGATTTTCACGGCCGCCGCCGCGGAACAGGTCCTGGAGCCGGCTCCGCTTGCGCCACCCGTGCTCCGCTCCGAAGCATATGTCGCCCAGCCTGAAGAGGTTGCCCCGCCCGAGGTGGTGACCGAGGCGATTGCTGTCGCGCCCTCCATGTCCATGCTTCCGGCAGCGGAGGAGGTCGCAGCCGCCGCTTCTGAGAGGCGGGCGGATCCCCTGCTCGCCGATGTCGAGCGCTTTCCCGTGCCGCAGCCGGTCCGTCCCGCGCCGCAGGCCATGCCCCGCGAGGCCGCTCCGGCGGCGGCAGGCACGCGCAAGAGCGCCTATCCCTTCGTCGCGTCCTTCAGCCGGGCGACGCCGACCGTTTCCGGCGGCTCGACCACCGTCACGCGCCCGGCGGAGCCGCCCGTCGTCGCCGAGGTCGCTCCCGTGGCGGAAGAGCCGGCGGCCGCGCCTGTCAGTGAAACCGTCTTCGAGCCGCAGCCGGACGCCTCCTTCGAGGCACTGGCGGCCGATCCGGTGCTGGCGGCGGAAGCCGAGCCGGAAATCGATCTCGAGGATTTCGAGATCGACCTCTCCCATGTCGAACTCGACCTCTCCATGGACGATCTCGACCTGACGACGCAGGAGATGCTGGCCGATCCGGCGGGGGAGAGCCCGTCCCCGGTGGCCTATACGGTCGCCGACTACACCGATCGCCGGCACGTCGTCGAGGAGCCGGTGGAAAGCCCGCTGCCTTTCGATCCGACGATGATTTCGGAGGCCGACGAATCGATCGCGCCCGTCGCCGACCTCGACATCCCGCAGTTGCCGCCGGTCGAGAAGGAGCGTCCCCCGGCGCCGCAGACCGACTACGACCTCGATATCGATGCGGAGATGGCGCATCTCTTCGAGACGGCGCGTGCCCGGCCGCAGAAGATCGAGGTGAAGGCGAGCCCGCAGGGCGGCTTCGAGCCGACGGGCCGTCTGGCGCCGGTCAGCCATGGCCGGGCGGAACCGGCCGACGATTTCGCCGATTTCGAGAAGGTGATGGAGGAGGATTTCCGCCGCTCCTTCGCCGAGGGCGGGCCGGACGATCTTTCGGTCGCCCGGCAGCATCTCCAGCCGGGCTACGGCGCGGACGAGGATTTCGGCGAGGGACGCACCCGTCGCCGGCGGGTGCTCGCGCTCGCCGCCTGCGTCGCGGGGATCGCCCTTCTTGCGGGCGGCGGTGTCTATGCCTTCCTTGGCGGTTCGACGCCGGGGTCGGGTTCCAGCGCGCCGCGGGTCATCCTCGCCGACAAGGACCCGGTCAAGGTCGTTCCCGACGAACGGGGCGGCAAGACCGTTCCGAACCAGGACAAGGCCGTCTATGACCGGGTGGCCGGAGCGACCGAGGATGCGCCGCGACAGGAGGCGTTGCTCTCCTCGAACGAGGAGCCGGTCGACGTCGTGCAGCGCACGCTGACGCCGGAAACCCTGCCGCTCGAAGGCGGCGAAGAATTTTCCAGCGAAGGAATGGCCGCGACGCCCGTGGACAGCGCCGAGAATGCACGGCTGCTGCCGGACGATGCCGAGGACGGTGCGGCTGCCGCGCCGTCGCAGGAGGAGCCTGCCGCCGTTTCCCCGCGCAAGGTGAAGACGATGATCGTCAAGCCGGATGGGACGCTGGTCGCCCGCGAGGAGCCGGCTCCGGCCGCAGGTACCGCCCCGGTCCAGCCGGCCGTTGCCGATGCGACGGACGAGGGCGGCTTTGCCGATATCGCCGCCGCCGGTTCGGCTTCGGTGACCACGGCGACGACCGCCTCGGCGGAAGCCGTCGCCGATTCGTCCGCGGCACTCGAACAGATCGCCAGCGCCGAGATCGGCAGCGAGCCGCCGGTGCGCAACGTCACGACGACCCCGGTCGCCGCGACGCCGGTGCCGCAGTCACGCCCCTCCGACCAGCCGGTCAACGTGGTCGGCCGGGTGACGGATCAGGGAACGGTGACGCGGACGGCGGCGCCTGAGGCGTCGGCTGAGGCCGCGCCGACCGAAGTGGCGGCACTGCAGCCGCCGCCGGCGGCACTGCCGGCCGGAACCTATGTCGTGCAGATCGCCTCGCTGCCGTCGGAGGCCGAGGCCCAGCGGTCCTACGACAACATGGCGCGCAAGTTCGGCGGCGTCATCGGCGGCCGTGGCGTCGACATCCGTCGCGCCGACGTCGCCGGCAAGGGCACCTATTACCGCGTGCGCATTCCCGCCGGCAGCCGCGAGGAGGCGAACAGCCTCTGCGCCAAACTGAAGAGTGCCGGCGGAAGCTGCCTCGTCACCCGATAGAGCATCTCCCGTTAAATCCGGATCGGATGTGACGTCCGGAGAATGCAGGAGCGCAAAAAAAGAGCATTTCCGGCGAACCGGTGTTCGCCGGGCGTGGTTCAGGAGCGGCCTGCCAAAACCGTCCCGCACGGCGCTTCAGACGCAACACGGACCACGCGTTCCGGACGATCCGTCGCCCGGAACGCGTCGAAACGGTCCCCCGACAATCCGGACAAGGGCGCCGCCGGCCCGCAAGGGGCCGGGGTCATCGCGCCGCCCGATCTTTTCCATGGTGTCATCATGAGCGACGCGAAAGCATTTATTTCAGGCTGCAAGGGCCTGACGCTGACGGCGGAAGAAAAAGACTTCTTCGCCGGCGAGCGTCCCTGGGGCTTCATCCTCTTCGGCCGCAACATAGGCGAGGCGGCGCAGATCGCCGACCTGACCGCCGCCATGCGCGACAGCATCGGCAACCCTTCGGCGCCGGTCCTCATCGACCAGGAGGGCGGGCGCGTCCAGCGCATCCGGCCGCCGCTTCTCCCGCACTATCCGAACGCCGCCGCCATCGGTGCGGTCTATCGGCAGGATCGGGCGGCCGGCCTTCGTGCCGCCTGGCTGATGTCGCGGCTGCACGCCTTCGACCTGATGCGCCTCGGCATCAGCGTCGACTGCCTGCCCGTGCTCGACGTGCCGGTGCCCGGCAGCAGCGACGTCATCGGCAACCGGGCCTACGGCCACGATCCGCAGATGGTCGCGGCGCTCGGCCAGGCGGCGGCGGACGGCCTGAAGGCGGGCGGCATGCTGCCGGTGATGAAGCACATGCCGGGCCATGGCCGCGCCGTCGTCGATTCGCATCACCTTCTTCCCGTGGTGGACGTGTCCCTTGATGACCTCGACGCCCATGACTTCGCGCCGTTCCGGGCCTTGCGGCACGAGGCGATGGCGATGTCCGCCCATGTCGTCTACAGCGCGATCGATCCCGACCGGCCGGCCACCACCTCCCAGAAGGTCGTCAGCGAGATCATCCGCGGCCGGATCGGCTTTAACGGGTTGCTGCTCTCCGACGACGTGTCGATGAACGCGCTCGCCGGCGACATCCGCGCGCGGGCCGAGGGCATCATCGGCGCGGGCCTGGACATCGTGCTGCACTGCCACGGCATCATGGAGGAAATGCTCCAGGTCGCCGCCGTCGCGCCTGTGCTCTCCGGCGAGCGGCTGCGTCGCGTCCGGGCAGCGGAAGCGGCCTTTTCCCCGCCGGACGACGCCGACGAGACGGCGCTTAGGCTCGAATTCGATGCCCTGTTTCCGATGGCCTGAGACGGTCAATCGTCGCGCGCCGACTCGGAGAACGGACAAATCTGCCGTATGATGCCGATCGCCGGGCAGGGAGCGCGATCGTCCCGCCATCGCGATGTCCGGCCGGAGACGAGTGAGTCGTGAGCAAGACGGGACGAACGCCGCAGGACGCACGGCCCGCCGGATCGGCCGGCGAGCCCTGGGATGTCGGCGAGACCCTGTCCGCCGACGAGGCGCTCGTCGTCGACATCGCCGGCTTCGAGGGTCCGCTCGACCTTCTGCTGCACCTCGCCCGCACGCAGAAGGTCGATCTCGCGCGGATTTCCGTGCTGGAACTGGCCGAACAGTATCTCGCCTTCGTCGAGGAGGCGCGCAGCGTCCGGCTGGAGCTCGCCGCCGACTATCTGGTGATGGCCGCCTGGCTCGCCTACCTGAAGTCGCGGCTGCTGATCCCGCAGGCGCCGCGCGGCGACGAGCCGTCCGGCGAGGAACTCGCCTCCGCGCTGGCGTTCCGGCTGAAGCGGCTGGAGGCGATGCGCGAGGCGGCGGCGAAGCTCGTCGACCGCGCCCGGCTCGGCCGCGACGTGTTCGCGCGGGGCGCGCCGGAGGTTCTGGGTGGCCCGCAGAGGCCGCCCTTCGAGGCGACGCTCCACGATCTGCTGTCGGCCTATGCGGGCCTTCGCCAGCGCACCGCCGTCAGTCAGGTGACGATTGCGAGGCGCAAGGTCTGGTCGCTCGCCGAGGCGCGGCTTCTCCTTGCCAAGGTGACCGGCGCGGCGACCGACTGGACCGCGCTCGACCGTTTCCTCATCGATTACATGACGACGCCCGAGGAGCGCGCGACGGCGATCGCCAGTTCCTTCGCCGCCTCGCTGGAACTCGCGCGCGAAGGCCGCATCGACCTGCGCCAGGAGGGTGCTTTCGCGCCGATCTATGTCCGGCGCGGCGCGAAGCCGATGACCGAGGAGGAGATCGCGGCGCTGGAGGCCGGGCATGACGGGTGAGGCGGGGCAGGGCCGCTTCGCCGCCTTCGACGACGCGGAGGAGGCCCGGGCGGCCGCGGCCGACGCGCGCCGGCTGGCGGAGGCGACGCGGATCGCCGAGGCCCTCGTCTTCGCCTCGGCGATGCCGGTGTCCGAGGCCGCGATCGCCACCCATCTTCCGGCGGGCATCTCGGCGCGCAAGGTGCTGCTGACGCTCAAGGCATTCTACGCGCCGCGCGGCGTCAACCTCGTCCAGGTCGCCGACCACTGGGCCTTCCGCACGGCCGCCGACCTCGCCTTCTCGCTCGGGCGGGACGACGGCGAGGTCCGCAAGCTGTCGCGCGCGGCGCTGGAGGTGCTGTCGATCATCGCCTACCACCAGCCGGTGACCCGCGCCGAGATCGAGGACATCCGCGGGGTTCAGACCTCGAAGGGAACGCTGGATGTGCTCATGGAGGAGGGCTGGGTGCGGTTTCGCGGCCGGCGCCGCACGCCGGGGCGGCCGGTGACCTTCGGCACGACGCGGGCCTTCCTCGACCATTTCGGCCTCGAGGACCTGCGCGACCTCCCGGGCATCGAGGAACTGAAGGCGGCGGGGCTGCTCGCGGGGCGCATTCCGGCCGCCTTTCATGTGCCGATACCCGCCGACCACGACGACTTCGAGGCCGACGAGGATCCGATCCGCCGGGCGGACCTCGAGGAGCTCGGGCTCTTGACACCCATGGGCGAAGAGGCGGAAGAGAAATCCTGATGTGAACAGTCCGCTTTCCCGTGTCGAGGCGATGCAGGCGAAGCCGGCGGGTGAAGCGATACGGGTGAAGGTCATGGGTTCCGAGCCGCAGAGACAGGGCGCCGCGAAGACGCGGCGCACGGCGGGGGTCACGTTCGCCGCGCGGCTTGCCTTCGACGACATCCGCCACAGCTATCACGGCCGGCCGACCATCCGCGGCATCTCGCTGGCGGCGGAGGCGGGCGAGGTGCTGTGCCTTCTCGGCCCGTCCGGCTCGGGCAAGACCACGCTGCTTCGGATCGCCGCCGGCATCGAGGTGCAGGAATCAGGCCGCGTCCTGCTCAACGACCAGGAAATGTCCGGCCCCTCCGTCTTCGTCCCGCCGGAGCGGCGCGGCGTCGGGCTGATGTTCCAGGATTTCGCGCTCTTTCCCCATATGACGATTCTCGAAAACGTGCGTTTCGGGCTGACGGCCCTGCCGAAGGCGCAGGCCGTTTCCGAGGCGGGCGCGGCGCTGGAGCGCGTCGGATTGTCGCACTATGCCGACCGCTATCCCCATGTCCTGTCCGGCGGCGAGCAGCAGCGCGTCGCACTCGCCCGCGCGCTGGCGCCGCGGCCCGGCGTCCTGCTGATGGACGAGCCGTTCTCCGGCCTCGATTCGCGGCTGAAGGATGCGATCCGCGCCGACACGCTCGCCATTCTCCGGGAATCACGCGCGACCGCCATCGTCGTCACCCATGACGCGGAGGAGGCGATGCGCATGGCCGACCGCATCGCGCTCCTCAAGGGGGGATGCCTGGTGCAGCAGGGCACCGCCGACGACCTCTACCGCCGCCCCGCGAGCCTTTTCGCCGCCGGATTTTTTTCCGAGATCAACGAGTTCGAGACGGAGGTCTTCAGGGGCAGGGCGGCGACGCCGGTGGGCACCGTCGATGCGGGCGCCCATCCCGAGGGCCAGCCACTGGTCGCCGCCGTGCGGCTCTCCTCGGTCACGGTCCGGCCCGAGGGCGGCGCGATCCCGGCGCGCATCGTCGCCCGGCGCTTCCTCGGCGTGGTCGAGCTCCTGGAACTCGCAGTGCCCGATGGCGAGCAGCGGGTGCGGGCCCGCATTCGCGCCGATCTCCTGCCGCAAGGATTGCGTGACGTCACGCTTTCCGTTAACGAGCGAGACATAATGCTGTTTGAAAAAGACGAGCGAAACTCTTAGGCTCTCCTTAACCTGTCGATTTTTCGGCGCCGCGCCTGAAATCCGACATGCGAGGATCCGAAGACGGGTGAACGGTTGCAAGGAGTAAGGTGATGGGTTCCTTCAGTATCTGGCATTGGCTGATTGTTCTGGTCGTGGTTCTGCTGCTCTTCGGGCGCGGCAAGATCCCCGAGCTCATGGGTGACGTCGCCAAGGGCATCAAGAACTTCAAGAAAGGCATGGGCGAGGAAGACACCGCCGCCGCCAAGGGCGTCGACGCCAAGACTGTCGAGCACAAGTCCGACGAAGTCCGCTGAAGTGAGACCGGTTCCGGCCCGACGGCGCGCGGCTCCTGTCGTCGCGTCGCGCCGGGCCGTCTGGGGCGTTCGGAGCGCAGAACATGCTTGATATCGGCTGGACGGAACTGGTCGTCATCGCCATCGTCATGATCGTCGTCGTCGGTCCGAAGGACCTGCCGCCGATGCTCCGGGCCTTCGGCAAGACGATGGCGAAGCTCCGCGCCATGGCGGGCGACTTCCGCCAGCAATTCGACGAGGCGCTGAAGGAAGCCGATCTCGACGAGGTCCGCAAGACCATCGGCGAGGCGAAGAGCCTCAATCCAGTCAATTCTCTCCGGGATGCGATGAACCCGCTGCGCCAGATGGGCAACGAGCTCAAGGCGGACCTGCAGAAGGCGACGGCGCCCGAGGCGAAGCTGACATCGGCACCGGCGCCGACCGTTCCGTCCGCGACGGAAGGGCTCGTTCCGGATCCGGCCGCGCCCGCGTCCGGCAACGAGACGGCCTTTGCCGAGACCGTGCCGGATGTCGATCCGGCGCCGGCGCCGATGGCCGCGCCGACCCCCGTTCCGGCATCGACGGTATCGCCTGCGGCGACGGCGCCGGCCATACCCGCTCCGGCGCCTTCGGTTGCGAACAAGTTCGCGACGCCCGCTTCTCCGCGCATCCCCGAGGCCGCTCCCGTCAACGGCACGGCCCAGGCCGCCGCTACGGGCGGCATCGCCGTGACCCAGCCCGCACCGGCGGTTGCCGAGACGACCGTCGCGGCCCCGCCGAAGCCGGCGCGCAAGCCGAGAAAGACCCCGGTGGAAACCGCCCCGGTCGACGCCGCCGCCGTCCTGGCCCCGGCGAAGCCGCGCGCGCGCAAGCCGAAGACACCAGAACCGAAGGGTGACGCATGACCAGCGAGATCGAGGACAAGCCGCAGCCGCTGATCGAGCATCTGATCGAACTGCGCTCCCGGCTGATCTGGGCGGTGGGCGCCTTTTTCGTCGCCTTCCTCGTCTGCTTCTTCTTCGCCAAGCAGCTGTTCAACATCTTGGTGCAGCCCTTCAAGTGGGCGGTGAGCTGGGCGGGTCTCTCCCACCGCAATGTCGAGCTGATCTACACCGCGCCGCAGGAATTCTTCTTCACCCAGATCAAGGTGGCGATGTTCAGCGCGCTGGTGCTCGCCTTCCCGATCATCGCCTCCCAGGTCTACAAGTTCGTCGCGCCGGGCCTCTACAAGAACGAGCGCGCCGCCTTCCTTCCTTTTCTTATCGCCTCGCCGATCCTGTTCCTCATCGGCGGCGCGCTGGTCTATTTCTTCTTCACCCCGATGGTGATGTGGTTCTTCCTGTCGATGGAGCAGGGCGGCGGCAATGGCGAGGTGGCGATCCAGCTCCTGCCGAAGGTCTCTGAATATCTGAGCCTGATCATGTCGCTGGTCTTCGCCTTCGGCCTCGTGTTCCAGCTTCCTGTGATCACCACGCTTCTCGCCCGCGTCGGCTTCATCACCTCGGAGGACCTGAAGGCGAAGCGCAAATACGCGATCGTGATCGCTTTCATCGCCGCCGCCATCCTGACCCCGCCCGATCCCGTCTCCCAGATCGGCCTTGCGATCCCCGCCATGCTCCTCTACGAGATCTCGATCTACACCGCGCGGATGGTCGAAAAGCAGCGGGCCGAGGCCGACGCTGCGCGTGAACTCGCCGAGCGGGACTAACACCTTTCGGAAGACGCCCGTGTCTGGCGGGCCTCTTCCGGATTTGCTGATCCGGAAAGACCATGCTCGACATCAAATGGATTCGCGAGAACGCCGCTGCGCTCGATGACGCGCTCGCAAAGCGCGGTGCAGCACCGCAGGCCGCCGACCTCATCGCCCTCGACGAGCGCCGGCGTATGCTGGTTCAGGCGCTGCAGGACATGCAGTCGCGCCGCAACGCCGCTTCCAAGGAGATCGGCGCCGCGATGGCGCGCAAGGAACTGGACCGCGCCGAGGCGCTGAAGGCCGAGGTCGCGGAGCTGAAGACCGGCATGCCGGCGACCGAGGAAGAGACGCGCGCCGTCGAGACCGCCCTCACCGATGCGCTGGCCAGGCTTCCGAACCTCCCGCTCGACGACGTGCCGGTCGGCGCGGATGAAAGCGGCAACGTCGTCGCCCGCGTCGTCGGGGAGAAGCCCGGCTGGACCCATCCGGCGCGCGAACATTTCGAGATCGGTGAAGCGCTCGGCTGGCTCGACTTCGAAAATGCCGCGCGGATCGCTGGCGCGCGCTTCACCATCGTCAAGGGACAGCTCGCCCGGCTGGAGCGAGCGCTCGGCCAGTTCATGCTCGACCTGCACACGCGCGAGCATGGATATACCGAGGTGCAGCCGCCGCTGATGGTGCGCGACGACGCCATGTTCGGCACCGGACAACTGCCGAAGTTCGCGGAAGACCTGTTCCGCACGACCGACGGCCGCTGGCTGATCCCGACGGCGGAAGTGCCTTTGACCAACCTCGTGCGCGACCAGATCCTCGAGGGCGCGCGGCTGCCGCTGCGCTTCACCGCGCTGACCCCCTGCTTCCGCTCCGAGGCGGGATCGGCCGGCCGTGACACGCGCGGCATGCTGCGTCAGCACCAATTCAACAAGGTCGAGATGGTCTCGATCACCGATGCGGAAAGTTCGGTCGAGGAACTCGAGCGGATGACGGCCTGCGCCGAGACGGTGCTGAAGCGGCTCGGCCTGCATTACCGTGTCATGACGCTCTGCACCGGCGACATGGGTTTTGGCGCGCGCAAGACCTACGACCTGGAAGTATGGCTGCCGGGGCAGGACACCTATCGCGAGATCTCGTCCTGCTCGGTCTGTGGCGATTTCCAGGGGCGGCGCATGAATGCCCGCTATCGCGCGGCCGACGGCAAGACGCTGCGCTTCGTCCATACGCTGAACGGCTCGGGCCTCGCCGTCGGCCGGACGCTGATCGCCGTCATCGAGAACTACCAGAACGCTGATGGCACGGTCACCGTGCCCGACGTCCTGCTGCCCTATATGGGTGGCATCACACGCATCGAACGCATCGATTGAGGAGCGGCGCCGGGGCGGATGCCGCCGGACCGAGGGAGAGACATGAGAATTCTTCTGACCAATGACGACGGGATCCACGCGGAAGGCCTTGCGGTCCTGGAGCGGATCGCGCTCAGCCTGTCCGACGACGTCTGGATCGTCGCGCCGGAGACGGACCAGAGCGGCCTTGCCCATTCGCTGACCTTGTCCGAGCCGCTGCGCCTGCGCAAAGTCGCCGACAAGCGATTCGCGCTTCGCGGAACGCCGACCGACTGCGTCATCATGGGCGTGCGCAAGGTGCTCGACGTCAAGCCGGACCTGATCCTTTCCGGCGTCAATGTCGGCGCCAACATGTCCGACGACATCACCTATTCCGGTACCGTCGCCGGCGCGATCGAGGGCACGCTCCAGGGCGTGCGCTCCTTCGCGCTGAGCCAGGCCTTTACCGCCGCCCATGGCACGCCGGTGCGCTGGGAGACGACCGAGGCCCACGCCGCCGCCGTGCTCGGCAAGCTGATGGACATCGACCTGCCGGACGGCACCTTCCTCAACCTCAATTTCCCGGATTGCGATCCGGACGAGGTGACGGGAACGGAAGTGACGACGCAGGGCAAGCTCGATTTCGCGCTGACGATCGACGAGCGCTCCGACGGGCGCGGCCATCCCTATTACTGGCTGCGCTTCGGCGAGCGCTTCGGCGATTTCCGCGCCGGCACCGACGTGCGCGCCGTGCGCGACAAGGCGATCTCGGTCACGCCGCTGAAGCTCGACCTGACGGATTACACCGTGCTCGACCGCGTCGCGCGCGCGCTGAAAGGGATCGCGGATTGAAACTGCAACAGGCGGCACAGGAAGGACTTGCGGCGCTGCTTCTCCGCCTGAGGGGGGAGGGGTCGGTCGGCAAGGGCCTGCTGAATGCCGTCGAGCAGACGCCCCGCACGCTCTTCGCCCCGTTCGACTACCAGTCGGACGCCTTCTCCTCCCGGATGATCCCGCTCGACTGCGGGTCGTTCATGGAAGGCGCCGACATGGCGGTGCGCATGATCGCCGCCCTCGACGTGCGCCCCGGCCACCGGGTGCTGGAGGTCGGCACCGGTAGCGGCTTCACCGCCGCGGTGATGGGACGGGTGGTCGAGCGGGTGCTGACGATCGACCGCTACCGCACGCTGGTCAACGAGGCACAGAAGAACCTGGAGGCCGTCGGCCTGCGCAACGTGATCGTCCGGCATGCCGATGGATCGCAGGGGCTCGCCGGCGAGGGGACCTTCGACCGCATTCTGGTGACGGCCGCCTTTTCCAGCCTGCCGCGCGCGCTTTCGGAACAGATCGTCTCCGGCGGCGCGCTGCTGGTGCCGATCATGCTGGATGACGAGCGCTGCCGCATGGTGCGCGTGACGCGCACCGGCAGCCGCTTCGACCGGGAGGACCTGTTCGAGGCGCCCTATCTGCCGATCGTGCCGAAACTGGCGGCCTATCTGTGACGGCCCTTCCGGCAGTGTCACGCCCGGCGATGATGGAGGATGACGGCCGATGACCGCCGCAGGTCCCCGCGTGATCGATCACCTCGTTCTGCCGGTTCCGGCGCTTCCCGTCGCGCGGGCACGGCTCGCCGCGCTCGGTTTCACCGTCGCCGCCGATGCGCTTCATCCGTTCGGGACCGAGAATTGCTGCGTCTTCCTCGCGGACGGGACCTATCTCGAGCCGCTTGCCATCGCCGATCCGGCGGTCGCGCGCGCCGCGGCCCGCGCAGGCAACGCCTTCGTCGCCCGCGATCTCGCTTTCCGCTTCCGTCGCGGCGACGACGGGTTCTCAGGCCTCGCTCTCCGGTCCGCGGATGCGGCCGGCGATGACGCCGCCTATCGCGCGCTCGGCCTTTCCGGTGGCGATATCCTCGATTTCTCGCGGCCCGTGCGCCTTCCGGACGGCACGCAGGAGGAGGCACGCTTCCGCCTTGCCTTTTGCGCCGACCTGCGCTCTCCCGATTTTCTCGTCTTTGCCTGCCAGCGGCTGAAAGCGCTTCCGGCTGATCGCGCCGCGCTGGAAAGCCATGCGAACGGCGCATCAGGCCTCGCTGAAGTCATCCTGTCCGAACCGCATCCCGAAGACTTCGGTGACGTGCTTCAATCGGTGCTCGGAACGGTGGCCGGCGCCGATGGCACGGGGCTCGGCCTTCGCATGGGCGGAACCGTTCTCAGCGTCCTCGATCCGGACGCGATGGCCGCCCGGTTCGGCCGGCGCACCACCAGCCACTCGCGGGGATTGCGCGGCCACGCATTGCGCTTCCGCGTTGGCGATCCTGCCGCGACGGCCGCGCTGCTGCGACGCAATTCCGTCGCCTTCATCGAGAAGGCGAACACTCTGCTCGTTCCCGCTGAAGCCGGGCAGGGATGCCTGTTCGTATTTGGAGAAGACACATGAAGCCCCATTCCACTGTGACCGTCGGCAGCGGCTCCGCCGCCGTCTCCTTCGCTCAGGATCGCCGGCTGTCGCTGATTGCCGGTCCCTGCCAGATGGAAAGCCGCGACCATGCCTTCATGATCGCCGGCAAGCTCGTCGAGATCTGCGGCGCGCTCGGCATCGGACTCGTCTACAAATCCTCCTTCGACAAGGCCAACCGGACCTCGCTGAAGGGGCGGCGCGGCATCGGCCTCGAAACGGCGATGGAGGTGTTTGCCGATCTCAAGGAGACCTACGGTTTTCCCGTGCTGACGGATATCCACACGGAAGAGCAGTGCGCTCTCGTCGCCCCGACCGTCGATATCCTGCAGATCCCCGCCTTCCTCTGCCGCCAGACGGACCTGCTCGTCGCCGCCGCGAAGACCGGACGCGCGATCAACGTGAAGAAGGGCCAGTTTCTCGCCCCCTGGGACATGAAGAACGTGCTTGCCAAGCTGACGGAAAGCGGCAATCCCAACGTGCTGCTGTGCGAGCGTGGCGCCTCCTTCGGCTACAACACGCTGGTCTCCGACATGCGCTCGCTGCCGATCATGGCGGGGCTCGGCGCGCCCGTCGTCTTCGACGCGACCCATTCGGTGCAGCAGCCGGGCGGCCAGGGCGAGGCATCCGGCGGCCAGCGCGAGTTCGTCGAGACGCTGGCGCGGGCGGCGGTCGCCGTCGGTGTCGCCGGCGTTTTCATCGAGACGCACGAGGATCCGGACAACGCGCCGTCCGACGGCCCGAACATGGTCCATCTCAAAGACATGCCGCGCCTCCTGGAGACGCTGCTCGCCTTCGACGCGATCGCCAAGGGCTGAGCGCGACGGCTTCGTGAATTTTTCTTGAACGCCGGGCCGGCCTCCCCGTTTGCCCTCCCGCGCCATTGTATTTTCCGGGCGTTGAACTATGACAGGCTCGGATTTTGACCCAAAACCAGCAGGAAAGAGATCATGACGGCCATCATCGACATCATCGGACGTGAGATTCTGGACAGCCGCGGCAATCCGACCGTCGAGGTCGATGTGCATCTCGAAGACGGCAGCTTCGGCCGCGCCGCCGTTCCCTCGGGCGCCTCGACCGGCGCGCATGAAGCGGTCGAACTGCGCGACGGCGGCAAACGCTATCTCGGCAAGGGTGTCGAGAAGGCCGTCGAGTTCGTCAACGGCGAGATCTATGACGCGGTCGGCGGGCTGGAGGCGGAAAACCAGATCGAGGTCGACCGCACGATGATCGAGCTCGACGGCACGCACAACAAGTCGCGCCTCGGCGCCAATGCCATTCTCGGCGTCTCGCTCGCCGTCGCCAAGGCCGCCGCCACCGCCGCCGGCCTGCCGCTCTACCGCTATGTCGGCGGCCCGAACGCCCATGTTCTCCCCGTGCCGATGATGAACATCATCAATGGGGGCGCGCATGCCGACAACCCGATCGACTTTCAGGAATTCATGATCGTGCCGGTCGGCGCCGACACGATCCGCGACGCGGTGCGCATGGGCTCCGAAGTCTTCCACACGCTGAAGAAGCAGCTCGCGAGCGACGGCCACAACACCAATGTCGGCGACGAGGGCGGTTTCGCTCCCGGTCTCGCCTCCGCTCCGGCGGCGCTCGATTTCATCATGACGTCGATCGAGAAGGCCGGCTACAGGCCGGGCGAGGACATGTATATCGCGCTCGACTGCGCCTCGACGGAATTCTTCAAGGACGGCAAGTACCATCTCGACGGCGAGGGCCGGGTGCTGGAGCCGGAGGCGATGGCCGACTATCTCGCCGAGCTCGCCGGCAAGTACCCGATCTTCTCGATCGAGGACGGCATGGCCGAGGACGACTGGGACGGCTGGAAGTCGCTGACCGACAAGATCGGTTCGAAGGTGCAGCTCGTCGGCGACGACCTGTTCGTCACCAATTCCGCCCGCCTGCGCGACGGCATCAAGATGGGCGTCGGCAACTCGATCCTCGTCAAGGTGAACCAGATCGGCTCGCTGTCCGAGACGCTCGACGCGGTCGAGACGGCGCACAAGGCCCGCTACACCGCCGTCATGTCGCACCGCTCCGGCGAGACCGAGGATGCGACGATCGCCGACCTGGCGGTCGCCACCAACTGCGGCCAGATCAAGACCGGCTCGCTCGCCCGCTCCGACCGCACCGCCAAGTACAACCAGCTGATCCGCATCGAGGAACAGCTCGGCATCCAGGCGACCTATGCCGGCCGCTCGATCATCAAGGGCTGATCACCGGCCGCCGATCGCAGACCTTTGACATCGCGACGGGGCCGTCTTTTCGAAAGGCGGCCCCGTTGCCGTTTCCGCGCTCTCCTGCGCATCACGAGGATGTTTCGCAAGGCGCGGGAGGACCGCCATCATCGGAGAGCTCGCGCGGAAACGCTTGGTTAAGCAATTTTCGCGATAAAGGACGTTCAAGAAGCGTTCTGCGTCAAGGGCTTCCATGTGGACCAAGCATCATAAGAAGCGTTATCTCGGTCGTTTCGTCGTGCCGCTGCTGACGGCTGCGTTTCTCTGCTATTTCGGCTATCATTCGGTTCATGGCGCCTTCGGCCTGAAGGCGACGGAGGAGTTGAAGCGCCGGCAGGCGGTGCGCGAGGCGCGCCTTGCGGAACTGGTCGAGGCGCGCAAGACGCTGGAGAAGGAAGTCGCTCTGATGAGCGACGGTTCGATCGAGAGGGACATACTGGACGAGAAGGCGCGGTTCGCGCTCAATCTCTCGCGGCCCGACGAGATCGTCATCTTTCATGCGGGTTCTAATTAACCGAAATTCGGTTAATTCAAATTCCTGTTGGAAATTCAGCGGTTTGTGCGTCATGGAAGCCATGCAAATATGGCATTGCTGTTGCGTGCGACTTTGCCTATGGTAGCATCACAGGCCGCTACCTAGGGAGGGTACGAATGGCACCGCGAAAGACCGCGACCGCTTCCAGCCGCAAATCCACCGCCCGGTCCCCGAGAAAAGAGACGAATGGCCCCGCCATCGCCGAATTCGACCGCGATCAGGAACTGAAGGCCTATCGCGACATGCTGCTGATCCGCCGCTTCGAGGAGAAGGCGGGACAGCTTTACGGCATGGGCTTCGTCGGCGGCTTCTGTCACCTCTATATCGGCCAGGAGGCCGTCGTCGTCGGCATGCAGATGGCGCTGAAGGAAGGCGACGAGGTCATCACCGGCTATCGCGACCACGGCCACATGCTCGCCTGCGGCATGACGCCCCGCGGCGTCATGGCCGAGCTCACCGGCCGGCGCGG
The DNA here is from genome assembly GCF_041928815.1 of Ensifer soli. Taxonomy (NCBI): domain Bacteria; kingdom Pseudomonadati; phylum Pseudomonadota; class Alphaproteobacteria; order Hyphomicrobiales; family Rhizobiaceae; genus Ensifer; species Ensifer soli. The sequence continues at coordinate 143,470 of NZ_JBHFEI010000006.1, read as the reverse complement.
CGGCTATTCGCGCGGCAAGGGCGGCTCGATGCACATGTTCTCCAAGGAGAAGCATTTCTACGGCGGCCATGGCATCGTCGGCGGCCAGGTCTCGCTCGGCACCGGCCTTGCCTTCGCCAACCGCTATCGCGGCAACGACAATGTCTCGCTCACCTATTTCGGCGACGGCGCGGCCAACCAGGGCCAGGTCTACGAGAGCTTCAACATGGCGGCGCTGTGGAAGCTGCCCGTCGTCTACATCATCGAGAACAACCGCTACGCCATGGGCACCTCCGTGTCGCGCGCCTCGGCCCAGACCGATTTCTCCCAGCGCGGCCTCTCCTTCGGCATTCCCGGTTTCCAGGTCGACGGGATGGACGTGCGCGCGGTCAAGGCGGCCGCCGACGAGGCGGTCGAGCATGGCCGTTCCGGCAAGGGGCCGATCATCCTCGAAATGCTGACTTATCGTTATCGCGGCCATTCCATGTCCGATCCGGCCAAGTACCGGACCAAGGACGAGGTGCAGAAAATGCGCTCCGAGCACGATCCGATCGAGCAGGTAAAGGCGCGGCTTCTTGAGCGCGGCTGGTCGAACGACGACGAGCTGAAGGCGATCGACAAGGACATCCGCGACATCGTCGCCGACAGCGCCGATTTCGCCCAGTCGGATCCGGAGCCGGATCCCGCCGAGCTCTACACCGACATCCTGCTCTAGGGCAGATTTCCGCGGATGGGCGCGTCGATCGATCTTTACGGTCTCGCGCTCGTCGTCGCGGCGATTGCGCTGTTCGGCTGGTTCTTCTGGCATGTGGCGGCAAGCCTCTTGGACTACGGGCGATCCTTCGCCCGCTATCTGGACGGATCGTCGGCGCGCCGCCGCGCCGCACTCGAGCGGGAAGCAAGGTTCGGCCCCTTGCCGTTGTGGTACCGGGCCGGGCAGGTGATTTCGATCGTCGCGCTGGTCGCCGGCCTCGTCGCGCTCCTCTGGCTGAAGATTTCGGCGCAGTGACGGTGTGATGGCAAAGACGGCGCGACTGGCGTAAAACAGCATGAACGAGGGCGGGGGCGCGGCCAGAGGCCTGCGAGGGTCCCGGTCAACACACTAGGTGAGGAACGATGTCGATAGAAATCCTGATGCCTGCCCTGTCGCCGACCATGGAAGAAGGCAAGCTGTCGAAATGGCTGAAGCAGGAGGGCGACAAGGTCGTCTCCGGTGACGTCATCGCCGAAATCGAGACCGACAAGGCGACGATGGAAGTGGAGGCGGTCGACGAGGGCGTCATCGGCAAGCTCCTGATCGAGGCCGGCACCGAGGGCGTCAAGGTCAACACGGCGATCGCCGTCCTGCTGCAGGACGGCGAAAGCGCCGCCGACGTTTCCGCGCCGAAGGCGAGGGAAGAACGGGCGCCCCAGGTCGAGCAGGCCGAAAAGCCGACGGAGACGGGCTCGGCGAGCGCCCCCGTTCCGGCGCAGCCGAAGGCCGAGGTGCCCGCCGATCCGGCGATCCCCACCGGCACCGAGATGGTCTCGACCACCGTGCGCGAGGCATTGCGCGACGCTATGGCCGAGGAGATGCGCCGCGACGACGACGTCTTCGTCATGGGCGAGGAGGTCGCCGAATACCAGGGCGCCTACAAGATCACGCAAGGCCTGCTGCAGGAGTTCGGCGCGCGCCGCGTCATCGACACGCCGATCACCGAACATGGGTTTGCCGGCATCGGCGTCGGCGCGGCGATGACGGGCCTGAAGCCGGTCGTCGAGTTCATGACCTTCAACTTCGCCATGCAGGCGATCGACCACATCATCAATTCGGCGGCAAAGACGCTCTACATGTCCGGCGGCCAGATGGGCGCGCCGATCGTGTTCCGCGGCCCGAGCGGGGCCGCCGCCCGCGTCGGCGCGCAGCACTCGCAGTGTTACGCCGCCTGGTACAGCCATGTTCCCGGCCTGAAGGTCGTCATGCCCTACACGGCGGCGGATGCGAAGGGCCTCTTGAAGGCGGCGATCCGCGATCCGAACCCGGTCGTCTTCCTCGAGAACGAAATCCTTTACGGCCATTCCTTCGACGTGCCGAAGATGGACGATTTCGTCCTGCCGATCGGCAAGGCGCGCATCCACCGCACGGGCAAGGACGCGACCATCGTCTCCTTCGGCATCGGCATGACCTATGCGGTCAAGGCGGCCGCCGAGCTTGAGAAGGACGGCATCGACGTCGAGATCATCGATCTTCGCACCATCCGGCCGATGGACCTGCCGGCGGTGATCGAATCGGTGAAGAAGACCGGCCGCCTCGTCACCGTCGAGGAAGGGTTCCCGCAGTCCTCCGTCGGCAGCGAGATCGCTACCCGCGTGATGCAGCAGGCCTTCGACTATCTCGACGCGCCGATCCTGACGATCGCCGGCAAGGATGTGCCGATGCCCTATGCGGCCAACCTCGAGAAGCTCGCCCTGCCGACGGTCGGCGAGGTCGTCGAGGCGGTGAAGACCGTCTGCTACAAGAAGTAACCGGGGAGGGCAGCAACCATGCCGATCAACATCACCATGCCCGCCCTCTCGCCGACGATGGAGGAGGGCAACCTCTCCAAGTGGCTGGTCAAGGAAGGCGATACGGTCAAGTCGGGCGACGTCATCGCCGAGATCGAGACCGACAAGGCGACGATGGAAGTCGAGGCTGTCGATGAGGGCGTCGTGGCGAAGCTCGTCGTCCCGGCCGGCACCGAGGGCGTCAAGGTCAATGCGCTGATCGCCGTGCTCGCCGCCGACGGCGAGGATGTCTCGGCCGCCGTCTCCGGCGGGGAGAAGGCCGCACCCGCTGCCGCCGACGCGCCGAAGGTGGCCGAGCCGTCGAAGGAGGCCGCCAAGCCGGTCGCCGACACGGCGCCGGCCGCCTCGACCCCGGCCCCGGTTTCCGCCGACGGCAACCGAATCTTCGCCTCGCCGCTCGCCCGCAGGCTCGCGAAGGAAGCCGGCCTGGACCTGACCGCGATCAGCGGCTCCGGTCCGCATGGCCGCGTCGTCAAGAGCGATATCGAGAAGGCGGCGGTCAGCGGCGGCACGCCGAAGCCCGCCGCGCCGGCAGCGGCACCTGCGGCTGCGAGCGCCCCGGCGCCGGCGCCGAAGGGCATGTCCGACGAGGCGGTGCTGAAGAACTTCGCCGCGGGCTCCTACGACCTCGTTCCGCATGACAGCATGCGCAAGACGATCGCCAAGCGGCTGCAGGAATCGAAGCAGACCATCCCGCATTTCTACGTCTCGGTCGATTGCGAGCTCGACGCGCTGCTGGCGCTGCGCGCCCAGATCAACGCGGCCGCGCCGGAGCGGGACGGCAAGCCGGCCTACAAGCTCTCGGTCAACGACATGGTGATCAAGGCGCTCGCTTTGGCTCTCCGCGACGTGCCGGATGCCAATGTCTCCTGGACCGAGACCAACATGGTCAAGCACAAGCACGCCGATGTCGGCGTCGCCGTGTCGATCCCCGGCGGCCTGATCACGCCGATCATCCGCGCGGCCGAGACGAAGAGCCTGTCGGCGATCTCCAACGAGATGAAGGATCTCGGCAAGCGCGCCAAGGACCGCAAGCTGAAGCCCGAGGAATACCAGGGCGGCACGACGGCGGTCTCCAACATGGGCATGATGGGCGTTAAGGACTTCGCCGCCGTCGTCAACCCGCCGCATGCGACGATCCTCGCGGTCGGCGCGGGCGAGGAGCGCGTGGTCGTCAGGAACAAGCAGATGGTGATCGCCACGGTGATGACAGTGACGCTCTCGACCGACCACCGTGCCGTGGATGGTGCCTTGGGTGCCGAATTGCTCGGCGCGTTCAAGCGTTACATCGAGAACCCGATGGCGATGCTGGTCTGAGGCATCTCAAGGCGATGAGCGAAGAGCAAAAAGCGGCACCCTTGGCTGGTCGAGTGCTCCAGGCATTGGGTGTGTCGCTTTTTGCGACGTTTTTTTCAGGGGTCGCTGGCATTATCGCATTTTGGCTTGGACTGTTTGTCTTCGCTTTAGTCGGAATGGATCAGTTCATATCAGACGGGCAGATGTTCAGCGCTATTGGCTTCAATGTCTTTCCTGTCGCGGTCGCAGCGGGTTTGGCCTCGTTCATTGCGCAGTTTTGCAAGGCAAGAAACCGGGTGCTTGGTATCGGGCATTCGTTGCTCGTCATCTTGATTCTTGGTGCCTTTGTCGCTTTGGTGGTCGCGACGTCTTACATCAAAGGCGACGATGCCTTTCTGATCGAAGCGATCGTCGTCGGCGCTTTCTGCGGTGTACCCTGCATCCTGACCGTGCTCGTTAGTCGATGGCTTGTCCTTTCGGCGTTATCGGATGTGGGGCATGGTGAAATCTGGCCATCCGTGGAAATTGAAAAGCTGCCATGGCCATTCGTTCGTAACTCTGGATGAGGTCGCCGATGAAATCCATCCTCTGCTATGGCGACAGCCTCACCTGGGGCTACAGCGCCGAAACGCTCGGGCGGCATGCCTATGAGGATCGATGGCCCTCGGTGCTCCAAGCTGCGCTTGGGTCCGGCGTCAACGTCATCGCCGAGGGGCTGAACGGTCGGACCACCGCCTTCGACGACCACCTCGCCGATTGCGACCGCAATGGCGCGCGCACCCTGCCGACGCTCCTCCAGACCCACGCGCCGCTCGATCTCGTCATCCTCCTGCTCGGCGCCAACGACATGAAGCCGGTCGTTGCGGGCCGCGCCTCCGATTCGGCGCAGGGCATGGCGCGGCTGATCCGGCTAGTGCGTCACCATGTCTGGCCGTTCGACTACGACATTCCCGACATCCTCATCGTGTCACCGCCGCCGCTTTGCGAAACGGCGAACAGCCAGTTCGCCGCGATGTTTTCCGGCGGCGTCGAGCAATCGGCGATGCTGGCCTCGCTCTATGCTGATCTCGCCGACGAGGAGGAGTGCGGCTTCTTCGATGCGGGGTCGGTGGCAAAAACGACGCCGCTCGACGGCGTCCATCTCGACGCGGAGAATACGCGGGCGATCGGACGTGGCCTCGAACCCGTGGTCCGCATGATGCTCGGACTGTGACGACGACCATAAGCGGCAACGGCCGCATCTGACAAAGGCAGGAACACCAGATGGCTCAGACCTACGACCTCATCGTGATCGGCTCCGGCCCCGGCGGCTATATCGCCGCGATCCGCGCCGCCCAGCTCGGGCTGAAGACGGCGATCGTCGAGCGCGAGCACCTCGCCGGCATCTGCTCCAACTGGGGCTGCATCCCGACCAAGGCGCTGCTGCGTTCGGCCGAGATCCTGCACTATGCCCAGCATCCGGGCGATTACGGCATCAGGATCGAGGGGGCGGTGACGCCGGACCTGAAGGCGATCGTCGCCCGTTCGCGCGGCATCGCCACCCGCATGAACGGCGGCGTCGGGTTTCTCATGAAGAAGAACAAGGTCGACATCATCTGGGGCGAGGCGAAGCTGACCAAGCCCGGCGAGATCGTCGTCGGCAAATCCTCCAAGCCGGCGGTGCAGCCGCAGGCGCCGCAGCCGAAGAACACGCTCGGCGAGGGCACCTACACGGCCAAGCACATCATCCTCGCCACCGGCGCCCGGCCGCGCGCGCTGCCCGGCATCGAGCCGGACGGCAAGCTGATCTGGACCTATTTCGAGGCGATGAAGCCGGAGGAGATGCCGAAGTCGCTGCTGGTCATGGGCTCGGGCGCGATCGGCATCGAATTCGCCTCCTTCTACCGCACCATGGGCGTCGACGTGACCGTCGTCGAGGTGATGGGCCAGGTCATGCCGGTCGAGGATGCGGAGATCTCCGCGCTGGCGAAGAAGCAGTTCGAGAAGCAGGGCATGAAGATCCATCTCGAGGCCAAGGTCGCCAAGGTGGAGAAGGGCGCCAATTCCATCACCGCGACCGTCGAGAAGAAGGACGGCTCGACTGTGACGATCACCGCCGACCGGATGATCTCGGCCGTCGGCGTGCAGGCCAATGTCGAGAACATCGGGCTCGAGGCGGTCGGCGTGAAGACGGATCGCGGCTTCATCCAGATCGACGGCTACGGCCGCACCAGCGTTCCTGGCATCTATGCGATCGGCGACGTCGCAGGCCCGCCGATGCTGGCGCACAAGGCGGAGCATGAGGCGGTCATCTGCGTCGAAAAGATCGCCGGCCTGCCGAATGTCCATCCGATGGACAAGGCGAAGATCCCCGGCTGCACCTACTGCCATCCGCAGGTCGCCTCCGTTGGTCTCACGGAAGCGAAGGCGAAGGAGCAGGGCCGCGACATTCGTGTCGGCCGTTTCCCCTTCGTCGCCAACGGCAAGGCGATCGCGCTCGGCGAGGACCAGGGCCTGGTGAAGACGATTTTCGACAGGAAGACCGGCGAACTCATCGGCGCCCATCTGGTCGGCGCCGAGGTCACGGAGCTGATCCAGGGTTTTGTCGTCGCCATGAACCTCGAGACGACGGAGGAGGAACTGATGCACACGATCTTCCCGCATCCGACCATCTCCGAAACGCTGAAGGAAAGCGTGCTCGACGCCTATGGCCGGGCGCTGAATGCCTGACGGCTCTGGAACATTTCTGGGTTCATCGCGTTGTGAAAGCGTTGAAATTGAACCCAAAGGAGATTTCCATGGATCTGAACGGTGTGGGCCTCATCGGTGCCATCGTCGTCGGCGGTCTGGCCGGCTGGCTGGCGGAAAAGTTCATGAACAGCAACATGGGGCTGTTCATGAACATCATCCTCGGCATCATCGGCGCGGCCGCGCTGAACTTCGTCCTCAGCGTCGCCGGGATCTATACCGGTACGGGCCTGATCGTCTACCTGATCGTCGGCTTCATCGGCGCCTGCATCCTAATCGCCATCGGCAGGGCCGTCCGGCGATAGGGAAGTGTGAAAATTTTTTACAAAACCTGCGAATTTGACGGGCCGCTCTGCCGTGGGCGGCCTGACATTTGTCGTCGGACCGTCTATATAGGTCGAAGGCCGCCATGAGAGCGCGGCATCGCGACAGGACTGTTTCGACATGGTGACCATTCTCGACCGTACCGCGTCTCCGGCCCAAGAGGGCGAAAAGCGCGTCCGCCATCCGGAAAAGGCGCACAGGCCCGACACCGAGGTGCTGCCGAAGCCCGACTGGATCCGCGTCAAGGCGCCGATGTCGAAGGGCTATCTCGAAACCCGTTCGATCGTGAAGACCAACAAGCTCGTCACCGTCTGCGAGGAGGCGGGCTGCCCGAACATCGGCGAGTGCTGGGACAAGAAGCACGCGACCTTCATGATCATGGGCGAGATCTGTACCCGCGCCTGCGCCTTCTGCAACGTCGCGACCGGCAGGCCGAACGCGCTCGATCCGGACGAACCGGAGAGCGTCGGCCGGGCCGTGAAGGAGATGGGCCTCTCCCACGTCGTGATCACCTCGGTCGACCGCGACGATCTTGACGACGGCGGTGCCGAGCATTTCGAGAAGGTGATCCGGGCGATCCGCGCCGCCTCGCCGCTGACAACGATCGAGATCCTGACGCCGGACTTCCTGAAAAAGCCCGGCGCGCTCGAGCGTGTTGTCGCCGCAAAGCCGGATGTCTTCAACCACAACATGGAGACGGTACCCGGCAATTACCTGACGGTGCGCCCGGGCGCGCGCTATTTCCATTCCGTCCGGCTCCTGCAGCGGGTGAAGGAGATCGATCCGTCGATGTTCACCAAGTCCGGCATCATGGTCGGCCTCGGCGAGGAGCGCAACGAGGTGCTCCAGCTCATGGACGACCTGCGCACAGCCGATGTCGACTTCCTGACGATCGGCCAGTACCTGCAGCCGACCCGCAAGCACCACAAGGTCGAGCGCTTCGTCACGCCGGACGAGTTCAAGTCCTACGAGACCGTCGCCTATACCAAGGGCTTCCTGATGGTGTCGTCGAGCCCGCTGACGCGCTCCTCGCACCATGCCGGCGACGATTTTGCCCGGCTGAAGGCCGCGCGGGACCGGAAGCTGCTGGTTGCCGCTGCCGAATAGACGTATCCCACAGACGCCAACGGGCGGGTCATGGCAGGCGCCGTGGCCCGCTTTTTTCTCTTTGACCGGAAGGGGACGTGATCGTGCCGACGCAATTGTTGTCGGATCTCAACCTCGTGGACGAAAAAGACGCCATCGCGCACCTTGCGAAAGCTGAACGCATGCTCGTGATCGGCAATGCCGGGACGGGCAAGAGCACGCTGGCGCAGGCACTCGCGCGGTCTCTCGACCTGCGCTACCTGTCGATGGATCGGGATTTCTTCTGGCGTCCGGGCTGGCGCCTGCGGCCGCGACCGGAGATCGGCCGGCTCATCGCCGATGCGGCGGCTGAGCCACGCTGGATCATGGATGGCAACAGCCCGGGGAGCCTGCCCGTCCGTCTCGCCCGGGCAGATCTCATCATTTTCCGTTGTCCGCCGCGCCGCGTCGCGCTGTCAGGCGTTCTCAGGCGCTGGTGGCGCTATCGCGGACGGTCACGGCCGGAAATGGCGGACGGATGCACGGAGAAGATCGACCTTGAATTCCTGCGCTACATCTGGAATTTCGATGCCGTCGAGGTGCCGGAGATCCTGGCCATGATTGCGGCACATCGTCCCGATATTCCCGTCATCCCGCTGAAATCCTACGCGGAGGGCGACAATCTTCTTGTCCTTCTCGGGCAGCGTCATTAACTGCGTTCCATGCCCCAGTTCGAGACACGCCGCAGCGTCAACCACACCGCCGAGCAGATGTTCGACCTCGTCGCCGATGTCGAGCGCTATCCCGAATTCCTGCCGCTTTGCGAGGGCCTGACCGTTCGCTCGCGCAAGGAGCGTGACGACAAGGCGCTGCTGATCGCCGAGATGACCGTTGGCTACAAGGCGATACGGGAAACCTTCACCACGCAGGTGCTGATCAACCGGCCGGAGCGGGCGATCGACGTCAAATATATCGACGGGCCGTTCCGCTACCTCGACAATCGCTGGCGGTTTTCGCCCTTGGGCGAGACGACCTCCGAGGTCCATTTCTTCATCGACTACGAGTTCAAGAGCCGCATCCTCGGCGCGCTGATGGGATCGATGTTCGACCGCGCCTTCCGCATGTTCTCCGAGGCCTTCGAAGCGCGCGCCGACCGGATCTACACCTCCTGAAGCGCAGCCTCGGAGAGGAGATCGAGGGCGGTGCCAAGCGTCGCGAGGCGTACCTCCGCCCGGCCGATGTCGCCATAGCGCATTTCCCGATGGATCACCGCGCCGCCGCGCCGCCTTGCCGCCAGATGCACGAGCCCGACCGGCTTCTGCGCGCTTCCTCCGCCAGGCCCGGCGATGCCGGTGACGGAGACAGCGATATCGGCCGAGGAGCGGCAGAGCGCGCCGGACACCATCTCGACCGCCGTCTGCCGCGACACCGCGCCGAACGCGTCAAGCGTCGCCGCCTCGACCCCGATCAGTTCCATCTTCGCCGCGTTCGAATAGGTCACGAAGCCGCGGTCGACCACGGCGGAGGAACCGGTGACCTCGGTCAGCGCTGCGGCGATCAAGCCGCCGGTGCAGGATTCGGCCGTCGCGACCAGCAGTTTGCGCTCTGCGCAAAGCGCGACGAGCGCCTTGGCGCGGGCGAGGATATCGGGCGGAAACGGGCTCACCGGACGGTCCTCGCCGGATAGACGACCGTCGCTGTGGCGATGGCGGCGATCCCCTCGCGGCGGCCGACGAAGCCGATCTTCTCGTTGGTCGTCGCCTTGACCGAACAGCGGTCGAGCGTGATGTCGAGGCAGGCGGCAAGGTTTTCGCGCATGGCCTGGCGGTGCGGGCCGATCTTCGGCGCCTCGGCGATCAGCGTCACGTCGGCATTCATGATCGTGCCGCCGCGTTCGCGCACGATCTTCGCCGCATGGTCGAGGAAGATCGTCGACGCCGCGCCGCGCCATTGCGGATCGGACGGGGGGAAATGGTCGCCGATATCGCCGGCGCCGCAGGTCGCGAGCAGCGCGTCGGTCAGCGCGTGCAGCGCGACGTCGGCATCGGAATGGCCCTGCAGCGCCTGGTCGTGGGCAATGAACACGCCGCAGAGCGTCACGCCCTCGCCGTCGACGAGGACATGCACGTCATAGCCGTTGCCGGTGCGCACGTCGGGAAGGGCGGAGGCTTTCAGCCGTTCGTCGGCCATGACGAGGTCTCCTCTGAGCGTCAGCTTGACATTGTCGGCGAGCCCTTCGATCAGGAGCACCGGCAGCCCCGCCCATTCGGCGATCGAGGCATCGTCGGTGAAATCGCGCGCGCCCGAATCGCGCGCGCGCCGGTGGGCCTCGACGATCGCGTCATAGGTGAAGGATTGCGGCGTCTGCGCGGCGAACAGGCCCGCGCGCGACACGGTTTCCGTCACCATCGACAGGCTGTTGCTGCGCTTCAGCGTGTCGGCGACGGCCACCGCCGGAAGCACGCCGGTGGCACCCATGCGGAAGGCGAGGCGGGTGCGCTCCAGCAGTTCGTGGTCGATGAAGGGGCGCACGGCATCCTGGATCATCACATAGCGCGGCGGGGCGTCGCGAAGAGCCTCGAGCCCGGCCAGCACCGAGGCCTGGCGCGTCGGCCCGCCATGGACGAAGCGGACGGCGGCCGCGTGCCGCATCTCGGCGATCGCCGACGAAAGAAGCGCCTCGTCGTCGGGATGGATGACGACGACGAGGTCGCGCGTGTGCGGCCAGCGGGCGAAGACGTCGAGCGTATGGGAGATGACGGGCCGCCCGCCGATGCGGCGATACTGTTTCGGCCCTTCCTCCGGCGCGCCCGCCCGCTCGCCCCGGCCGGCGGCCACGACCACCACGGCGCAGGAGATGTCGTCATCTTGCTGCATCGGCGCTCCGGGTTCCCTGACGAAATCGTTCGCGACCGACCTCTAGCGTGAAGAAAGAGGCATGGCCAGTTGCTGCGGAATTTTTATCCAGCTTTGCTAAAATCACTTGGCAAGCCAGAAATTGATGTCTAAAAATAGTGCAGACATTCGATATGCCCGAAAGATAAGCATTTGCAAAGACAGGGTTTAGCATCGTCGTTCCGGGTTGGCCATATCGAGATCCGCAACCGGGTGGCGCTCGCGCCGATGTCCGGAGTGACGGACCTGCCGTTCCGCGCGCTTGCCTGGCGTTTCGGCGCCGGCTTCGTCGTCACGGAAATGGTGGCGAGCCGTGAACTCGCGGGCCATGCGAGCGAATCCTGGGCACGCCTGAAAAACAGCGGCATCCGTCCTCATATCGTGCAACTGGCCGGGCGGGAAGCGTGCTGGATGGCGCAGGCCGCCCGGATTGCCGCCGACAACGGCGCCGACATCATCGACATCAACATGGGCTGCCCGGCGAAGAAGGTGACGGGCGGCTACTCGGGATCGGCGCTGATGCGCGAGCCGGACCACGCGCTGTCGCTGATCGAGGCGACGGTCAAGGCTGTCTCCGTTCCGGTCACGGTGAAGATGCGCCTCGGCTGGGACGCGCAGTCGATCAACGCGCCCGAGATCGCGCGCCGCGCCGAGGCGGCCGGGGTGGCGATGATCACGGTGCATGGCCGCACCCGCATGCAGTTCTATACCGGCAGGGCGGACTGGGATGCGATCCGCGCGGTGCGAGAGGCGGTGTCCGTGCCGCTCGTCGCCAATGGCGATGTCGACAGCCGCGCGGATGCCGAGGAGATCCTCGCCCGTTCCGGTGCGGATGCGGTGATGGTCGGGCGTGCCTGCCAGGGACGTCCATGGCATGCCGCCTGGCTCGCGGGCGCCGCAACGGTGCCCGGCCGCGCCGCCATGGCGCGCCTCGTCGCCGAGCACTACGAGGCGATGCTGTCCTTCTATGGCATCGAGGCCGGCCTCCGTCATGCCAGAAAGCACCTCGGCTGGTACATGCAACGCTTCGCGCCGATGCTCGCGGCCGCCGAGAAGGCCGCGATCATGACCTCGACCGATCCGGCGACGGTGCTGCGGCGCGTGACGGCGGCGATCGCCGACGGCGCGGATTTCGGACAACCGGCGGAGGCGGCGTGAGCAGGATGGTCAGGGACGAGGACAAGAAGGCGGCGCTGCCGATGGCGGTGCTGAACGCCATCCAGAATCCGGTGATCCTCGTCAAGGAGAACGGACTGGTCGCCTTTGCCAACTGGGAAGCGGAATCATTCTTCGGCGTCAGCGCCAACTATCTGGCGCGCCACACGATCAGCGCCTTCATCCCCTTCGGCAGTCCGCTGCTGACGCTGATCGAGCAGGTGCGCGAGCGCCGCGCGCCGGTCAACGAGTACCGGGTCGACCTGTCCTCGCCGCGGCTCGGCGCCGACAAGCTGGTCGACCTCTATGTCGCGCCGGTGATCTCGGAGCCCGGCAGCGTCGTCATCGTCTTCCAGGAACGCTCGATGGCCGACAAGATCGACCGCCAGCTGACCCACCGCGCCGCCGCCCGCTCGGTGACCGGCCTTGCCTCGATGCTGGCGCACGAGATCAAGAATCCGCTTTCGGGCATTCGCGGCGCAGCCCAGCTTCTCGAAACGGCGGTCGGCGACGAGGACCGGGCGCTGACACGGCTGATCTGCGACGAGACGGACCGGATCGTCTCGCTCGTCGACCGGATGGAGGTGTTCTCCGACGAGCGGCCTGTCGACCGGGTACCGCTCAACATCCATTCGGTGCTCGACCATGTGAAGGCGATCGCCAAGGCGGGCTTCGCCCGCAAGATCCGCATCACCGAGAATTACGATCCCTCGCTGCCGCCGGTCTTCGCCAACCGTGACCAGCTGGTGCAGGTCTTCCTCAACCTCGTGAAAAACGCAGCCGAGGCGATCGGCGACAAGCCGGACGGCGAGATCCAGCTGACGACGGCCTATCGCCCCGGCATCCGCCTCTCGGTCGCCGGAACGCGCGAGAAGATCTCGCTGCCGCTGGAATTCTGCGTGCACGACAACGGCCCGGGCGTTCCCTCGGATCTCCTGCCGCATCTCTTCGATCCCTTCATCACCACCAAGACGAACGGTTCCGGCCTCGGCCTCGCTCTGGTTGCCAAGATCATCGGCGGCCATGGCGGCATCGTCGAATGCGACAGCCAGAGCCACCGCACCACGTTCCGCGTCCTGCTTCCGGCCTCCAAGGGCAAGGCGGTGGAGGACGGCGACCTCCCGACGACAAAAGGATAACCGAGATGACCGGCGCCACGATCCTCGTAGCCGACGACGATGCGGCCATTCGCACGGTGCTGAACCAGGCGCTGAGCCGCGCCGGCTACGATGTCCGCATCACCTCCAATGCCGCGACGCTCTGGCGCTGGATCGCGGCCGGCGACGGCGACCTCGTCGTCACCGACGTCGTCATGCCCGACGAGAACGCTTTCGACCTCTTGCCGCGCATCAAGAAGGCGCGGCCCGAACTGCCGGTCCTGGTGATGAGCGCGCAGAACACCTTCATGACGGCGATCAAGGCGTCGGAGAAGGGCGCCTATGACTATCTGCCGAAACCCTTCGACCTGACGGAGCTGATCGCCATCATCGGCCGGGCGCTGTCGGAGCCGAAGCGCCGGCCGGTGCCGATGGAGGACGACAGCCAGGACGGCATGCCGCTTGTCGGCCGCTCCGCCGCCATGCAGGAAATCTACCGCGTGCTGGCGCGGCTGATGCAGACCGACCTGACACTGATGATCACCGGCGAATCGGGAACGGGCAAGGAGCTGGTCGCCCGGGCGCTGCACGACTACGGCAAGCGCCGCAACGGTCCCTTCGTCGCGATCAATATGGCGGCGATCCCGCGCGACCTCATCGAATCGGAACTCTTCGGCCACGAGAAGGGCGCCTTCACCGGCGCGCAGAACCGCTCGACCGGCCGCTTCGAACAGGCCGAGGGCGGGACGCTCTTCCTCGACGAGATCGGCGACATGCCGATGGATGCGCAGACCCGGCTCCTGCGCGTGCTGCAGCAGGGCGAATATACGACTGTGGGCGGCCGCACGCCGATCCGCTCGGACGTCCGCATCGTCGCCGCCACCAACAAGGACCTGAAACAGTCGATCAATCAGGGGCTTTTCCGCGAAGACCTCTACTATCGCCTGAACGTCGTCCCCTTGCGTCTGCCGCCGCTGCGGGACCGGGCCGAGGACATTCCTGACCTCGTCCGTCATTTCGTCCAGCAGGCGGAAAAGGAAGGGCTCGACGCCAAGCGCTTCGACCAGGAGGCGCTGGAGCTGATGAAGGCGCATCCCTGGCCGGGCAATGTCCGCGAGCTGGAAAACCTGGTGCGCCGGCTCACCGCCCTCTATCCGCAGGACGTCATCACCCGGGAGATCATCGAGAGCGAGTTGCGCTCCGACATCCCCGACAGCCCGATCGAGAAAGTCTCCTCGCGCTCGGGCGCGCTGACGATCTCCCAGGCGGTCGAGGAGAACATGCGCCAGTATTTCGCGGGTTTCGGCGATTCCCTGCCGCCGTCCGGCCTTTACGACCGGGTGCTTGCCGAAATGGAGTATCCGCTGATCCTCGCCGCCCTGACGGCGACGCGCGGCAACCAGATCAAGGCCGCCGACCTCCTCGGCCTCAACCGCAACACCTTGCGCAAGAAGATCCGCGAACTCGGCGTTTCCGTCTATCGCAGCTCGCGGTCCGCGTGACTTCGTTGCAACAATAGTTGCATTTTCGCCACATTCCCTTGCTTCGAACAGGTGCGGGGCATAGAGGCGATTCACCGGTCTGAACGGTGCACTCCGGCGCGCGGTGGCCGGTCCGGCAACGGGCCGCAGAAGGGTTGCGATCAGATGGCGGATGGCATGGCCGTGGCGATGTCGGGCGAGGACGGACAGGCGGGCGCTCATGATCGCCGCGCCTCCTTCGCCTTGCCCGGCCTCATTCTCGCGATCGGCGCGCTGATCTGCGCCACCGTGTCGCTTGTGGTCCTGCTCGGCCTGACGCCGATCCGCCCCGAGACCAACATCGTCTTCACGCTCGCCTCGGTCAACGCTGTCTTCGTCATCGGCCTGATCTACCTGATCACCCGCGAGATCGTCCGCCTGATGCGGGCGCGATCGCGCGGGCGGGCCGCGGCCCGGCTGCATGTGCGCATCGTCGCCCTGTTCTCGATTGTGGCAATCACGCCGGCGATCCTCGTCGCGATCTTCGCCTCGATCACGCTCGACGTCGGCCTCGACCGGTGGTTTTCGCTGCGCACGCAGTCGATTGTCAATTCCTCGCTCAGCGTCGCCAAGGCCTATGTGCTCGAGAACGCCAGCTACCTCCAGGGCCAGACGGCCTCGATGGCGAACGACCTCGACCGCAACCGCCAGATCTACAGCCTCGACCGCACCGGCTTCATCGAACTGATGACCCGGCAGGCGCGGGGACGCGGCATGCTCGGCGCCTTTCTCGTGCGCGCCGACGGCTCGGCGATCATCCAGGCGAACATCCCGACGGAGATGCCGCTGCCGGCCATCCCGCGCGACGCGCTCGAGCGCACCGTTGCCGGCCAGCCGACGCTGATCCCGCCCGGCATCACCAACCTCGTCGGCGCGGTCATTCCGCTGAACGCCATCGAGGGCGCCTATCTCTACACGGTGCGCACCGTCGATGCCGGCGTGATGGATTCGATGCGGCTGATGGAGGAGAATGCCGCCGAATACCGGTCGCTCCAGGCTAGCCGCATGTCGCTGCAGCTTGCCTTCGGCGTCCTCTATCTCGGCTTCGCGCTGATCGTGCTGCTGGCGGCGATCTGGGCCGCGATCGCGGTTGCCGACCGGATCGTGCGGCCGATCCGCCTGCTGATCGGCGCGGCCGACAGCGTCGCCACCGGCAATCTGAGCGTCGTCGTCCCGGTGCGCGCCGTCGATGGCGACGTCGGCAGCCTGTCGCGCACCTTCAACAAGATGATCGCCGAGATCCGCACGCAGCGCGACGAGATCATCCATGCCAAGGACGAGATGGACCAGCGGCGCCACTTCATCGAGGCGGTGCTGTCGGGCGTCACCGCGGCCGTGATCGGCGTCGGCGAGGATCGGCGCATCACGATCATCAACCCGTCCTCCGAGGACCTGCTCGGGCTTTCTGCCGACAAGGTGATCGGCCAGCCGCTCGGCGAGCTCGCGCCGGAGATCGACGCGGTGTTGACGGAGGCTGCAACACGCCACCGCTCGGACCACCACCGCCAGATCAACATCATGCGCGGCGGCAAGGAGCGGACGCTGAACGTGCAGGTGACGCGCGAGGAATCGCGCGACG
The DNA here is from genome assembly GCF_041928815.1 of Ensifer soli. NCBI lineage: Bacteria > Pseudomonadati > Pseudomonadota > Alphaproteobacteria > Hyphomicrobiales > Rhizobiaceae > Ensifer > Ensifer soli. The sequence goes on along the minus strand of NZ_JBHFEI010000006.1, from coordinate 127,289 downwards.
CCAAGGAATCCCATGTGGTCACGATCGACGACATCACCGATCTCGTCATCGCCCAGCGTTCGACCGCCTGGGCCGACGTGGCCAGACGCATCGCCCACGAGATCAAGAACCCGCTGACGCCGATCCAGCTTTCGGCCGAGCGGCTGAAGCGTCGCTACGGCAAGCAGATCAATCCGGACGACCGAACCGTCTTCGACCAGTGCACCGACACGATCGTCCGCCAGGTCGAGGACATCGGCCGCATGGTCGACGAGTTCTCGTCCTTCGCGCGCATGCCGAAACCGGCGAAGGAGAAGGCGGATCTCCGCGCGATCCTGAAGGACGCGGTGTTCCTGCGCGAGATGGGCAACAATCACATCGCCTTCATCCGCGACTTCGGTGACGAGCCGCTCGAAGGCATGTTCGACGGGCGGATGCTCGGCCAGGCCTTCGGCAACATCGTCAAGAACGCCGTCGAGGCGATCGAGGCGCTGCCGGCCGATGCGGGTCGCGACGAACACAAGGTGATGGTGCGCTCGCGGCTCGACGAGGCGACGGGTCTGATCACCGTCGACATCATCGACAACGGCAAGGGCCTGCCGACCGAGAACCGGCACCGCATCCTCGAACCCTACATGACGATGCGGGAGAAGGGGACGGGCCTCGGCCTCGCCATCGTCAAGAAGATCGTCGAGGATCACGGCGGGCAGCTCGAGCTGCACGATGCCCCGGCGGATTTCGACGCCGGCCGCGGCGCGATGATCCGCGTGATACTGCCGTCTGGCGGCGCTCCCACCGCCGAAAGCGAAAAACAGGACAGGACATGACCCATGGCTGCTGACATTCTGGTTGTCGACGACGAGGAAGACATTCGCGACATCGTGTCCGGCATCCTGTCGGACGAAGGCTACGAGACGCGCACGGCCTTCGACAGCGACAGCGCCCTGGTCGCGATCGGCGACCGGCTGCCGCGCCTCGTCTTCCTCGACATCTGGATGCAGGGAAGCCGCCTCGACGGGCTTGCGCTTCTCGACGAGATCAAGAGCCGCCATCCGGACCTGCCGGTCGTGATGATCTCCGGCCACGGCAACATCGAGACGGCGGTCTCTGCAATCCGCCGTGGCGCCTATGATTTCATCGAGAAGCCGTTCAAGGCCGACCGGCTGATCCTGATCGCCGAGCGGGCGCTGGAAAACTCCAAGCTGAAGCGCGAGGTGACGGAGCTGAAGAAGCGCTCCGGCGACCCGGTCGAACTGATCGGCACCTCGGTCGCCGTGTCGCAGCTTCGCCAGAACATCGAAAAGGTGGCCCCGACCAACAGCCGCGTGATGATCCACGGGCCGTCCGGTTCCGGCAAGGAACTGGTGGCGCGGATGATCCACCGCAAGTCGTCGCGCGCCGGCGGACCCTTCGTGGCGCTCAACGCCGCGGCGATCACGCCCGAGCGCATGGAGATCGCCCTCTTCGGCACGGAAGGGACGTCCGGGCAGCCGCGTCGCACCGGCGCGCTGGAGGAGGCCCATGGCGGCATCCTCTATCTCGACGAGGTCGGCGAAATGCCGCGCGAGACGCAGAACAAGATCCTGCGCGTGCTCGTCGACCAGCAGTTCGAGCGCGTCGGAGGCTCGAAGCGGGTCAAGGTCGACGTGCGCATCATCTCGTCGACGGCCTACAACCTCGAAAGCCACATCGCGGAAGGGGCCTTCCGCGAGGACCTCTACCATCGCCTCGCCGTGATCCCGATCCGCGTGCCGGCGCTCGCCGAGCGGCGCGAGGACATCCCGTTCCTCGTCGACATGTTCATGCGGCAGATCAGCGAGCAGGCCGGCATCCGCGGCCGCAAGATCGGCGACGACGCGCTCGCCGTGCTGCAGGCGCATGACTGGCCGGGCAACATCCGGCAGTTGCGCAACAATATCGAGCGGCTGATGATTCTCGCGCGCAGCGACGGGCCGGAGACACCGATCAGCGCCGACATGCTGCCGGCGGAGGTCGGCGACACCCTGCCGAAAATTTCTTCCGAGGGCCACCAGCACATCATGACGCTGCCGCTGCGCGAGGCGCGGGAAATGTTCGAGCGCGACTATCTGATCGCGCAGATCAACCGTTTCGGCGGCAACATCTCCCGCACCGCCGAATTCGTCGGCATGGAGCGTTCCGCGCTGCACCGGAAGCTGAAGTCGCTCGGCGTGTAACCGGTGCTCAGGCCGGGAATCCGCCCTTTGCCGCAACTCCGCGATTTCTATCGCATGCCATCGATGTCCGTTTTCGACATTGCGGAAAACTTGACGATTTGATACCCAAGAGTCCGGCGCTCGGGGACGGCTGGATGCGCCGGATTTTTTGACATGAACAACCGGTCGTTCCAGGCCGGCTTCAATAAGAAAGAAGCGGCGCCATGGCGGAACGTTCTCAGAACTTGCAGGATCTCTTTCTCAACACGGTCCGCAAGCAGAAAATTTCCCTCACGATCTTCCTCATCAACGGCGTCAAGCTGACGGGCGTCGTGACATCTTTCGACAACTTCTGCGTGCTTCTGCGCCGTGACGGCCATTCGCAGCTCGTCTACAAGCATGCCATTTCGACCATCATGCCCGGGCAGCCGCTGCAGATGTTCGAGGCTGAAGACAGCGCTTCGTGAGCAAGGCATCGCAGAAGACGCTAGCCTCCATCATTCCTGAACTGGAACGCAAGCGCGACGACATGCGCGCCGCGGTCATCGTCCCGGTGGTGAAGCCGTCTGGACGGAAGGCGGCGGAGACGGTGACGCTGCGGTCCGACGAGAGCCGGCTGGAAGAGGCGGTCGGCCTTGCGCGCGCGATCGATCTCGAGGTCGTCTACGGCGCGATCGTCCCCGTTGCCCAGCCGAAGCCCGGCACGCTTATCGGCTCCGGCAAGATCGAGGAGATCGGCCACGCGCTGGTCGAGGGCGATTGCGGCCTCGTCATCGTCGACCATCCGCTGACGCCGGTACAGCAGCGCAACCTCGAGAAGGAATGGAACGCCAAGGTCATCGACCGCACCGGACTGATCCTCGAGATCTTCGGGCGGCGCGCTTCGACCAAGGAAGGCACGCTGCAGGTCGAGCTTGCCCATCTCAATTACCAGAAGGGCCGGCTGGTGCGCAGCTGGACCCACCTCGAACGCCAGCGCGGCGGCGCCGGCTTCATGGGCGGCCCGGGCGAAACCCAGATCGAGGCCGACCGGAGGCTCCTGCAGGACAGGATCGTCCGGCTCGAGCGCGAACTTGAGCAGGTGCGCCGGACGCGCCAGCTTCACCGCGCCAAGCGCCGCAAGGTGCCGCACCCGATCGTGGCGCTGGTCGGCTATACCAATGCCGGCAAGTCGACGCTGTTCAACCGGATGACCGGGGCAGGTGTGCTGGCCGAAGACATGCTCTTTGCCACGCTCGACCCGACGCTGCGCCGAATGAAGCTGCCGCACGGGCGCACGGTGATCCTCTCGGACACCGTCGGATTCATCTCGGACCTGCCGACCCATCTCGTCGCGGCCTTCCGCGCCACGCTCGAGGAGGTGCTGGAGGCCGACCTGATCCTGCATGTGCGCGACCTTTCGGATCCCGACAACATCGCCCAGGCGACCGACGTCACCCGCATCCTCGCCGATCTCGGCATCGACGAGAAGGCGCGCGGCGAGCGGATGATCGAGGTCTGGAACAAGATCGACCGGCTGGAGCCGGAACAGCATGATGCGCTGATGGAAAAGGCAGACGCGAGCGGCAACACGATCGCCGTCTCCGCCATCAGCGGCGAGGGGATCGAGACGCTGATGGACGAGGTCGGCCGGCGGATGTCGGGCGTGCTGACGCAGACCACGGTGCGGCTCGCGCCGGAGGCGATGCAGCATCTCTCCTGGATCTATTCGAACGCCATCGTCGACCATCGCGACGACAACGAGGACGGCTCCGTCAGCCTCGACCTGCGGCTTTCCGAACAGCAGTTGATCGAACTCGACCGCAAGCTCGGCCTCGTGGACAAGCCGGCGCCGGAGGACTGGGAGCGATAGGCGGGTCGACGCGAAGAGACGAAGGACGACCCGGTCTTCCGTCGACGGGACGCCGGAAAGGATCGCGGAGGGGACGGATGGTTAAGGCCTCCCCGTCGAGGCGGGTGGATGTAGCGGCTCCCGGTTTGCGGTTATGGGCGGAGCCCCCCGTTAACCCTTTAGTAACCATACGATAAGATTGCGGTCGTGCCGGCGCGGCGCCGTTCGCATTTCGGCCATGAAGCTGTCATTTTTAGTCAAATGTTACGGTTCGTGGCGCAGGCCATGCGGACGTCCGGCAGTTTGCCGGCATCGCGGGTCTCGTTGCCGGGCGGCGAGAGTATCGAGTGGCGCGTGGGGCAAATGGTATCGAGTAGGGGCAGGGTAATGGTGGCGAACGGTCTGCGCCTGGTGGCCATCCCGGCAATGTGCATGACGCTGGCGGCCTGCGGATCCGCCAAGCAGGCCGTGGAAGCACCGCCGAAGAAGCGGTCGAAGGAATATTTCGCGGAATCGATCTATGGCGTGAAGGCAAGCCCCCGGGTGGCCGACGGCAAGAACATTCCGAAGGGCGGCGGGCGCTTCCAGGTCGGCAAGCCCTATGTCGTCAAGGGAAAGACCTATACGCCGAAGGAGGAGCCCGGCTATGACAGGGTCGGCATGTCCTCCTGGTATGGCTCGGCCTTCCACGGCAGGCTCACCGCCAATGGCGAGGTCTACGACAAGTATCATCTCTCGGCCGCCCACCCGACCTTTCCGCTGCCGAGCTATGCCCGCGTCACCAATCTCGAAAACGGCGCCTCCGTCGTCGTACGCGTCAACGATCGCGGCCCTTACGAATATGGCCGCGTGATCGACGTGTCGTCGAAAACCGCCGATCTCCTCGACATGAAGCGTAAAGGGACGGCGAAGGTCCGGGTCCAGTATGTCGGCCGCGCGCCGCTCGACGGGCATGACATGCCCTACCTGATGGCGTCCTATGTCAAGAAGGGCGACCGCACGCCCTCGGTCATTCCGGAAGGCCAGATCGCGACCGGCGTGATGGTGGCCTCGAACGAGCCCTTGCGAAAGCAGGTCGCGCGCATGGCGCCGCGCGAGGACGTGCTGACGATCCCGCCGAAATCGATGCTGGAGAGCGGCGTGCCGGTCACGGCGCTGGTCGACGAGGTGCCGACCCCGGCCGTCCGGGCGACCGAAGCGATGGCGGCGGGCGCCGTGATGACGATCAGCCTGCCCGAGATCGGTCCTGTCCCGGCGCCGCGTCCGCAATTCGTGCCGGTGCCGGGCGGTGCCGCCTATGCGTCCGCCTATGTCGAACTCGATGCCCGCGTCGCGACGGGCGGCGACGCCTTTGATGCCGTGCTCGTTTCCGCCGATCCTCTGACCTCGGCGGGCGTTGCGGCATTCGGCCTGAGGCAGCTTTCCAAGCGCGACGGCGCGCGCTGATCGCGCGTGACGAAAGTTGCGTTTCCCGCGCGGCCGTGCCTTTGCGCCGGAGGCGGGATGCGAAGACGGGGGAACGACGTCCCATGCGGGCCGCAACATTGCTCTCGATCGCCGTCCTCGGCCTGGGGCTCGCCAGTGGCGCCGCCGCCCAGACCGCCACGGTCGCTCCGCTGACGGAGATCAGGGCGAAACAGGCCTATGTCATCGACGACGAGAGCGGCACGGTGCTTTTTTCCCGCGCCGAAACCGAAGTCGTGCCGCCCGCCTCGCTCGCCAAGCTGATGACGATGGCCGTGGTCTTTGCCGCGATCGACAAGGGTGAGATCACGCCGGAAACGGCCTTCCGGGTCAGCGAGCATGCCTGGCGCACGGGCGGGGCGCCCTCGGGGACCGCCGCCATGTTCGCCAAGCTCAACTCCGATGTCGCGGTGGCCGATCTCGTCCGCGCCGTGACGGTCCAGTTCGCCAACGATGCCTGCATCATCCTTGCCGAGGGTATGGAAGGCGACGAGACGCGCTTTGCCGCGCGCATGACCGAGGAGGCGCGCGCGCTCGGGCTGGAAGGCGCCCGTTTCGTCAACGCAACCGGGCTGCCGGCCGACGGCAATGCGGTCACCATGCGCGACCTCGTCACGCTGGCACAACACATCCGGCTGAACTTTCCCGCGGGTTACGCGCACTATGCCGAGCCGGATTTCGAGTGGAACCGCATCCGCCAGCGCAACCGCAATCCGCTGCTTGCGGGGACGACCGGCGTCGACGGGCTTGCGGCAGGCTATGCGGAGGGCTTCGGCTATTCCACCGTCGTTTCGGCGGAGCGCGGCGGGCGGCGGGTCTTTGCCGCCCTCGCCGGATTTCCGGACGAGAAGGCCCGCCTCGGCGACACGCGCAAACTGCTCGACTGGGCCTTCACCGGCTTCACGAAAAAGACGGTTTTTGCCGCCAATGAGGTGATCGGCGAGGCGAGCGTCTATGGCGGAGCCTCCGGCAGCGTGGCGCTGGTGTCGCCGGAGCCGGTCGATGTCCTGGTCGAGAGCGGCGCATCCGGCGGCCTTCGCGCCGAGATCGTCTATCGCGGGCCATTGACCGTCCCGGTCGCCGCGGGCCAAAAGGTCGGAGCCCTGCGGATCTACAGCGGCGAGCGGCTTCTGAAGGAGACGCCGTTGCAGGCGGCGGCAGCCGTGGAGGCCGGGTCGCTGACCCGCCGCGCGGTCGACGCGCTGGTCGAGCTTGCCGCCTTCTGGCGGTGGTGATGGATGACGTTTGCGGCGGAAGGCATCCTCCGCCAGCCACGGGAGCCGATGTGCCGGTCGATAACGGATTGTTCGTAACCTTCGAGGGCGGGGAGGGCGCCGGCAAGTCGACGCAGATCCGGCTGCTCGGCGAGAGCCTGCGCGCGCTCGGCCACGACGTCCTGACGACGCGCGAACCCGGCGGATCGGCAGGAGCCGAGGCGGTGCGCCATGTGCTGCTCTCCGGCGCGGCACAGGCCTGCGGCGTCCGCATGGAGGCCGTTCTCTTCGCTGCCGCGCGCAACGACCATATCGAGGAGGTCATCCGCCCGGCGCTGGAGAACGGCAAGATCGTTCTTTGCGACCGGTTCATGGATTCCTCGCGCGTCTACCAGGGCGTGACCGGCAATCTCGATCCCGACTTCATCGATGCGCTCGAGCGCGTCGCGGTCGACGACGTCCGGCCGGACTGCACACTGATCTTCGACCTTCCGGCGGCCGAGGGCCTCGAGCGGGTCCGAAGCCGGCTGGGCACGGCCGTGACGGGCGGCGAGGGGGGGCTCGACCGTTTCGAGAAGGAGGAACTCGACACGCATGAGAAGCGGCGCGAAGCCTTCCTCGACATCGCCGCCCGCGAGCCGGACCGCTGCGCCGTCATCGACGCGACAGCTCCTCCCGCCGTCGTGGCGGACAGCGTGATGGCGGTCGTCCGGCCGCTGCTCGAACGGGTCTTGATGCGCGAAGCGGCGACGAAGGCGGCGCAATGAGCGGCGAGGCGCAGGATCTGATCGACGGCGCGATCGCGCCGGCGGAAAACACCCGCCTGTTCGGCCATGGGGCGGCCGAGCGCTTCCTCGCGCAGAGCTATCGGTCGGGCAAGGGGCACCACGCGCTGCTCCTGGAAGGGCCGAAGGGCATCGGCAAGGCGACGCTCGCCTTCCGCTTCGCCAACCATGTCCTCAACCATCCCGACCCGGGCCGCGCCCCGGAGACCATCACCGACCCCGATCCGGACGCGGCGGTGACGCGCCAGATCGTCGCCGGCGCCTCGCATCATCTTCTGCACCTGACCCGCTTGGTGGACCCGAAGACCGGCAAGGCGAAAAGCGCGATCTCGGTCGACGAGGTGCGCAGGGCCGGAAAATTCTTCTCGCAGACCTCCGGCACCGGCAACTGGCGGATCGTCGTCATCGACCCCGCCGACGATCTCAACCGCAGCGCCGCCAACGCGATCCTGAAGATCCTGGAGGAGCCGCCGAAGCGGGCGATGTTCCTCGTCATCACCCATGCGCCCGGCAAGCTGCTGCCGACGATCCGCTCGCGCTGCCTGCCGCTCCGGCTCGAGCCGTTGGCCCCGCCTGCGCTCGAAGCCGCCGCCGCCCATCTCGGCATCGACACGGCCCGCGCGCCGGTCCGGCGGGCGCTTTCGGCTGCCGGCGGCAGCGTCGCAAGGCTGCTGACGCTCGTCAACCATGGCGGCCTGGAGATCGCCGAGGCGTTCGAAAAGGCGCTGGCGGGCGAGGGACCGGCCCAGCGCAAGGCAATGCTGGCGCTGGCCGACGTGGTGTCGGCCAAGGACAACGACATCGTCCACGGCTTCTTCACCGACCTCGCCGACACCCATCTGACCGCCGCCGCGAGGCAGGCCGCCCTTTCGGGCGACCTCGACCGCGCCGGCCGCCTCGCCAGTCTCTCCTCCGCCATCACCGAACGGCTCTCCATCGCCGAGGCCTACAATCTCGACCGCAAGCAGACGGTGATGTCCATCCTCCAGGATCTCGCCTCCTGAGACGGGAAGGCGGGCATCGGCCGCTTTTCTGGCAGTGGCCGGTTTCCTCCTTTTCTGCAATGCGATAAGAGCACGGGACGCACACGAACAGACCCCGACGGATCGATCCTGCCATGCCTGACACGTCGCCTTTCTACATCACGACCGCGATCTCCTATCCGAACGGCAAGCCCCATATCGGCCATGCCTACGAGCTGATCGCCACCGACGCGATCGCGCGCTACCAGCGCCTCGACGGCCGCGATGTCTTCTTCCTGACCGGCACGGACGAGCATGGCCAGAAGATGCAGCAGACCGCGCGGCGGGAAGGCATCACGCCGCAGGAGCTCGCCGACCGCAACTCGGCCGAATTCCGCGAGATGGCCCGGCTCCTGAACGCCTCCAACGACGATTTCATCCGCACGACCGAGCCGCGCCACTACGAGGCCTCGGCCGAGATCTGGCGGCGCATGGTCGCCTCCGGCGATCTCTACAAGGACAGCTATGCCGGCTGGTATTCGGTGCGCGACGAGGCCTACTATCAGGAGGAGGAGACGGAGGTGCGCGCCGACGGCGTGCGCTACGGACCGCAGGGCACGCCCGTCGAATGGGTCGCGGAGGAAAGCTACTTCTTCCGTCTCTCCGCCTATGGCGACCGGCTGCTGAAGCACTACGAGGACAATCCGGATTTCATCGGTCCGGCCGAGCGGCGCAACGAGATCCTGTCCTTCGTCCGCTCCGGCCTCAGGGACCTGTCCGTCTCGCGCACCACCTTCGACTGGGGCATTCCGGTGCCGGACGATCCCGCCCATGTGATGTATGTCTGGGTCGACGCGCTGACCAACTACATCACCGCGACCGGATACCTCACCGATCCCGAGGGGCCGCGGGCGAAATACTGGCCGGCCAATGTCCATATCATCGGCAAGGACATCATCCGTTTCCACGCCGTCTACTGGCCCGCCTTCCTGATGTCGGCCGGCGTGCCGCTGCCCGAGCGCGTCTTCGCCCACGGCTTCCTGCTCAACAAGGGCGAGAAGATGTCGAAGTCGCTCGGCAACGTCGTCGATCCCGTCAACCTCGTTTCCCATTTCGGTCTCGATCCGATCCGCTACTTCTTCCTGCGCGAGGTCTCGTTCGGCCAGGACGGCAGCTACAGCGAGGAGGGGATCGCCACCCGCATCAATTCCGACCTCGCCAACGGCATCGGCAATCTCGCCAGCCGCTCGCTTTCGATGATCGTCAAGAACTGCGACGGCCGCATCCCGGACTGCGGCAGCCTGACGGCGGCTGACACGGCGATGCTCGCCTCCGTCGATGCCCTCCATGCGCTGACGCGTGACGAGATGGGCCGCTTCCAGATCCACCGCGCGCTGGCCGCCATCATCGCCGTGGTCTCGGAGGCGGATCGCTATTTCGCCGGCGAGGCGCCCTGGGCGCTCAAGAAGACGGATCCGGCGCGCATGGCGACCGTCCTCTACGTGACCGCCGAGACCGTGCGCCAGATCGCCATCCTTCTCCAGCCCTTCATGCCGGAATCGGCAGGCAAGCTGCTCGACCTCGTCGCCGTTCCGGCGGACCGGCGCAGTTTCGCCGCGCTCGGCGAAGCGGGCCGTCTCGTCGCGGGAACGGCGCTTTCGGCACCGACGCCGGTCTTCCCGCGCTATATCGCCCCGGAGGCGTGACGTGCTGATCGACACGCATTGCCACCTCGACTTTCCGGATTTCGCCGCCGAGAGGGACGAGATCGTCGCGCGGGCGCGCGGCGCCGGCGTCATCCGCCTCGTGACGATCTCGACGCGCGTGCGCCGCTTCGACGCGATCCGCGCGATCGCCGAGGCCTATGACGACGTCTACTGTTCGGTCGGTACCCATCCGCACAATGCCGACGAGGAAGGGGACGTGACGGCCGACGAGCTCGAGTCGCTGTCTGCCCATCCGAAAGTGGTGGCGATCGGCGAGGCGGGCCTCGACTATTTCTACGACAACGCGCCGCGCGAAGCCCAGGCGCAGGGCCTGCGCGTCCACATCGAGGCGGCGCGCCGCACCGGCCTGCCGCTCGTCATCCACAGCCGCGATGCGGATGCCGACATGGCCGACATCCTGAAGGAAGAGACGGGCAAGGGTACCTTCCCGTTCCTGCTGCATTGCTTCACGGCGGGAGAGGAACTGGCGCGGACGGGGATCGAGCTCGGCGGCTACATCTCGTTCTCGGGCATCCTTACCTTTCCGAAATCCGAGGCGCTTCGGGCGATCGCGCGCGGGCTGCCGCGCGACCGCCTGCTCGTCGAGACGGATGCGCCTTATCTCGCGCCGAAACCCTATCGCGGCAAGCGCAACGAGCCGGCCTATGTGGCGCACACGGCCGGCGTTCTCGCCGAAACGCTGGGCCTGCCCCTCGACGAAGTTTCGGCGATCACCACGGAGAACGCGCTGCGCATCTACGCGAAGATGCCGAGGGTCTGACGTGCCCGTCCTGACGGTCTTCACCCTCCTCGGCTGCGGTTCGTCCCCGGGCGTGCCGCGCATCACCGGCGACTGGGGCGCCTGCAATCCCGACAATCCGAAGAACCGGCGCCGCCGCGCCTCGCTCTTGATCGAGCGGATCGGCGAGGACGGCGGACGCACGACGGTGGTGGTCGACACCGGCCCCGATTTCCGCGAACAGATGGTGTCGGCCGGCGTCCGCCATATCGATGCGGTGCTCTACACCCACGCCCATGCCGATCACCTGCACGGGATCGACGACATTCGCGGCTTCGTCCTGCACAACAAGCGTCAGGTGCCGATCCATGCGACGCCGGAAACGATGGAGCGGATCCGCGAGGGTTTCGGCTACTGCCTGCACACGCCGCCCGGCAGCCAGTATCCGCCGATCGTCAGCGCCCGGCTGATCGACGATCTAGAAGTACCGCTCACCATTAAAGGCGCCGGCGGCGCGATCGACATCGAGCCGCTGCTGCAGATCCATGGCAGCATCACCTCGCTCGGTTTCCGCGTCGGCAGCTTCGCCTATTGCAGCGACGTCAGCGACTTTCCCGCGCCGACGCTCGCCCGCCTTGCAGGCCTCGACACGCTGGTGATCGACACGCTGCAATACGCCTTCCACCCGAGCCACCTGTCGCTCGAGCAGTCGCTTTCCTGGATCGACCGCATCGGCCCGAAACGGGCAATCCTGACCCACATGCACGTCCCCCTCGACTACGACCGCGTCATGGCGGAGACACCCGACCATGTGGAGCCCGGCTATGACATGATGCGCATTGAAGCGACCGGGACATGATGCACCGCTTGCCGATGCGACTGAAAACGGCCACCCGGAGTTTCCTGCAGAAGGAAGAAATGTCGAGGAATCACGGCGCAGAAAGGAGAAAAGCATGGCCTTGACCAGCGCCGCAGACCCGGGACATCTCTAAACACAGCTCACATCTCGCCGGAGATGCCGGGTAGTCCCCACTCGAAATCAACACCTCTACCGCCTGAACGGGGCAGCGGCGTCAAGATGCCGTCACTTTAGGAACAGCGCCATCGGCGTGGCGCGCCCGGACGCCGACGTCGAAGTCCGAATGACCGGGGCTTGCAAATATATATTCGTTCACAATCCGCATGGCCTGGCTGATTGTCCAAAAAACGAAGCCGGAAGTCATGGAGCTACTGGACGGGCTGGACGACGATGCCGGCCGTGACTTGATGGAGAGCTTTATCGGTACCATGGCTTCCTTCAAATCGGTGACGGAGGTGATGGAGGCAACCGCGGCCCGAATTCTGTTGCTGGTGCGGCCGTTATCGAGCGAGACAAGCTGGCGGCACAATGATGAAACGCCGCACCCTTCTCAAGGGCAGGCTCGTTCTCGCGACCACCAGCCATTCCGCTGCCGGCATCGGTGCAACCACCTCGGCTATCGACGTTGAGATGCAGGAGGCAAAATGCGCGCGCCCTCTCCCGGGCGCGCCTGGCCGCGTTCCGCAGCATCCCGGCGCATGGCCAAAGCATGTTCGGATCGTTCATCGAACTGAGTTGCGGCGGCGAGGATTGTCGAGTTCGCTATGGGCGAAGCGAAACGGAGGGAGATCCCGACATTCATGATCCCCGACGTGCCGCCGTAGCCGCTCTCCTCCTCTGCGTTGTTGTCGCGCGGGCCGTTTGGCTGTTGCGCCGTCTTCTCGCCTTGCGCCTCGCGATCTCGCTTTACAGGACCGCAAACGCCCTCGGCTGTGCCGCCGACTGGATCGTCGACCGGCACGCTGGCATATCCTCAACCGCGATCGGAGGGGCGCGTTAAGCAAAAAAGTTCGACTCAGGGTGCCCGTCGCGATCGCTCGGCCTTTTTGTACCCATACGGAACCCAATATGACACCACGTCGCAATATCAGTAGAAGATTCTAAATAAATATCTGATTTTACTTCATTTTTTGGTGAGCGCGCCGGGGTTCGAACCCGGGACCTACTGATTAAAAGTCAGTTGCTCTACCGGCTGAGCTACGCGCTCCCGTTCAGGCAGCCGGGTCGGGCTGGTGGAAGCGGGCGGAGATATGCATTCTCGACGCCGCCCGGTCAACCGAAAAATGGCGCCTTGCGTCTGCGCGTCTCCTTGGGCGATCGCGCCATCGCCAAAAGATGATTGGTGCGGCGCACGCTTTGCCGCTATCAGAGCCTCGGACGGGCCGTGCGCCAGGCAGGGCGGTCCGCAGCGCATCAAGGAGGTGTCGTTGTCGATTGCCGATATATCCGTCTGGACTGCGATCCTTGCGGGCGCGCTGTCGTTCCTCTCGCCTTGCGTGCTGCCGCTGGTGCCGCCTTACCTCTGCTACATGGCCGGCATTTCCGTCGACCAGTTCCGCCAAGGCGAGGCGGAAAGGGCCGACCGGGCGGCACGCCGCGCGGTGGTCCTCGCGGCCCTTTTCTTCACGCTCGGCTTCGCCACCGTCTTCGTCGCGCTCGGCGCCGGCGCTTCCACCATCGGCCAGACGCTTCGCCAGTATGCCGATATCCTCTCGCGCATCGGCGGCATCGTCATCATCCTCATGGGCCTGCATTTCCTCGGGATCGTGCGGATCGGCCTCCTCGGCCGGGAGGCGCGCTTCCAGGGCGGCGGCAAGCCCGCGACGCTGTCCGGCGCCTATGTCATGGGCCTTGCCTTCGCATTCGGCTGGACGCCCTGCATCGGCCCCGTGCTCGGGACGATCCTCGGCGTCGCCGCCTCGCGCCAGACGGTCGGCGAGGGGGCGGGGCTTCTCGCGCTCTATTCGCTCGGCCTCGCCGTGCCGTTCTGGATCGCCGCCGCCTTCTCGTCGCGCTTCATGCGGTTCCTCGTCCGTTTCCGCCGCCATCTCGGCCTCGTCGAGAAGATCATCGGCGCGCTCCTGGTGGTCTCCGGCCTCGTCTTCCTCTCCGGCCTCGTCAGCGTCATCGCCATCTGGTTCCAGCAGACCTTTCCGATCCTGATGCAGATCGGCTGACGACGGGGCGGCAGGACATGGCGCAGATGATGGGACTGGTGCTGCCGTTCTTCGGGCTGATCCTGCTCGGCGTCGCGGCGGCGCGGATCACCCGGCAGCCGGCCGAGGCGCTCGGCTGGCTCAACACCTTCGTCATCTATGTCGCCCTGCCGGCGCTGTTCTTCAAGCTGGTGTCGAAGACGCCGGTCGACCAGCTCAAGCGATTCGACTTCATCGTCACCGCGGTCGCGACGACCTATGTCGTCTTCACCGCCGTCTTCCTGATCGCCTTTCTCGTGCGCCGCAGCGGCGTCGCGGAATCGACGGTGCAGGGACTCGCCGGCGCCTATGGCAATATCGGTTTCATGGGTCCCGGCCTCGCCCTGCTCGCCTTCGGCGAGAAGGCGGCGGTGCCGCTCGCGCTGATCTTCTGCTTCGAGAATGCGGTGCATTTCACCGTGGCGCCGGCGATGATGGCCTTTGCCGGCGGCGACCGGCGCCCGCCGCTCGCGCTCGCCCGCGACGTCGGACGCAAGGTGCTGCTCCACCCCTTCAACCTGTCGACCCTCGTCGGCGTCGCCGCAGCCCTTGCCGGCTGGCAGCCGCCACTGGCGATGATGCGGCTCGTCGATTCGCTCGCGCAGGCCGCCGCACCCTGCGCCCTCTTCGCCATGGGCGTGACGCTGGCGCTCCGCCCGCTGAAGCGCGTGCCGGTGGAGATCGGCGTGATCGTGCCGGCCAAGCTCGTCGTCCATCCGCTGCTGATGTATCTTGCCCTCGGCGCCGCCGGCAGTTTCGACCCGGTCTGGGTCCATACCGCCGTGCTTCTCGCCGCGCTTCCGACGGCGACCAATGTCTTCGTCATCGCCCAGCAATACCATGTCTGGCAGGAGCGGGCCTCGGCCTCGGTGCTGATCACGACGGTGCTGTCGGTGGCGACCGTCACCGGCTTCCTCTATCTCGTCACGTCAGGCCTGCTTCCGGCCGATCCGTTCCCGTAGGTCGCGCGCGAGCGCCGCAAGCGCGCCGCCCGGCTGGACGCCCTCGCGCATGGCGAAGGCCCGAAGCGGCGGGACGGCGGAGAGAAGATGCAGGCCGGCGCTCCGCACAGCCTGCACCGGCAGGAAGCCCGACAACAGCGAACGGTTGAGCAGATCGACGCTGACGGTGCGGCTGATCACGTCGGCACGGCGCGCATGGTCGTAGCGTTCCGCGAGCGATCCGGAGATCGCCGCGCCCGAGGCGGGGCCGAGGAGATCGACGAGGGTCGCGACATCGCGCAGGCCGAGGTTCAATCCCTGCGCGCCGATCGGCGGGAAGGCGTGGCCCGCCTCGCCGACGAGGACGGCCCGGCCGCGGCCGAAGCGGCGCGCCGTCATGCCGGACAGGGGAAAACTCTGCACGCCCTCGACCGCGCGGACCCGGCCGAGCATCGACTGCATGCGCGCCTCGACCGTACGGCAAAGCACATCCTGCGCCAGTGTCACCGTGGTCGCGGCGTTTTCCGGGCGCCGCACCCAGACGAGGCTGGACCGGTTCGTTGCGAGCGGCACCTGCGTGAAGGGGCCTTCCTCGGTATGGAACTCGGTGGAGATCTGTTCGTGCGGCCGCTCGTGGTCGAAATTCATCACCACCGCGGTCTGCGGATACGACCAGCGATGCGTCGGGATGCCGGCAGCGGCGCGCACGGCGGAGGCGCGGCCATCGGCCCCGACGACGAGCCCCGCCGAAATCCTGCCGCCGGTGTCGAGGTCAAGGGTGGCACCCTCGTCCGACATGTCGAGCCCCGCCAGACTTGCCTCGATCCGCGTGATCGCCGAGCGCGCCGCGATCGCCCCGTCGAGGACGGAAAGCAGCGCCGCATTCGGCAGGTTGCTGCCGAAGGCGTTAAGGCCGATCTCGGCGGCGCGGAAGGTGACCGTCGGCGCGCGCAGCAGCCGGTTCGTGCCATCGATGATGCGTATGGCGCTGAGCGGCTCGGCGATCGGGAAAAGCGCCTCTTCGAGACCGAGGCGGGCCAGCATGTCGAGCGCCGGCTGCATCAGCGCGGTGGTGCGCCGGTCCGGATGCGGCGACACCGGCCCGACAAGCGCGACGCGATAGCCCGAATCGGCGAGCGCGACGGCCGCGAGCGATCCGGCGAGCGCTGCGCCGACGACCGCGATATCGTATTCCTCCATGGCGGCTCTCCGTTTTTCAAATCTGCCCATATACGGTGATCTAGGCCCGTTCGGACGGAAAATCCATGGGGCCGATCGGCGCAGGCATGGCGCCGGGAGCGGCAGCAGCGGCGGCGTCCGGGCGATTTTTGCTGGCGATCACCGGCAAAGGATGCATAGTACCGCGCCATCTCCGGGCGGACGCGGCGGCGATGGCGGGCGTCCGGCGCCGGCCGGCAAACCGATCAAGAGTTACGGACAGGCAACCGATTGCGATGAAGATCTTCAGGTACAGGCGTGTCCCCTATGCGGAGATCCGCGCCTTCTCCGTCCATATCCTGACGGCGTCCGGCTCGTTTCTCGCCTTTCTCGGGGTTGTCGCCGCCGCGGAGCAGCGCTTCGTCGACATGTTCTGGTGGCTCGGGCTGGCTTTGGCGGTCGACGGGATCGACGGGCCGATCGCGCGGCGCGTGCGGGTCAAGGAAGTCCTGCCCAACTGGTCCGGCGACACGCTCGACAACATCATCGACTACGTCACCTATGTGCTTTTGCCGGCCTTCGCGCTTTACCAGAGCGGCATGATCGGCGAGCCATGGTCCTTCTTTGCCGCCGGCGCCATCGTCATGTCGAGCGCGATCTACTATGCCGACATGGGCATGAAGACGGACGAGTATTTCTTCTCCGGCTTTCCGGTCGTCTGGAACATGGTGGTCTTCTCGCTCTTCGTCATCGAGGCGAGCGAGTTGACGGCCTCGATCGTCGTCGGCGTCTCGGTGTTGCTCACCTTCCTCCCGATCAACTTCCTGCATCCCGTCAGGGTCGAGCGGCTGCGCATCGTCAATCTCGCCGTCTTCGCGCTTTGGTGCCTGTTCGGCGGCTACGCGCTGCTCCTGCATTTCGAATCGCCGCCATGGGTCGTCTGGGGCGCGGTCGCGACCGGCATTTACCTTTATGTCATCGGTTTCGTGCTTCAGATCTTTCCCAATCTAGGACGTTCTTGAGGAGATCCATCATGGCGCAGGCCATCGTCGTGCGTGAACTCGGCGGTCCCGAGGTGCTGAAGCTCGAAGGGGTGACGCTGCCGCCGCCGGGGCCGGGCGAGGTGCAGATTCGCCAGATCGGCATCGGCCTCAACTATATCGACGTCTATTTCCGCACCGGCCTCTACAAGCAGGCGGGCGGCCTGCCCTTCGTTCCCGGCAAGGAAGGCGCGGGCGTCGTCACCATGGTCGGCGACGGCGTCGGGCTTTTCGCCATCGGCGACCGCGTCGCCTATGCCTCATCGGACGGCGCCTATGCCAACGAGCGCAACATCGAGGCCTCGGCGCTCGTCAAGGTGCCGGACGGCATCCGCCTCGAAACGGCCGGCGCGATGATGCTGAAGGGCATGACGGCGCAATATCTCCTGCACCAGACGTATAAGGTCGGGCCCGAGACGACGCTGCTCTTCCACGCGGCCGCCGGCGGCGTCGGCCTGATCGCCGGACAATGGGCGAAGGCGCTGGGGGCGACGGTGATCGGAACGGTCGGCTCGGCGGAAAAGGCGGCCCTCGCGCTCGAGAACGGCTACGACCACGTCATCAATTACCGGACCGAGGATTTCGTCAGCCGCGTCAAGGAGATCACGCGCGGGCGCGGCGTCGACGTCGTCTATGATTCGGTCGGCCGCGACACGTTCCCCGCCTCGCTCGACTGCATCAGTCCGCGCGGGCTCTGGGTGAGCTTCGGCAACTCCTCCGGGCCCGTCGACGCCTTCAGCATGGGCATCCTCGCGCAGAAGGGGTCGCTCTTCGCCACGCGGCCGACCCTCTTCACCCATATCGCCACCCGGCCGGCGCTTGAAGCATGTGCGAATTCTCTCTTTGATGTTGTGCGCAGCAACAAAGTGCGTATCAATACGGCCCAGACCTATCCGCTCGCCGAGGCCGCTCGTGCGCATGCGGATCTGGAAGCACGAAAAACGAGTGGAACAACGCTGCTGATCCCATGAGACAAGCCTGACAAGGGCACGGGGCGTCGGCGTCAGATGGTATGGGGGTCGCGTGCCGGTTGACGAAGCAACCGCCGGCAGTCCGTTACTGGCTGTCGGCAAGCTGACGAAGATGTTCGGGTCCTTCGCGGCCTGCAACGCCATCGACCTCAGCATCATGCCCGGTGAAATCCACGCCCTTCTCGGCGAAAACGGCGCCGGCAAATCGACACTCGTCAAAATGCTCTTCGGCGTCCTGGCGCCGACCTCGGGCCAGATCTTCTGGCAGGGAAAGCCGGTGTCCATCCCGAGCCCCAACGCCGCGCGCCGGCTGGGCATCGGCATGGTGTTCCAGCATTTCTCCCTGTTCGAGGCGCTGACGGTGGCGGAGAACATCGCGCTGTCGATGGATCCGACCGTGTCGCTGTCGAAGATCGCCGACGAGGCGGCCGAGCTGTCGCGCGCCTACGGCCTGCCGCTCGACCCGAACTCCCATGTCGCCGACCTCTCCGTCGGCGAACGCCAGCGGATCGAGATCGTCCGCGCGCTCCTGCAGAACCCGCGCCTGATCATCCTCGACGAGCCGACCTCGGTCTTGACGCCGCAGGAGGCCGACCGGCTGTTCGAGACGCTGGAGAAGCTGAAGAGCGAGGGGCGGTCCGTGCTCTACATCAGCCACCGGCTGGAGGAGGTACAGCGCATCTGCGACCGCGCCACCGTGCTTCGCCACGGCAAGGTGACGGGCGCCTGCGATCCGCGCCGCGAAACGCCCGCCTCGCTTGCCCGCATGATGGTCGGCAGCGACGTCGCGGCGGTGACGAATGCCGGTACGGGCGCGAAGGGCGAGGTGGAACTCGAGGCGCGCAACCTGACGGTTGCCGCGCGCACGCCGTTTGCCGTGTCGCTGAAGGGGGTCAACCTCACGGTGCGCGCCGGCGAGGTCCTGGCGATCGCCGGTGTCGCCGGCAACGGCCAGAGCGAATTGTTCGATGCGCTCTCCGGCGAGTTTCCCGTCGTCGACGACGAGGCGGTGCGGATCCGCCGCAAGCCGTCCGGGCGCGCAGGCATCACCGCCCGGCGGCTGATGGGCGCCGGCTTCGTGCCGGAGGAGCGCCATGGCCACGCCGCCGTCTCCGCCCTGCCGCTCTCCGACAATCTCGTGCTCGCGCGCTGTCAGTCCGACCGCAAGGCCTTCATCGGCGGCGGCGTCCTCGGGCTGATCCGCCAGCAGGCGGTAAAAAGCGCTTCGAAACGCATCTGCGCCGCGATGGACGTGCGCAAGAGCGGCGAGGACCCGGCGGCGGGCTCGCTGTCGGGCGGCAACCTGCAGAAATTCATCGTCGGACGCGAACTCGACCGCCAGCCGACCGTGCTGATCGTAAACCAGCCGACTTGGGGGGTCGATGCGGGTGCTGCGAGCCGCATCCGCCAGGCGCTGGTGGACCTTGCGAAATCGGGCTCTGCCGTGCTGGTCATCAGCCAGGACCTCGACGAGATCTTCGAGGTTGCGACCGACATCGCCGTGATCAGCGAGGGCAGGCTGTCGCCCGCCTATCCGGCCGGCGACCTGACGCGCGAAAAGATCGGCCTCCTGATGGGCGGCATGCACGGCGACGGCGGAGCGGCCCATGCGCATTGAGCTCGAAAAGCGCGGCGGCGTCTCGCCGCTCTTCTCCATCCTCTCGCCGATCATCGCGCTCGGTCTGACCGTCGTCGTCGGCGCCATCCTCTTCACGTTTCTCGGCAAGAATCCGGCGACCGCGCTCTACTCCTTCTTCGTTGAGCCGCTGCTGGAAACATGGTCGTTGCACGAACTGGCGATCAAGGCGGCACCGCTGATCCTGATCGGCGCGGGGCTGACCATCTGCTACCGCTCGAACAACTGGAACATCGGCGCCGAGGGCCAGTTCATCATCGGCGCGATCGCCGGTTCGATCCTGCCGGTGCTCTTTCCGGAATGGACCTCGCCGGTCGTGCTGCCGCTGATGCTGCTCTTCGGCATGGTCGGCGGCGCGCTCTATGCCGGCATCCCCGCCTTCCTCAAGGCGCGGATGAACACGAACGAGATCCTGACCAGCCTGATGCTCGTCTATGTCGCCCAGCTCTTCCTCGACTGGCTGGTGCGCGGGCCCTGGCGCGATCCGGGCGGCTTCAATTTTCCGGTGACGCGGGAATTCGCCGCCAACGCCATCCTGCCGGAGGTGATCTCGTCGTCGGGTAGGGCGAATTACGGCTTCGTCTTCGCGATCGTCGCGGCCGTGGCGCTGTGGTTCCTGATGCGCTTCACGCTGAAGGGCTTCGAGATCATCGTGCTCGGCCAGTCGGAGAGGGCAGGGCGCTTCGCCGGCTTCTCGTCGAAGCGCATGATCTGGTTCTCGATGTTGCTTTCCGGCGCGCTTGCCGGCCTTGCCGGCATCTCCGAGGTGTCCGGCGCGATCGGCAAGCTGCAGCCGGTGATCTCGCCCGGCTACGGCTTCACCGCGATCATCGTCGCTTTCCTCGGCCGTCTCAATCCGCTCGGCGTCATCATTTCGGGCCTCCTGCTCGGCCTCACCTATCTCGGCGGCGAGGCGGCGCAGGTGTCGCTCGAGATCTCCGACAAGGTCGTGCGGGTCTTCCAGGGGTTGCTGCTGTTCTTCGTGCTCTCCTGCGACACGCTGATCCACTACCGCATCCGCCTGATCACGGCGGGCGCCGCCGAGGGAGGCCGGGCATGACCATCATCGAAGCGATCCTGCTCAGCGTCATCACCGCTTCGACGCCGCTCGTCATCGCCGCCTGCGGCGAACTGGTGGCGGAGCGCTCGGGCGTGCTCAATCTCGGCGTCGAGGGCATGATGGTGATGGGCGCGGTGCTCGCCTTCATCGTCACCACCTCCACCGGGTCGCCCTCCCTCGGCATTCTCGCCGGGATCGCCAGCGGCGCCCTGTTCTCGTTGCTGTTCGGCGTCCTGACGCTGACGCTCGTCGCCAACCAGGTGGCGACCGGCCTGGCGCTGACCATCCTCGGCCTCGGCGTCTCCGGCATGCTCGGCGAGAGTTTTGTCGGCCAGCCGGGCATCAAGCTGATGCCGATCGACATTCCGATCCTCGGCGACATCCCGCTGATCGGTCCGCTCCTCTTCCGGCAGGACGCGATCTTCTACCTCTCGATCCTGCTCGTCCTCGGCGTCAACTGGTTCTTGTTCAAGAGCCGGTCCGGCCTCAAACTGCGTGCCGTCGGCGACAGCCACGCCTCGGCGCACGCGCTCGGCGTCAACGTCATCCGCACGCGCTACCTTGCGGTGATGTTCGGCGGCGCCTGCGCCGGGCTGGCAGGCGCGCAGCTCTCGCTCGTCTATACGCCGCAATGGGTGGAGAACATGACGGCGGGGCGCGGCTGGATCGCGCTGGCGCTGGTCGTCTTCGCCTCCTGGCGGCCGTGGCGGGTCGTCGCCGGCGGCTATCTCTTCGGCGCGGTCTCGATCAGCCAGCTGCACGCACAGGCCTTCGGCATCGGCGTGCCGTCGCAGTTCCTCTCGGCGCTGCCCTATGTCGCGACGATCGTCGTGCTGGTCATCATCTCGCGCAACCGGCGCATGACGCTGATCAACACGCCGGCATCGCTCGGAAAATCCTTCGTTCCGGACCGGTGAGGATCGGAACGTCTCTCTCTTCATACTGACGGAGGTCCCCCATGAAGAAACTCTTACTCGCTCTCGCCTCGACGGCCGCCGTCATCGGCTTTGCCGCGAGCGCCCACGCGCAGGACAAGGCGAAGGTCTGCTTCGTCTATGTCGGCTCGAAGACCGACGGCGGCTGGACCCAGGCGCACGACATCGGCCGTCAGGAACTCGAAAAGGCGCTCGCCGACAAGATCGAGACGCAGTTCCTCGAAAACGTTCCGGAGGGCCCGGACGCCGAGCGCGCCATCGAGCGCCTCGCCCGCTCGGGCTGCGGCCTGATCTTCACGACCTCCTTCGGCTTCATGGACGCGACGATCAAGGTCGCCGCCAAGTTCCCGGACGTGAAGTTCGAACACGCGACCGGCTACAAGAACGCGCCGAACGTCGCGACCTACAACAGCCGCTTCTATGAGGGCCGCTACATCCAGGGCGTGATCGCCGCGAAGATGTCGCAGAAGGGGCTCGCCGGCTACATCGCCTCCTTCCCGATCCCGGAAGTCGTGCAGGGCATCAATTCCTTCGTCATCGGCGCGCGTACGATCAATCCGGACTTCAAGATCAAGGTCGTCTGGGCCAACACCTGGTTCGATCCGGGCAAGGAAGCCGATGCCGCCAAGGCGCTGATCGACCAGGGCGTGGATATCCTCACCCAGCACACCGACACGACCGCGCCGATGCAGGTTGCCGCCGAGCGCGGCATCAAGGCCTTCGGCCAGGCCTCCGACATGATCGCCGCCGGCCCGCAGACGCAGCTGACGGCGATCAAGGACACCTGGGGTCCCTATTACATCAAGCGTACCCAGCTCTTCCTCGACGGCAAGTGGGAGACCGCATCGAGCTGGGACGGCCTCAAGGACGGCATCCTGCAGATGGCGCCCTACACCAACATGCCGGACGACGTGAAGGCGCTCGCCGAGGAAACCGAGGCGAAGATCAAGTCGGGCGAGCTGAAGCCGTTTACCGGCCCGCTGAAGAAGCAGGACGGCAGCGAATGGCTCGCCGCCGGCGCCAGCGCCGACGACGGCACCCTGCTCGGCCTCAACTTCTACGTCGACGGCGTCGACGACAAGCTGCCGCAGTAAGCCACTGAAACGTCGGAAGCCGGCGGGGTTGTCCCCCGCCGGCTTCGGTAACGGGAGGCACCTGACGCAGCGTCAGGGCTTTGACCCGGCGCAAGCGTCTTGCGCTCGACGTCGCCGCGTCAGCCGGCGTCGTCCGACGGACCGTTTGCCGCATCGTGGATCGCCTCGACCAACACCTCCGTGGACTGTGCTCCCATGACCGCGAAGCGCCGGTCGAGGATGAAGCAGGGGACGCCGGTGACCCCCATTTGCCGCGCCGCGTCGATCTCGGCCAGAATGTCGGCCTTGTCGGCTTCGGAGAGGAGCAGCGTCTCGATCACCTGACGCTCCAGGCCGGCCGTTTCGGCGATGTCGAGCAGGACGGTCCGGTCGCCGACATTGCGGCCTTCCTCAAAATTGGCCTTGAACAGCAGCGAGACGACCCTGTCCTGCGCTTCCGGGCCACCGGTCGCGGCCCAGCGGATCAGCCTGTGCGCGTCGAGCGTGTTCGGGCTGATGCGCACCGCGTCGAAATCGAAGGCGATGCCATCGGCGCGGCCGAGTTCCTGGAGCATGGCATGGGCGCGGTCGACCGCTTGCGTCCCGCCGAGCTTGGCGGCGAGATGGGCCTTGTGGTCGACGCCCTCCGGCGGCAGGTCCGGATCGAGCTGGTAGGGATGCCAGTTGATACGCACGTCGACCTCGCCCGAAAGCGCGGCGACGGCCCTGTCGAGCCGCGCTTTGCCCAGATAGCACCAGGGGCAGACGACGTCGGACACGACATCGATCGAGAGTGTTTTCATCATGGTCCTTTCAGGCGATGCGGGAAATGAACGGCGACACGGCGCGCCGAGGCCTGCCCGTCGCGCTGTTTCAACAAGGTGCGCCGCGGGGAAGGCGGCGTCCGGACCGATCACTGGGCGTTCTCGTCCCACCAGGTCGGCAGCTGGTAGCCGTAGAGCGGCACGGTGTTCGGCCTTCCGATATGCTTGCGCCGCCCGATCCACTGGGCGCCGACATGATAGAGCGGCACCAGATAGGAATTCGACACCAGAAAACGGTCATGCGCCCGGACGGCGGCGACGAAATCCTCGACGCTGCGGGCCTGGAGGATATTGTCGATCAGGCGGTCGACCTCCTTGTCGGCGACGCCGGCGAAGTTCGAGCTGCCCTGCCGGTCGCGCGACACCGAGCCCCAGTAGGAGATCTGCTCGATGCCCGGTGAGAGCGAGGAGGCATAGGCCTTGACGATGACGTCGTAGTCGAAGGTCTGGCTGCGCTTCTGGTACTGGGAATCGTCGACGGTGCGGACGGAGGCGCTGATGCCGAGGGCGGCGAGCGAGCGCTGGTAGGAGAGCGCCACTTTCTCCTGTCCCTCGTTCTGCGTCATGATCTCGAAGGCGAGCGGAACGCCGCCCTCGTTGCTCATCTTGCCGTTCTTGATCGTGTAGCCGGCCTCGCGCATCAGGTTGACCGCCTCGCGCAGCACGTTACGGTCGCGCCCCGACGCATCGGTCACCGGCAGGCGGTAGCTCCCGTCGAGAACCGACGGCAGGATGCGGTCGCGCGCGGCGCCGATCAGCCCGAGTTCCCGGTCGTCGGCCGGCGTATCGAGATAGGAGAGGCTGGAGTTCTGCCAGTAGCTCTGGGTGCGGGTATAGGCGCCGTCGAAGAGGTTGCGGTTCACCCATTCGAAATCGAAGACGAGGGCGAGGCCCTGGCGCAGTTTCAGGTTGTCGAAGACGGGCCGGCGGGTGTTGAAGACGAAGCCGAGCATGCCCGACGGCGTCTTCGGCGTGAAGGTGTCCTTGATCACGTCGCCGGTGACGACGGCGGGAAAATTGTAGCCGCGCGACCACTTCGTCGGGCTGCCTTCCATGTACACATCGACCTCGCCCTTCTTGAAGGCCTCGAACAGCGTGCTGTCCTGCAGGAAATACTCGATCGAGATCGTGTCGTAATTGTCGAAGCCGACCTTCGAGGGCAGGTCCTTGCCCCAGTAGTCCGGATTGCGCTTGAAGACGATCTTCTCCCCGGCGGAGACGTGGTCGATCGCATAGGGTCCGGAGCCCATCGGCGCCTTCAGCGTCGTCTGGTCAAAGGTGGCCGGGTCCGTCGCATGTTTCGGCAGCACCGGCGACAAAGCGAGCAGCAGCGGGAACTCGCGGTCGGTGCCGGCCTTGAACGTGAAGCGCACGCCGTTCGTGCCGACCTTCTCCATCGTCTCGACCTTGGCGAGCCGGGTGGAGAAGGGAACGCGGCCCTTGTCGCGCATCAGCTCGAAGGTGAAGATGACGTCGTCGGCCGTCACCGGCTGGCCGTCGGCCCAGCGCGCGGCCGGGTTTAGGTTGAACTGGATGAAGGTGCGGTCCTCGTCCCATTCGACCGATTGCGCCAAAAGCCCGTAGAGGCTGAAGGCCTCGTCGCGCGAGCGCTGCATCAGCGACTCGTAGACGAGATTGCCCATCTCCGGATCCCACATGCCGCGCGCGGTGGTGCGCATGCTCTTCAGGATGAAGGGATTGAGGCTGTCGAAGGTGCCGACGACGCCATAGGCGATGCGGCCGCCCTTCTTTGCGTCCGGATTGACATAGGGAAAATGCGGGAAGTCGGGCCCGAGCGCCGGCGACCCGTGCATCGCGATCCCGTGCACCGGCTCGGCCCACGCGGGCAGCGCCGCCGCGAGCGCAGCGAGAAGCGATGTCAAACCCAGTATCAGACCACGCACTGTCCGTCTCCCTCGTGTCGTCCGTTCCGGCGACTCGGCCTAACCTAGCATGGCGCCTCGGATTTCCAATGAAGGGCCGAATCGGTCGATCAATCGTGATCAAAAATTCTGGCGGGAGGCTGGATAAACCGCGCGCTGCGATGTAGACGGAGTGAGGACAGGGGCCATTCATTTGCCTTATTTGGCAAGGAGGAGAGCGGGCGATCCAGGGCGCATGGGATCGCGACCGCGGTCTGCGGCTCGAGCGACCGAACTTCAGGAGACGGACATCTTATGAGCTTCACATCGACTTTCGCAGCCAGGATGGCGGTATCGGCTCTCGGACTTTCGATGGCAGCCGCCGCGATGCCGGCGACGGCGTCGGCCCAGCAGGCTCAGGCCGGCGGCGGCCGGACCCCGCAGGGCTGGTTCAAGGTCTGCACCAAGCAGGAAGACAACGACGTCTGCATCGTGCAGAACCTGCTGACCGCCAGCAACGGCCAGCTGGTCACCGCCATCGGCCTGATCACCGTGCAGGGCAAGACCAACCGCAAGCTGATGCAGGTTTCGGTGCCGTCGGCGCGGCTGATCCCGACCGGCATCCAGATGCAGATCGACGGCGGCAAGGCCGCGAAGCTCGACTATGCCGTCTGCATGCCCGATAAGTGCATCGCCGAGGTTCCGCTGACGGACGGCATGATCGCCAGCCTGAAGAAGGGCGGCGAGGTCGTGTTCACCTCCGTCAACTTCCAGCGTGCCCCGAACCCGATCAAGATCTCGCTGGAAGGCTTCACCGGCGCCTTCGACGGCGAGCCGATCGAGCAGTCCAAGCTCGAGGAGCGCCAACGCCTGCTGCAGGAAGAAATGCAGAAGAAGGCCGAAGACGCCCGCAAGAAGCTCGAAGACGCGCAGAAGGCCGCCAAGCAGCAGTAACCGCGCCTTCCCTTTGTAAGGATTGCAGAAGACCTCCGGCGAAATGTCCGGAGGTCTTTTTGTTGGAGGCGTGAGACCCGTTCGGCATTCCCCTTGCATGGAAGGGTCGACCAACGGATCTCCTCGAACCCTGCAAGGAATGCGGACCGGATTCCATGAGAACAGACAGACCAGCCGACCTGCAGGCAATCATCGACGAGATCCACGCGACGCTCAAATCCCGTTTCGGCGAGGGGAAGGTTGCCGATTACATTCCCCAGCTCGCCCGCGTCGACCCGAAGCATTTCGGCATGGCGGTCGTCATGGCGGACGGCAGGGTGCTGCGCTGCGGCGACGCGGACGTTGCCTTCTCCATCCAGAGCATCTCGAAAGTGTTCACCCTGACGATCGCCCTCGGTAAGTATGGCGAAAACGTCTGGAAACGCGTCGGGCGCGAGCCCTCCGGATCGGCCTTCAACTCGATCGTCCAGCTCGAGCACGAGGGTGGCATCCCCCGCAACCCCTTCATCAATGCCGGCGCGATCACCATCAGCGACCTCATTCTTTCCGGCCACACGCCGAAGGAGGAGATCGGCGAGATCCTGCGCTTCGTCCGCCATCTCGCCAATGACGACGACATCCATGTCGACCGGGACGTCGCCCGCTCGGAAGCGGCGACCGGCAACCGGAATCTCGCCCTTGCCCATTTCATGCGCTCCTTCGGCAGGCTCGACCATCCGGTCGACTATGTCCTGGGCGTCTATTTTCACCAGTGCGCCATCGCGATGAGCTGCGCGCAGCTGGCCCATGCCGGCCTTTACCTCGCCTGCAACGGCAGGAATCCGCTCTCCGGGCACACGGTCGTCTCCGAACAGCGCGCGCGGCGGATCAATGCCGTGATGCTCACCTGCGGGCATTATGACGGATCCGGTGACTTCGCCTATCGCGTCGGCCTGCCGGGCAAGAGCGGCGTCGGCGGCGGCATCCTGGCGATCGCGCCGGGCAGGGCCTCCATTGCGGTGTGGTCGCCGGGGCTGAACAGCAACGGCAATTCCGCGCTCGGATCGCTGGCGCTCGAAATGCTGGCGCAGCGCACCGGCTGGTCGGTGTTTTCCGGCTGAGTGACCGGATAAAAACGCGCCGTCACGGGTATTTCGCTTGATCTTGCGGGCGTGACGGGGCAAGTGCAGGGCGAGGTTCAGCAACCTTGCCGCCCGATGGCCGTTTCGCCCGATCGTTTCCGGACCGCTTGCCCGTGACCGCTGCCGCTTCACCCGATGCCTTCGACGCCGACGCTCATTCCGGCGATGCCGCCGGCACGGGCGACCTGCCCGCCGTCTTCCGCGCCATGCCGCAATCGGTGTCGTTCAACAAGCTGCGCAAACGGCTGCTGCGGCAGGTGCGCCAGGCGATCGAGGATTTCGGCATGCTTGCCGGCCCGCCGAAGCGCTGGCTGGTCGGCGTTTCCGGCGGCAAGGACAGCTACAGCCTGCTCGCCCTGCTCCTCGATCTCCAGTGGCGCGGGCTGCTCCCGGTCGAACTCGTCGCCTGCAACCTCGACCAGGGCCAGCCGAACTTTCCGAAGCATGTGCTGCCGGATTATCTCGCCTCGATCGGTGTGCGGCACCGCATCGAATACCGCGACACCTATTCCATCGTGAAGGAGAAGGTGCCGGAGGGCGCCACCTATTGCGCGCTCTGTTCGCGGCTGCGGCGCGGCAATCTCTACCGGATCGCCCGCGAGGAGGGCTGCGACGCGCTGGTGCTCGGCCATCACCGCGAGGATATCCTCGAGACCTTCTTCATGAACCTGTTCCACGGCGGCCGGCTGGCGGCGATGCCGGCGAAGCTCGTCAACGACGAGGGCGACCTTCTCGTGCTCCGGCCGCTCGCCTATGCGGCGGAGGACGATCTGGCGAAGTTTGCCGCCGGGATGGCGTTCCCGATCATTCCCTGCGACCTCTGCGGCTCGCAGGATGGGCTGGAGCGCAATGCGATGAAGGCGATGCTTGCCTCCATCGAGGCCCGCATGCCCGGCCGGAAGGATGCGATGCTGCGCGCGCTCGGCCATGTGAACCCGTCGCATCTGCTCGATCCGAGCCTTTTCGATTTCAAAACCCTCGTTCCGGAGCCGAAAGAATGACCACCAGCCTAGACGTCGCCCTGCTCTCCTCGCTGCTCGAGGAGGCGGCCCGCGTCGAGATCATGCCGCGCTTCCGCAATCTCGGCACCGACGACGTCCGGATCAAGACCGAGGCGATCGATCTCGTCACCGAGGCGGACGAGGCGGCGGAGCGGCTGATCAAGGCGAAGATCGCCGAGCTCGCGCCCGATGTGGTCTTTATCGGCGAGGAATCGGTCGCGGCCGATCCCGACCTCCTCTACCGGCTGAAGGATGCCGACCTTGCGCTTGTCATCGATCCGATCGACGGCACGTTCAACTTCGCCGCCGGCATGCCGCTGTTCGGCGTCATGGCGAGCGTCGTCTCGAAGGGCGAGACCGTTGCCGGCATCATCTACGATCCGATCGGCAAGGACTGGGCCATCGCCGAGAAGGGCGCCGGCGCCTTCATCGTCAAGCCGGACGGCGCGCGGCGCCGCCTGTCGATCGCCGCCCCCGTGGCGCTGCCGGCGATGACCGGCATCGCCTCGGTCGGCTTCTATCCGATCGAGCAGCGCCGCATCGTCATGGGGAATCTGGCGGAAGTGCGCATGGCGACCAGCTATCGCTGCGCCGCGCACGAATACCGCACCTTCGCCGACGGGCACCTGCATTTCATGATGTACCAGAAGCTGATGCCCTGGGATCACCTGGCCGGTTCGCTGATCGCCGAGGAGGCTGGCGCCCATGTCGCGCGTTTCGACGGCTCGCGCTACCTGCCGCACACGTTCGACGGCGGCCTTCTGATCGCGACCGACAAGGACAGCTGGCAGGCGCTGCGCCGCGACGTCTTCGTCGTCTGACGGACCTTTCGCGACACGACCCCTGAAAAGGCCCGCGCCGGCGACGGCGCGGGCCTTTTCACATGCGCCTCAGAAATGGCCGCCGGCGATCTCCGCGGTGGGCGCATCGCCCGGATGGGTGAAGAGCTTGCCGCCCTCAGCCCAGAGCGTCGAGGCGATCGACAGCAGGCCGAAGAGCGCATAGCCACCGAAGAGCGGCACCACGGTTCCGTCGAACATCTGCCCGACCGCGCCGCCGATCAGCGCGCCGCCCGTCGTCGAGACGAAGCCGGTGACTGCCGTCGCGGTTCCGGCGATATGGCCCATCGGTTCGAGGCTGATCGCGGTGAAGTTGGTCGCGATCACCGCGAACATCATCAAAAGCGCGGTAAAAGCGGCATAGGTGAACACGAAAGAGGGCTTGCCGGCGAGCGCGACCGCGAAGCCGAGCGCGGCGACCAGCGTGAACAGGATCATGCCGACATGGGAGATGCGCCGCATGCCGAAGCGGCGGACGAAGGCGCCGTTGGCGAAATTCGCCACCGCGATGCCGCCCGCCGTCCCGGCGAAGGCGAGCGGCAGCCAGTCGCCGAGGCCGTAGACCTCGCCGAAGATCTGCGGCACGCTGACGACATAGGCGCAGATCACCGCCGTGAACAAGGTCAGGCCGATCATGTAGCCGCAGGTGATGCGGTTGGTCAGCACCGCCGCGAAACCCTGGCCGACGGCGGCGAAGGAGAGCGGAATGCGCTCCTCCCGCGGCAGCGATTCGGCCATGCGCGTCGAGGCCCAGGCAAAGAGCACCGCGCCCGCGACACCGAGCGCGATGAAAATCCAGTACCAGGGCGCAACCGCGACGATCGCCTGTCCGGCCGAGGGCGCGATGATCGGCACCAGCATGAAGACGATCATCACATAGGACATGACGCGCGCCATGTCGCGGCCGCCGAAGCAGTCGCGCACGACCGCCATCGTGGTGATGCGCACCGCAGCACCTCCGACGCCTTGCAGGAAGCGCAGCACCAGCAGCATCTCGAAGCTCGTCGTCCAGGCGGCGGCAAAGGTGGTGACGGTGAAGAAGGCAAGCCCGCCGAGCAGCACGCGGCGGCGGCCGAACGCATCGGAAATCGAGCCGAACAGGATCTGCGAACAGCCGAAGCCGAGGAAGAACACACCGATGATCAGCTGCGTGTCGTTCATGTTCTCGACGGCGAGCGCCTCGCCGATGCGGGGCAGGGCCGGCAGCATGATGTCGATGGCGAGTGCGATGCTCGCCGTCATCAGGGCGATGGTGACGATGAATTCGCCGATGCCCATGCCAATGCGGGCGGCACCATTCGGCGTGGAGGTCGGTTGAGCGGACATGGAGGTGCTTTCGAGTGTCTGTGATTCTTTGAAAAGTCAGGTGCGGAACAGCCGCCCGCCTTCGGCGACCAGCACCAACAGGATGGCGACCAGGGCGATGGCGAAGAAGCTGACGGCCAGCGGCGTCACCGTCCCGTCGAAGGCCTGGCCGATCGAGGCGCCGATGACGGCGCCGAGGATCGTCTGGGTGAAGCCGAGGACGGAGGAGGCGGTGCCGGCGACATGGCCGAGCGGCTCCATCGCCATCGCATTGAAGTTCGAGACGATCAGGCCGAACTGGAAGATCGTCGCGCCATAGAGGATGGCGAACAGCCAGAGCGGCAGGAAGCCGGACAGCGACGCGACCATCCAGAGGAAGCTCGACACGGTGAAGCCGAGCAGCGCCGTCTGCGACAGGTGGCGCATGCCGAAACGCTTGACGAGGCGGGAATTGACGAAGGAAGCGAGCGCCATCGTCCCGGCAAAGGCGGCAAAGGCGAGCGGGAACCAGACGCCGAGGCCGTAAACGCCGTCGAAGACCTGCTGCGAGGAATTGACGAAGCCGAACAGCGACCCGAAGAGGACCGAGGTCGCCAGCGAATAGAACAGCGCCATGCGGTTGGTCAGCACGATGCGGAAGCCGTCGGCGATGACGCGGAAGGTGAAATCGCGGCGGTTCTCGGGCTTCAGCGTTTCCGGCAGGCGAAAGAAGACGTTCGCGGCGACGAAGAGGCCGAAGGCGGCGACGACGAGGAAGATCAGGTGCCACTCGCCGAACAGCATGATCAACTGGCCGATGCTCGGCGCGATCACCGGCACGAGCATGAACACCATGAAGACCAGCGACATGATCTCGGCCATCTGCCGCCCGCCATAGACGTCGCGGACGATGGAAACGGTGACGACGCGGGTCGCGGCCGCACCCGCGCCCTGCACGAAGCGCAGGATCAGCAGCGCGGAGAAGGTGGGCACGAAGGCGATGGCGAAGGCGCAGGCCGTATAGACGAACAGGCCACCGAGCAGCGCGCCCTTGCGGCCGAAACGATCCGACAGGGGGCCGAAGAAGAGCTGGGTGACGCCGGTGCCGAGCATGTAGCTCGACAGGACCAGCTGGCGCTGATTCTCGTCGGCGACGCCGAGGCTGGCGCCGATTTCCTGCAGTCCCGGCAGCATGATGTCGATCGAGATGGCGTTGATCGCCATCAGCATGGCCATCAGCGAGACGAAGGCCGTCTTCGACAGGCCGGGAATCCCGGCCGGTGCCGGGGCGGGGGCATGCATGACTTTGTCCTGACCGGCGTCGCGAAACGCCGAAGTGACACCGGCGCGGCGCCGGGCTCGTGAAATATCGGTCGGCACGGATGCCGGTGTGGGAGATGGATGCCGTGCGGCGCACGGGGCGTCCGGTCGCCTTGAGGCGGCGCGGACAAAGCGGGCGCGCGAAACGCGGGCCGGAATTTTAGAAAGACTTCATGGAAAGCGCAAACCGGAAAAGGCGGACCCTGCCGCCTTTGTCCGCTCTCGTGGTGGAAGACGGGCGGGTGCCGCGATGGGCGCCCGACGGTCGTATCGGGCGTCCGCTCAGGCGGCGCCCTTGACCGAAATCCCCTGTTCCTCGAAAAGCGCCTGAAGCTCGCCCGCCTGGAACATTTCCGTCACGATGTCACAACCGCCGACGAATTCGCCCTTGACATAGAGCTGCGGAATGGTCGGCCAGCTGGAGAAATCCTTGATGCCCTGACGCAGGTCCGCATCGGCGAGCACGTTGATGCCCTTGTAGCTGACGCCGACATAGTCGAGGATCTGCGCGACCTTGCCGGAAAACCCGCATTGCGGGAACTGCGGCGTGCCCTTCATGAAAAGCACGACGTCGTTCGACTGGACTTCGTTGGCGATGAAATCGCTGATACCGCTCATTGCACTTGGCCTTTCTCTCCGGTTTCAAGGACCGGGTCCGTCCGAACCTTGCCGACCCTGAGGGCGTGCAAGGAATTGATCATGATATCGAAGCAGCGTCGGGCCGGCCGATGCACCGCCCTTCCTGCGACGATAGATAACATGCATCGCGCTGATTTTCACCAGCGAAACACCACGAAATTTAATGATGGGCCACAATAAAACCCGGCCGTGGCCGATCGGTCGCTGCCGCGGTCAGGCCCGCTTCGAACGGCTGCGCGCCGCAGCGGTGCGGCGGCGGCTGACCTGTTTTTTCGCCGCCGCCTTCGCGCGCGCGGGCTTGGCGCGGGTGAAGCGGCCCGTCGTGGCCGAGCGCGCCGGGGACGAGCGGGTCTTGCGCTTCTTGCGCTTGGTGACGGTCTTCGCGCCTGCCTTCTTGAGGATTTCCTTCAGCACGTTGTCGACGATGCCGGTCACCAGTTCCTTCATCAGGTCGGCCATGGCGGTTTACTCCGGCGCGGAGGTCTGAAGCGCCAGGGCGTGAAGCACGCCGCCCATATTGCCCTGCAGCGCATCGTAGACCATCTTGTGCTGCTGGACACGGCTCTTGCCGCGAAAGGCTTCCGCCACGACTTCCGCCGCATAGTGGTCGCCGTCGCCGGCGAGGTCGCGGATCGTCACCTGCGCGCCGGGAATGCCATCCTTGATCAGCTTTTCGATATCGCGCGCATGCATGGCCACGGCACTGGTCTCCGATTCCGTTGCTTTTTCAGCAAGGATAGGGGCGAAGCGGGGCCAAGGTCAATCCGGCGCCGCGCGCAATCGCCGCGGCGCCGGTCAAATCTCACGCCGCTTTGCCGCCGTCCATGAAGGCGGGGAACCAGCCCTCATGCGCTTCCTTCAGCGCCGCGACCGGGACCGGGCGCGCTTCGCCGAGCACCACCGCATCGCCGCCGGTCCGCCCGATCCACGGGCAGAAGATGCCCACGTCCCGGGCGGCCTCGAAGACCGCGTCGAGATCGTCCTCGCTGACCGTCACGAGGTAGCGGCCCTGGTCCTCGCCGAAGAAGACCGGGATCGGATCGACGTCGTTCAGCTGGTTGACCGTCGCGCCGATGCCGGACGCCATCGCCATTTCGGCAAGGCCGAGCGCCAGGCCGCCGGAGGAGAGATCGTGGACGGCGGTGGCGATCCCCTTGCGGATGAGCCCGCGGACGAAATCGCCGACCGTCTTCTCATGCGCCAGATCGACCGGCGGCGGCGCGCCGTCGCTGCGGCCATGCAGGTCGCGCAGATAGATCGACTGGCCGAGATGGGTGCCCCAGCTTCCGGGCGCCCCGGCGAGCAGGATCGCCTCGCCTTCCGCCGCGAAGCGGATGCGCGCCATCGCCGACCAGTCCGAAAGCAGGCCGACGCCGGCGATCGTCGGGGTCGGCAGGATCGCCTGGCCGTGGGTCTCGTTGTAAAGCGAGACATTGCCCGAGACGATCGGGAAATCGAGCGCCCGGCAGGCCTCGCCGATGCCCTTGATGGCATGGACGAGCTGGCTCATGATTTCCGGCTTTTCCGGATTGCCGAAATTGAGGTTGTCGGTGGCGGCGAGCGGCAGGGCACCCGTCGCGGTGATGTTGCGCCAGCATTCGGCCACCGCCTGCTTGCCGCCCTCGAAGGGATCGGCCTCGACATAGCGCGGCGTGACGTCGGAGGAGAAGGCGAGCGCCTTGGTCTCATGACCCTCGACGCGCACGACGCCGGCATCGCCGCCCGGAAGCTGCAACGAATTGCCCTGGATCAGCGTGTCATATTGCTCGAAGACCCAGCGGCGGGAGGATTCGTTCGCCGAACCGACAAGCGCGAGCAGCGCATCGGCAATATCCGCCTGCGGAATGTCGCTGGGGCCAAGCGGCGAGGGGGTCTTCGCCGGGGTCCAGGGCCGGTCGTATTCCGGCGCCTCGTCGCCGAGTTCCTTGATCGGCAGGTTGGCGACTTCCTCGCCCTGGTGCAGGATACGGAAGCGCAGGTCGTCGGTCGTCTTGCCGACGATGGCGAAGTCGAGGCCCCATTTGACGAAGATCGCCTTGGCTTCCTCTTCCTTCTCCGGCTTCAAGACCATGAGCATGCGCTCCTGGCTTTCCGACAGCATCATCTCGTAGGCCGTCATGCGCTCCTCGCGCACCGGGACGGTGTCGAGATCGAGCTCGATGCCGAGGTCGCCCTTGGCGCCCATCTCGACGGCCGAGCAGGTGAGGCCGGCAGCTCCCATGTCCTGGATGGCGATGACCGCGCCGGTCTGCATCAGTTCGAGGCAGGCTTCGAGCAGGCATTTTTCGGTGAAGGGATCGCCGACCTGAACGGTCGGGCGCTTCTCCTCGATGGTCTCGTCGAATTCGGCGGACGCCATGGTCGCGCCGCCGACGCCGTCGCGGCCGGTCTTGGCGCCGAGATAGACGACGGGCAGGCCGACGCCTTCCGCCTTCGAGTAGAAGATCGCGTCGGTCCTGGCGAGGCCGGCGGCAAAGGCGTTGACGAGGATGTTGCCGTTGTAGCGGGCGTCGAATTCGACCTCGCCGCCGACCGTCGGCACGCCGAAGGAATTGCCGTAGCCGCCGACGCCGGCGACGACGCCGGAGACGAGATGGCGGGTCTTCGGATGGTCCGGCGCGCCAAAGCGCAGCGCGTTCATCGCGGCGATCGGCCGGGCGCCCATGGTGAAGACGTCGCGTAGGATGCCGCCGACGCCGGTCGCCGCGCCCTGATAGGGCTCGATGAAGGAGGGGTGGTTGTGGCTTTCCATCTTGAAGACGACGCAGTCGCCGTCGCCGATGTCGACGACGCCGGCATTCTCGCCGGGGCCCTGGATGACGACATCGCCCGTGGTCGGCAGCGTCTTCAGCCATTTCTTCGAGGATTTGTACGAGCAGTGCTCGTTCCACATCGCCGAGAAGATGCCGAGTTCGGTGAAGGTCGGCTCGCGGCCGATCAGGCCGAGGATACGCTCGTATTCATCGGGCTTCAGCCCGTGCGCGGCGATCAGCTCGGGGGTGATGGGGCGGGTATTGGAAATCGTCATCGGCAGCCGTCCGGTTGGCGTCGGACCGGACATGCCTTCGGCACCGGCCCGCAGAGCTCTTTCGTCCGGCCGTCTTTAGCCGATGATCCGGCTAGGCGCGACAGGAAAATCGGCGCGGCCGCTGCCGGATCGCGGTTTTCAGCAGGAGAATCCGGCCCTCGAGGGGCCGGACCCATGGCGTGGATCAGCCGAACAGCTTGGCGGCGATCTTCGTCACATGGGCGCCCTGGTAGCGGGCGGCCTCGAGCTCGATCTCGGAGGGCTGGCGCGAACCGTCGCCGCCGGTGATCGTCGAGGCGCCATAGGGTGAGCCGCCCTTGACTTCCTCGAGGCCCATCTGGCCCTGGAAGGCGTAGGGAAGGCCGACGACGACCATGCCGTGATGCAGGAGCGTCGGGATGAAGCCGAGGATCGTCGTTTCCTGGCCGCCGTGCTGGGTGGCGGACGAGGTGAACACCGAGCCGACCTTTCCGACTAGGGCGCCCTTGGCCCAGAGGCCGCCGGTCTGGTCGATGAAGTTGCGCATCTGCGAGGCGACCGTGCCATAGCGGGTGCCGGCGCCGAAGATGATCGCGTCATACTGGTCGAGTTCGGAGGGCGAGGCGATCGGGGCTTCCTGGTCGAGCTTGTAGTAGGACGCCTTGGCGACCTCCTCGGAGACCAGCTCCGGGACGCGCTTGATGGTGACGTCGCCACCGGCGGAGGTGACGCCTTCCGCGACGGCCTTCGCCATCGTCTCGATATGCCCGTAGGCCGAATAGTAGAGAACCAGTACCTTCGCCATCGTTCGTCTCCTTCGTGTCGCCGGCAAATCCACTTGCCTGCCGATAGACGTAGGACTTAACAGTTTGAGACCCCAGAGCCAGAACCTTCATCATCGACAGAGCGTTCAGTTTTCGTTGACAGTGACGAGCAGATATTGAACGACCTTATCCAACAGGATTGCCCCATGACAGACGCGACGATCGTCACGGCCGCCATTCTCGCCATCGGCGACGAACTCCTCTCCGGCCGGACGAAGGACAAGAACATCGGCCATCTGGCGCAGGTGCTGACGCTTGTCGGCATCGACCTGAAGGAGGTGCGCATCGTGCCGGATGACGAGGAGGAGATCGTCGCGGCGCTGAATGCGCTGCGGGCGCGCTACACCTATGTCTTCACCTCGGGCGGGATCGGGCCGACCCATGACGACATCACGGCCGACGCCGTGTCGCGCGCCTTCGGCGTCGCCTGCATCCATGACGACGAGGCGATGGCGCTTCTCGGCGCCATGTACGAGCGGCGCGGGCTGGACTTCACCGAGGCGCGCCAGCGCATGGCGCGGATGCCGCAAGGCGCGCGCCACATTCCGAACGCCGTCTCGACGGCGCCCGGCTTCATCATCGGCAATGTCCATGTGATGGCGGGCGTGCCGCAGGTGTTCCAGGCGATGGTCGACGCGCTGATCCCGCAGTTGCAGACCGGCACGCCGGTCCAGTCCCGCTCCGTGCTCTCGCCCTTCGGGGAAGGGGATATCGGCGGACCACTGGCTGAGGTGCAGAAGGCGCATCCCGAGACAAGCATCGGCTCCTATCCGAAATTCGTCGGCCGGAATTTTTCCACCGACATCGTCATCCGCGCCCGTGATGCGGGCACGCTCGACGCGGCGGAAAACGCGGTGCGCGCAATGCTGGATACAATCGCGGCGACGAGATCCGCCTAAGATTCGATTGTATCCAAAAGCCTGAGAAGCCCGTCGATGGTATCCAGCTCGCGAAAGCGTGGATGATTAGCCGGCTTTTCCGCATGCTCGTGCACCCAGGTCAGGTCATGCGGAACGTAGACGCCGAAGCTGCCCGCCGCGATCGCGGGCAGGATGTCGGACTTCAGGGAGTTGCCGACCATCAGCGCACGCCCGGCCCCGTCGCCATGGCGGGCGAAGATACGCTCATAGGTGGCGACCGTCTTGTCGCTGACGATCTCGACCGCGGCGAAGAGGTCGCCGAGGCCGGAAGCCGCGAGCTTGCGCTCCTGGTCGAAGAGATCGCCCTTGGTGATCATCAGCAGCCGGTAGCGCGGCGCCAGCGCCTCCAGCGTCTCGCGCACGCCGGGAAGGGTTTCGACCGGATGGGCAAGCATCTCGCGGCCGGCGGCGAGAATGCCGGAGACGACCGCGCCCGGTGCTTTGCCTTCCGTCACCTCCAGCGCCGTCTCGATCATCGACAAGGTAAAACCCTTGATGCCGAAGCCGTAGAGCCCGAGATTGCGCCGCTCGGCGGCGAGCAGCCGCGCATCGAGATCGGCGGCCTCGGCGTAAGGCGCGAGCAATTCGGCGAAGCGCGCCTGGGTAAAGCGGTAGAACTGCTCGTTCTGCCACAGCGTGTCGTCGGCATCGAAGGCGATCGTCG
Source organism: Ensifer soli (assembly GCF_041928815.1). NCBI lineage: Bacteria > Pseudomonadati > Pseudomonadota > Alphaproteobacteria > Hyphomicrobiales > Rhizobiaceae > Ensifer > Ensifer soli. The sequence continues at coordinate 89,308 of NZ_JBHFEI010000006.1, read as the reverse complement.
TCAGCGCCATCGCCGGATCAGGGGCCGACGATCTTGAAGGGCTGGTCGACGCTGGCGCTGCGGTTGCCGTTGACGTCGTTGAAATGGAAGCGCAGCACATAGTCGCCGGCCGGCGCGCCGGTGACGTCGATCGTCAGCGTCGAATAGATCTCGAGATTGCGGACATAGCCGGTGAAGGTGAAGTCGCCAAAGGATTTCTGGCTGGCGAGGATATCGCCGCCGGGATTGAGAATGTCGAAATCGACGGTGAAGTGCGTTTCGATCTTGCCGTCGGTCGCCGACGGCTTCCAGGTCAGGCCGGAAGGCTCGACATAGGAGACGAGCGGCTCGCCCGCCTTGAATTCGGGCTTGTCCTTCGGGGCATACATCGCATAGCCGGCAGGCGGGGCGGTAACGAACACGGCCTTGCCGATGACGAAGGGCAGAGACTGGGAAAAATCGCTGAGCGCCTGGCGCATGACGTCGCGGGCGCCGAGCGCGTCGCCCGACGCGGCGAGGCTCTCGGCCTTGCTCGCCGCATCGACGAGGCTGCCGGCCTTCGCCGGAAGGCAGAGGCCGGTTACGGCAAACCCTGTCGCCAGACCCATGGCAAGGACGGTGGCGCGGATCGCGCCCAGGCTCCTGTTTCCGATCATCCAGCCCCGTCTCGCCATCTCGTCCACCCCATACGCCGGATCGCGGGACGGAGCTTGTGCATTTGGCGGAGGGGAGTCAAGGCCATCGACGCAAACCAAATTCGGGCGGGCGCCGTCGTCTCGCAGTGCGTCAAACGACATGTACGGACAAATACAAACTGGTATCCGCCGCGGCGATATGCGATAGGCGTTCGATCACGCAAACGGCGAAGGGAGCGTCCGATGAAACAGGCCATCGACACCGCGGCGGACGCACTGCGCGCGCTCTTTCCACCGACGCCGCTGCAGTTCAGCGAGCATCTTTCGGCCCGCTACGGTGCGCGCATCCACCTGAAGCGCGAGGATCTCTCGCCGGTGCGCTCCTACAAGATCCGCGGCGCGTTCAATTTTTTCCGCAAGATCCTCGCGACCGAGGGCGCGCCCAGCCGTTTCGTCTGCGCTTCCGCCGGAAACCACGCGCAGGGTTTTGCCTTCGTCTGCCGCCATTTCGGCGTCGAGGGCGTCGTGTTCATGCCGGTGACGACGCCGCAGCAGAAGATCGACAAGACCAGAGCCTTCGGCGGCGATTTCATCACCATCCGGCTCGTCGGCGATTTCTTCGACGTCTGCTACCGGGCCGCGCGCGACCATGCCGAGACGAGCGGCGCGCTCATGGTGCCGCCCTTCGACGATCCGGACGTGATCGAGGGGCAGGGAACGGTGGCGGCCGAGATCGTCGCGCAGCTGCCGGACGGCGAAACGCCCGACCTCGTGCTGATGCCCGTCGGTGGCGGCGGGCTTTCGGCCGGTATGACCGCCTATCTCGACGGCGTGCTGCCGCCGGAGGCGTTCCGCTTCTGCGAGCCGCTCGGCGCGCCGAGCCTGCGCGCGAGCCTTGAGGAGGGGCGCGTCGTCACGCTCGACAGCGTCGACAATTTCGTCGACGGCGCTGCGGTCGCGCGCATCGGCGACCTCAATTTCGAAGCCCTCCGGCGCTTTGCCGCCGGCCAGGTGATCGTCGTGCCGGAAAACGCCATCTGCGTCACGATCATCCACATGCTGAACGTCGAGGGCATCGTGCTGGAACCGGCCGGCGCGCTCGCGATCACCGCGCTCGACGCGCTTGCGCCCGACGCGGTCGAGGGCAAGACGATCGTCGCCGTCGTCTCCGGCGGCAATTTCGATTTCGAGCGCTTGCCCGACGTCAAGGAACGCGCCATGCGCCATGCCGGGCTGAAGAAATACTTCATCGTCCGGATGGCGCAGCGTCCCGGCGCGCTCAAGGATTTCCTCGCCATGCTCGGCGAGGAGGACGACATCGCCCGCTTCGAATATCTGAAGAAATCGGCGCGCAATTTCGGCTCGGTGCTGATCGGCATCGAGACGGTGCGGCCGGAGAATTTTCGCCGGCTCAAGGATGCCTTCGATGCCGCGAACCTGACCTATCAGGACATCACCTACAACGATATCCTGTCTAACCTCGTCATCTGAGGATTGGTATATCAGTCCTGGTCATCGCGCGTCAGGGTGACGGGCGGCGCGGCTCCTCGGCCAGGTAGCGCATCAGCGCCGCCATCTCGCCTGTCGCGGCGGCGGCATCGCCCCGGTGGATGGCGCGGATCACCCGCACATGCATCATCACCGATCCGTCCATGCGGCCGGGTTCCGCGCCGGCGAACCAGAGGCGGCGCGCATGGCTTTGCAGCGGCTGCAGCGCCGTCATCAGGAAGCGGTTGGGGCAGGCGGCGTCGAGCGCCTCGTCGAAGGCCTTGTCGGCGACGAGGAAGCCTTCGCGGTCGCTGCGGATCGAGGCGGCCGTCATCTCCTGCGCCAGCCCGATCATCCGCTCGCGCGCGTCCTCCGTGGCATGGGTGGCGACGAGCCCCGCCGCCATCGGCTCCAGGACCGCGCGGGTCGCCATGATATGGGCGTGGTCGGCGGGACCGATCGCGGCGATCTGCAGCCCGACACGCGGCCGAACGGCGATCAGCCCCTCCCAGGCGAGCTTCTGGATCGCCTCGCGCACCGGCGTGCGTCCCTGGCCGGTCAGGTCGATCAGCTGCTTTTCCGTCACCAGGGCGCCCGGCGCGAGCTTCAGGGTCACGATGTGCTGCTCGAGCGCGAGATAGGCGAGGTGGGCCTGGGAGTCCGACGACATGGTGGCATCCGATTGACGAGAAAGCTGATATATCACACCTTGACAGGCGAGGAAAGTCATGGCATCCATTGTGATATATCAGAACCGATGGAGGTCAACATGTGGCGTGGCGTGTTTCCGGCAGTGACGACGAAATTCACCGAGGACGGGGCGCTTGACAGGGCCGAGATGGAGCGCTGCTTCGCCCTGCAGTTCGAGGCGGGCGTCGACGGCATGATCGTCTGCGGCTCGCTCGGCGAGAACATGGCGCTGGAGCCGGAGGAGAAGCTGGAGGTCCTGTCGATCGCGAGATCCGTGTCCGGCGGCAAGCCCGTGCTGATGACGGTCTGCGAAAGCGCGACGCGCCGTGCCGGAAATGCCGCCCGGGCCGCGGCGAAGGCGGGCGCCGACGGGCTGATGATCCTGCCCGGCGTGCCCTACAAGTCCGCGCCGGCCGAAACGCTCGGCCATATCGGTGCCGTGGCCGCCGCCGCGGGGCTGCCGGTCATGGTCTACAACAACCCGATCGCCTACGGCGTCGACGTCACGCTCTCGATGTTCGATGAACTGGCGAAGAACGACCTCGTCGTCGCGATGAAGGAATCGACCGACGACATCCGCCGCGTCACCGACGTGCTGACCCGGTTCGGCGCGCGTTTCGACTGCTTCACCGGCGTCGACAATCTGGCGCTCGAAAGCCTGCTGATGGGCGCCCATGGCTGGGTCGCTGGCCTCGTCGTCGCCTTCCCGAAGGAGACGGTGGCGATCTGGAAGCTCGTCCAGGCCGGCCGGCTCGACGAGGCGCGGGCGATCTATCGCTGGTTCCGCCCGTTGCTCGATCTCGACGTGTCGACCAATCTCGTCCAGAACATCAAGCTCGCCGAGGTCTTCGCCATCGACAGCAACGACCGCGTCCGCGCGCCGCGCCTGGCGCTGTCGGGCGCCGAGCGCGCCCGCGTCGCCGCCATCATCGAGGCGGCGCTGGCGCAGCGCCCGGAGCTTCCCGTTCTCTGACGTCCCGGTGCGACCCCCGGAAAAAGGCCCGGCTGGCGAGAGGCGAGCCGGGCCTTTCCGCATTTGCCTCAGCTGAGGAACACGGCCTTGACGCCGTCGACGACGAACTGCACGGCAAGGGCCGCCAGGATGACACCGAGAAGCCGGGTGAGGATCGCGCGGCCCGTCACGCCGAGGAAGCGGTCGAGCCGCTCGGCGATGATCAGCGCGGCATAGAGCAGCGCGAAGCAGCCGGCGATGACGGCGATCAGTTCCACCCGTTCGACCGGGGTCGGAAAGGCGCCGGCGAGCAGGATCGTCGCCGAGATCGCCCCCGGCCCGGCGATCAGCGGCAGGGCCAGCGGAAACACCGCGATATTGTGCAGATGGTCGATCGAGATCGCCGTCTCGCCGGTCTTCTCCTTCCTCTCGTTGCGTTTCTCGAAGATCATCTCGAAGGCGATCCAGAACAGGAGCAGGCCGCCGGCGATGCGGAACGCGCCGATCGAGATGCCGAGCAGGCCGAGGATGCTGTCGCCGAACAGCGCGAAGGCGGCGAGGATGCCGAAGGCGATCAGCGTGCCGCGCGCCGCCACCTGCCGGCGCTGTTCGCGCGTCATGCCGACGGTGAGGCTGAGGAAGATCGGCGCGAGGCCGGGCGGATCGATGGTGACCAGGATCGTCGTCAGCGCATTGATCAGCAGATCGGGATTGAACATGCGGCATGTCGTCCTTTGGCGCGGGGTTTCGACCCTGGGTTTCGGCATTTCCCCGATTTAGCCATGCCCCGGCCCGGCTTGCCAAGGCATCCGAGGCGCGCCATCCCTTGAAAAACCGGGTCACGGGCGGCAAAGACGAAGCAAAAGACCGGAAAAGCGCCGCAAACCGTTCTCAAACCGGGCAAAACTGTTTAAAACCGTCGGCTGAAATTGGCGATTGCCGTGCCCTTCGGCTATACCCGTCCTTCAATGATTCCGAACAGAGATCGTGACAGACCTTGACTGACCAATCCACGACCGGCGGCGGCAAGACACCCGGCATCGAACCGATTTCGATCGTCGAGGAAATGCAGCGTTCCTATCTCGATTACGCGATGAGCGTCATCGTCAGCCGCGCGCTGCCGGATGTGCGCGACGGGTTGAAGCCGGTCCATCGGCGCATCCTCTATGCGAGCCACGAAAGCGGCTATCACTGGAACCGGAAATACGTGAAGTCGGCCCGTCCCGTCTCCGACGTGATGGGTAAGTACCATCCCCATGGCGATGCCTCGATCTACGATGCCCTCGTGCGCATGGCGCAGGACTGGTCGATGCGCGTGCCGCTCGTCGACGGCCAGGGCAATTTCGGTTCGATCGACGGCGATCCGCCGGCGGCGATGCGCTACACCGAGGCGCGCCTGACCAAGGCCGCCCACGAGATCATGGAGGACATCGACAAGGACACGGTCGATTTCCAGGAGAACTATGACGGCTCCGACACGGAGCCGAAGGTCCTGCCGGCGAAATTCCCGAACCTTCTCGTCAACGGCGCGGGCGGCATCGCCGTCGGCATGGCGACGAACATTCCGCCGCACAACCTCGCCGAGGTGATCGACGGCTGCATCGCGCTGATCGACAATCCGGCGATCGAGCTGCCGGAACTGATGCAGATCATTCCGGGTCCCGATTTCCCGACCGGCGCGCTGATCCTCGGCCGCGCCGGCATCCGCTCGGCCTACGAAACCGGCCGCGGCTCGGTGATCATGCGCGGCCGGGCCCATATCGAGCCGATGCGCGGCGACCGCGAGCAGATCATCGTCACCGAGGTTCCCTACCAGGTCAACAAGGCGTCGATGATCGAGAAGATGGCGGAACTCGTGCGCGAGAAGCGTATCGAGGGCATCTCGGACCTGCGCGACGAAAGCGACCGGCAGGGCTACCGCGTCGTCATCGAGCTGAAACGCGATGCCAATGCCGAGGTGATCCTCAACCAGCTCTACCGCTACACGCCGCTGCAGACCTCGTTCGGCTGCAACATGGTGGCGCTCAACGGCGGCAAGCCGGAACAGCTGGCGCTCCTCGACATGCTGCGCGCCTTCGTCGCCTTCCGCGAGGAGGTTGTTAGCCGGAGAACGAAATATCTTCTGCGCAAGGCGCGCGAGCGGGCGCATGTGCTGGTCGGCCTCGCCATCGCCGTCGCCAACATCGACGAGGTGATCCGCGTCATCCGCACCGCGCCCGATCCGCAGTCGGCGCGCGAGGAACTGATGACGCGGCGCTGGCCGGCGGTGGACGTCGAAAGCCTGATCCTGCTGATCGACGATCCGCGCCACCGGATCAACGAGGACGGCACCTACAATCTTTCCGAAGAGCAGGCCCGCGCCATCCTGGAGCTGCGCCTTGCCCGGCTGACCGCGCTCGGCCGCGACGAGATCGGCGACGAACTGAACACGATCGGCCTGGAGATCGCCGATTACCTCGATATTCTCTCCTCGCGCCTGCGCATCATGACGATCGTCAAGGAAGAGCTTGCCGCGATCCGCGACGAGTTCGGCACGCCGCGCCGCTCCGAGATCGTCGAGGGCGGGCCGGACATGGAGGACGAGGACCTCATCGCCCGCGAGGACATGGTCGTCACCGTCTCCCATCTCGGCTACATCAAGCGCGTGCCGCTCGCCACCTACCGGGCGCAAAGGCGAGGCGGCAAGGGCCGATCCGGCATGGCGACGCGCGACGAGGATTTCGTTACCCGGCTTTTCGTCTCCAACACCCACACGCCGGTGCTGTTCTTCTCCTCGCGCGGCATCGTCTACAAGGAAAAGGTCTGGCGCCTGCCGATCGGCACGCCGCAGTCGCGCGGCAAGGCGCTGATCAACCTGCTGCCGCTGGAAAACGGCGAACGCATCACCACGATCATGCCGCTGCCCGAGGACGAGACGAGCTGGGAAAACCTCGACGTGATGTTCTCGACGACGCGCGGCACGGTCCGGCGCAACAAGCTCTCCGACTTCGTCCAGGTCAACCGCAACGGCAAGATCGCGATGAAGCTCGAGGAGGACGGCGACGAGATCCTCTCCGTCGAGACCTGCACCGAGCGTGACGATGTGCTTCTGACCACGGCGCTCGGCCAGTGCATCCGCTTCCCCGTCGACGATGTGCGTGTCTTTGCCGGGCGCAATTCCATCGGCGTGCGCGGCATCTCGCTCGGCGAGGGCGATCGCATCATCTCGATGACCATCGTCGGCCATGTCGATGCCGAGCCCTGGGAACGCGCCGCCTATCTCAAGCGCGCGGCCGCCGAGCGGCGGGTCGCGACCGGCGAGGAGGAGGACATCACCCTTATCGGGGAAGAGGTGGCCGAAGAGGGCCAGCTCGACGATGCGCGCTACGAGGAACTGAAGGCGCGCGAGGAATTCGTGCTGACCGTCTCGGAAAAGGGCTTCGGCAAGCGCTCTTCGACCTATGATTTCCGCACCTCGGGGCGCGGCGGCAAGGGCATTCGCGCCACCGACACATCGAAGACGGCCGAAATCGGCGAACTCGTCGCGGCCTTCCCCGTGGAGGACAAGGACCAGATCATGCTGGTGTCGGACGGCGGGCAGCTCATCCGGGTTCCGGTCGGCGGCATTCGCCTGGCAAGCCGCGCCACGAAGGGCGTCACGATCTTTTCAACCGCCAGGGACGAAAAGGTGGTGTCGGTCGAGCGCATCAACGAACCGGACGGGGAGGACGATGTCGGTGATGTCGCGCCCGATGGCGGCACTGCCGCCGCCGACTGAGCCGCGCATGTCATTCTTTGCGAAAAAAAACGGCCGGACAGGGAGGGGAACCTGTCCGGCCGACGTTCCATGCAGCGACTGGAGGAGGAGATGAGCCGCGTGGAAGATTTCTGTGGTCCGCTCCGCGCCGCCTCAGACGTTGAAGCCGCCGTCCACGGAGTTGCGACGCTGTGCGTTGCGGTCGTTCTGCAGTTCGAAGATCATCTTGGTGAAGTCGACGAGGAACACGATGCAGATGATCGACGATGCGATCATCATTGCCGCGGCCATGCGTAAACCTCCCTGCCGGTCTTGAAGACGTCTTTGTTGGCATCTTCGAGCTGCTCGGCGCGCAGCGCCTTGACGGTGGCGAAGAGCAGGCTGAAGAACATCGTGATCGAAAGTACTGTCAGGGCCATCGTCTTGATCCTTGTCGTGTAGCGAAAGAACGATGCGGCACAAAAAAAGTTCCCGGCGCCGCGTTGTTGTGCGTTGGGCGGCCTCGTCCGCGATTTCGGCCCGCCTTTGCTGCGATCTCTCCCAGATCCGTGTTTCAGCTTTATGCCGTTGCGCGCCCGGCCGATGTTCCCTGGGAAACAGGCGCATTCCGGAGTGCTCCCTTGCGGTTGCGCGCCGTCCGTGACAAAAGGCGTCGCAAACGGGGCAGGGCGTGATGACGACGGCATTCTATCCCGGGTCCTTCGACCCGATGACCAACGGTCATCTCGACATTCTCGGCCAGGCGCTCGCGGTGGCCGCGCGGGTCGTGGTCGCGATCGGCGTCCATCCCGGCAAGGCGCCGCTCTTCTCTTTCGAGGAGCGGGCCGGACTGATCCGCGCTTCCGTCGCGCAAGCCTTTCCCGAAGGGGCCGCCCGTCTGACGGTGACGGCCTTTGCCGGCCTCGCCGTCGACGCCGCGCGTGCCGAAGGCGCAACGCTCCTGATCCGGGGCCTGCGCGACGGCACGGATCTCGACTACGAGATGCAGATGGCCGGAATGAACCGACAGATGGCCCCCGACATCCAGACGGTGTTCCTTCCGGCCGCGCCCGCATCCCGGCCCATTACCGCCACATTGGTCCGCCAGATCGCGGCCATGGGCGGAGACGTCCGTGCCTTCGTCCCGCCACCGGTGCTGGCAGCGCTTGCGGCCAGGCAGCGTCCGTGACAGGACAGATAAAACCGATCGCCGCGTCGATCGTCCTTAGGGAGAGTGATCCGATGACCATGACACGCCGGGCCCTTGCAGGCGCCGTTCTCGCCGCCGCGCTGCTTTCGGGCCTGCCGGCCCGGGCCGCCGACCAGTTCCTCACGATCCAGCTCAAGGACGGGCCGGTGGTGATCAGGCTGCGCCCCGACATCGCGCCGAAGCATGTCGCCCAGATCGAGGCGCTCGCCAAGGCCGGCGAATACGACAATGTCGCCTTCCATCGCGTCATCGACGGTTTCATGGCCCAGACCGGCGACGTGCAGTATGGCGATCTCGAAAACGGCTACCAGCCGTCGATGGCGGGCATGGGCGGCTCGACCAAGCCCGATATCCCCGCCGAGTTCTCCGACGTGCCCTTTGCCCGCGGCACCGTCGGCATGGCGCGCTCGCAGGATCCGAACTCGGCGAACTCGCAGTTCTTCATCATGTTCGCGCCCGGCGACTTCCTCAACGGCCAGTACACGGTGGTCGGCGAAGTGGTCGAGGGCATGGAGAATGTCGACAAGATCAAGCGCGGCTCGGGCGGGAACGGCGAGGTCAGCGACCCCGACCGCATGATCAGCGTCAAGGTCGGCAAGTAACCGTTTCCGGTTCTCAGCGGAAACCCATCCACGACGTTCGAGGCAGGACGTCCAAGACAAGGAGAAGACCATGGCCGAGATCAAGGATCCGGAAAACACGCTGGTGCTCGAAACCACCAAGGGCAAGGTCGTGATCGAGCTCATGCCGAACCTGGCGCCGGGCCACGTCAGCCGCATCAAGGAACTGGCGCGGGAAGGGGCCTATGACGGTGTCGTCTTCCATCGCGTCATCGAGGACTTCATGGCCCAGACGGGCGACGTCAAGTTCGGCAAGACCGGCGGCAAGGACTTCAATCCCGCCCGCGCCGGCATGGGCGGCTCCGACAAGCCGGACCTGAAGGCGGAATTCTCCAACGTCAGCCATGTGCGCGGCACCTGCTCGATGGCGCGCAGCCAGATGCCGAACTCGGCGAACTCGCAGTTCTTCATCTGCTTCACCGATGCGCCCTGGCTCAACCGCCAGTACACGGTCTGGGGTCAGGTGATCGAGGGCATGGACAATATCGACCAGATCAAGCGCGGCGAGCCGGTCAAGGATCCCGACGTGATCGTCTCGGCCAAGGTTGCCGCTGACATCACGGCCTGATAGAGACAGGTCCGAGATCGCCGCCCCCGTGAGATCGTCGCGGGGGCGGTTTTCGTTTTTTCGGAGGTGTGACGATGGCAGCGTTCTTGTGGGGATTGCTGGCGGTGGCGGCCGGAGCCTGCATCGCCATCCAGGCGCCGATCAACGCCCAGCTCGGCCGCGGCCTCGGCATGCCCTTCGCCGCGGCCGGTGTCTCCTTCGTCGCCGGCGCGGTGCTTCTCGCCACCGCGACGCTGGTCATGGCGAAGGTCGAGGGCCGCATGCCGGACTGGCGCGCGCCGGCACCCTGGCTCTATGTCGCCGGCGGCCTGCTCGGCACGGTCTATGTGACGACCGCGATCCTTCTGACGCCGAGGATCGGCGCGGCCGCCGTCATGGCCTTCGCCGTGACCGGCCAGCTTCTCGCCGGCCTCATCATCGACCAGATCGGCTTTCTCGGCGTGCCGCTGCACGAGATCTCGCTCGGTCGGCTCGCGGGCGCGCTGCTGCTCGTCACCGGCGCGGTGATGATCCGGCTGCTGTGATCGCACGATGCGTGTCGATCTCTTCGATTTCGATCTCCCGGAAAACGCGATCGCGCTGCGGCCGGCTGCGCCGCGCGACAGCGCGCGTCTGCTCGTCGTCCGGCCCGGCGCGCCGGTCGCCCTCGAGGACCGCGGCGTGCTCGACCTGCCGTCGTTCCTGCGGCCCGGCGACGCCATGGTGTTCAACGACACGCGGGTGATCCCGGCCCAGCTCCACGGCGAGCGCCATCGCGAAGGAGCGGGCGGTCTCATGATCTCCGCGACGCTGCACATGCGCGTCGCGCCCGATCGCTGGCAGGCCTTCGCCCGCCCCGGCAAGCGGATCAAGGTCGGCGACCGCATCCGTTTCGGCCATCAGTCGAATGCCTGCCTTGCCGGCGCTCTCGACGCGACGGTGGAGGCGAAAGGCGAGGCCGGCGACATCACGCTCGTCTTCGATCTGTCCGGGCCGGCGCTCGATGCCGCGATCGCCGAGGTCGGTCATATTCCGCTTCCGCCCTATATCGCCTCGAAACGGCCGGAGGATGCGCGCGACGGCGTCGACTACCAGACGGTCTATGCCCGCGCGGACGGCGCGGTCGCGGCACCGACGGCCGGGCTGCATTTCACCGACCGGCTGTTGTCCGCGCTGGACGCGATCGGCGTTGAAAAACACTTCGTCACGCTGCATGTCGGGGCAGGCACCTTCCTGCCGGTCAAGGCGGACGATACGGACGATCACGTGATGCACCAGGAGATCGGCCATGTCGACGCTGCGGTCGCCGATCGGCTGAACGCGGTCAGGGCGCGGGGAGGGCGCATCGTCTCCGTCGGCACGACGTCGCTGCGCCTCCTCGAAAGCGCTGCGGATGCCGACGGCACCATCCGTCCCTTTGCCGGGCCGACCGGCATCTTCATCACGCCCGGCTACCGTTTTCGCGCCGTCGATCTGCTGATGACCAATTTCCACCTGCCGAAATCGACGCTGTTCATGCTGGTCTCGGCCTTTGCCGGACTGGAGACGATGCGGGGCGCCTATGCCCATGCCGTCGCCTCCGGATACCGGTTCTATTCCTATGGCGACAGCAGCCTGCTTTTCCGGAAGGACGCATGAGCGAGAGGTTTGAGTTCACCCTGAAGGCGACGGACGGCCATGCCCGTCTCGGCACCGTGTCCATGCCGCGCGGCGAGATCCGCACACCGGCCTTCATGCCCGTCGGCACGGTCGGCACGGTCAAGGCGATGTATCTCGACCAGGTGCGCGCTCTCGGCGCCGACATCATCCTCGGCAATACCTATCACCTGATGCTGAGGCCGGGCCCGGAGCGGGTCGCCCGTCTCGGCGGCCTGCACACTCTTATCCGCTGGCCGCATCCGATCCTGACCGATTCCGGCGGTTTCCAGGTGATGTCGCTTTCGGGCCTGCGCAAGCTCGACGAAGAGGGCGTCACCTTCAAGTCGCATATCGACGGGGCGCTGCACCATATGTCGCCGGAGCGCTCGATCGAGATCCAGGGGCTGCTCGGCAGCGACATCCAGATGCAGCTCGACGAATGCGTGGCACTGCCGACCACGGCGGGCGAGATCGAACGGGCGATGGAACTGTCGCTACGCTGGGCCGAACGCTGCAAGTCGGCCTTCGGCGACCAGCCGGGCAAGGCGATGTTCGGCATCGTCCAGGGCGGCGACATTCCCTCGCTGCGGCTGCGCTCCGCCGCCGCCCTCTCCGCGCTCGATCTCAAGGGCTATGCGATCGGCGGGCTCGCCGTCGGCGAGCCGCAGGCCGTGATGCTTGAGATGCTGGAAGCGACCTGCCCGGCGCTTCCCTTCGAGAAGCCGCGTTACCTGATGGGCGTCGGCACGCCAGAGGATATCCTGCTCTCGGTCGCGCGCGGCATCGACATGTTCGACTGCGTGATGCCGACCCGTTCGGGCCGGCATGGCCTCGCTTTCACCAGGCGCGGCCGGGTCAATATCCGCAATGCCCGCCACGCCGAGGACCTGCGGCCGCTCGACGAGGCCTCGGACTGCCCGGCGGCGCGGGATTATTCGCGCGCCTATCTGCACCATCTCGTCCGCTCCAACGAGGCGCTGGGCGGCATGCTGCTCAGCTGGAACAATCTCGCCTATTACCAGGACCTGATGAAGGGCATCCGCGCGGCGATCGCGCAAGGCCGTTTCACCGCCTTCATGGAAGAGACGCTGGAGGAATGGCGCCGGGGCGATCTCGCGCCGCTCTGATGCACCACGCGCGATAATGCCGGCGGGTGGGCTGCGCAGCACCGTCTTGATGGATGGGACCGGGCCAGCGTCACGCGCCGGCCCGGTCCTTCGCCTTTCGCGCCGCCTTCAGGCGGCCTTGGCCTTCACGACGATCCGCTTCAGATCGCCGCTGCCGGCGGCCGTCAGCTTGATCGAGTAGAGATAGTCGCGCCGCGTCGGGAAGGTGAAGGTCGAGGCGGTCGGGGTGATCTTGCCGCTCGCCGCCGATTCCCAGGTGTAGACCGACGAGATCGGCCGCTGCTTCACCGTCCAGGTCAGGCTTGTCGGCGAGCCCGGCGGCAGGATGACGTCGACCAGCGCGGCGCCGTTTCCGAAGACCTGCGGCTGTGCCGTCAGGTCCTTCTTCTCGATCCCCATGTCGAGATACTGGTAGGACGACCACAGCTCGTTGACGTAGGAGTCCGCATGGGCGCGCAGGCGCTGGCGGGTCTTTTCCAGCCCGACGACGCGCGGCCGGACCTTTTCGCGGCCACGATCCTTGGTCAGCACCATGACATTGGCGGTCAGGATGATGCCGCGGCGGAACGAAACGACCGTCTTCGAGATCTTGTTGCCCGAGGCGAAACCGTAATCCTGGAAGCGCTCGGGATGGGGGCGGTTGAAGAGGTGGTCGACCACGGTGCAGTCGAAGACTGGCTCGCCATGCAGCGGCGAGGCATGGATCAGGTCGACGAGATGGTTCGGGTCGAAATAGTAATTGTGCGGGATCGGCTCGGTGACGCCGCCGAAGGTGACGGCGGTGGTGAAGGCGTAGACGCCGCCGGGCTTCAGCACCCGTTCGACCTCGCGGAAGTGGCGCAGGAAGTCCTCGTCCGTGCCGATATGCTCGAAGGAGCCGGTCGACCAGCAGAAGTCGTAGCTCTCGTCGGGGAACTTCAGGTCGCGCATGTCCATGGCCATCGCGTCGACCTTGGCGTCCTCGATCGGCCAGGGTGCCTTCTTCAGCACGAGGTCGCGCGGGTTTTCCGTGCGCACGCCGACCCAGCCGCTGTCCGGCAGGTAAAGATCCGTGACCATCGTCTTGGCGACACGCGGCACGATGGCGTAGATCAGCTTTTCGGTTCCCGCGCCCATCGCCAGCGCATGGGCGTCGGGACGCAGCATCCCCTTCTGCGACAGGGCCCGGTAGATCATTGCGAATTCCCAGGCCCGCCGGGAGCCGAAGGGCGTCGACTTCAATTCGCCGCGGATGATGTCATCGATATCCGGATGAAAAAAATCGTGGATGTCACACACTTTTTGCAGCGACAGAGTCACGCGCATTCCTCGCAGTCAGATGGAGAAGCCCAGGCAGGCTCCATCTCTATTGCGTGGCATGGGGGCCGTCAATCGCGCTGAGGCCCGTCTTTCCGATATCGCTCACTGACCCGGTTTTCCGGGTCAGATCTGCGGCCCGGGCGTCGATTTCAGCATCTGCACCCCGTTGATCTTGTAGCTGCCGTCGCCCTGGCGGACGAGGAAATAGAGCGCCGTCCAGTCGGTGCCGTCCGGCGCGGAGATCAGCACCTCCTGCACCACCTGGATCCCTTCGGCCTTCGCGCGGCCAAAGGCGAAGTTGCCGGGCCTGTAGACCGGCGTGTAGCCGCGCTTCACCATGTCGAAGAACGCCGCCTCGGTCGGGAAGCGGCTGCGGATCTGCGGCGAGGCAAAGGAATAGGCGGTCGTGGCGTCGTCGGCGAGGAAGGCCTCGATCTGCCGCTGGATCACGCCACGGGCAGCATTGACGGGTTCCTCGGCGAATGCCGGGATCGAGAAGGCGAGGGAGAGCAGGGCGAGGCTGGCGACGGTCTTCGCATATCGGTTCATGGCGCGGTCTCCGGGGCGACAAGCCTTGAGAATAGCGCGGCGAATCACGGAGGAAAGAGCCGATTCTGCCGAGAATCGGCTCTTTTTGCGCGGCGCTTTCCGCGCTCGACACCCATGCGGAACGCGCATGGCCGGATCCTCCCTTTTCGAAAGGTCCGGAATTGCCGCGTCGTCACGCAAGCGTCATCGCGATCCCGCCAGCGACGCCGAGGAGCACGACGACAAACGGTGGGGTCGCCCATGCGGTGAGCAGCACGAAACCGGTCGCAGCCAGGGCGAAATCCGCCGTGCTGCCGACCGCGCTCGTGAACACCGGATCGTAGAGGGCGGCGGCAAGGATGCCGACGACGGCGGCGTTCGCCCCGCGCATCGCGGCCGGGGTGGCGCGGCCGTCCCGCAGGCGGTTCCAGAAGGGCAGCGCGCCGGCAACGAGCAGGAGACCCGGAAGGAAGATCGCCACAAGGGCAATGGCCGCGCCGGCGATGCCGTTCGGCGCGCTTCCGGAGACCGCGCCGAGATAGGCGGCGAAGGTGAAAAGCGGACCGGGGACGGCCTGCGCCGCGCCGTAGCCGGAAACGAAGGCTTCGGCCGTCACCCGGCCGCTTCCGACCATCGCCTCGTCAAGAAGCGGCAGCACGACATGGCCGCCGCCGAAGACGAGCGCGCCGGCACGGTAGAAGGCATCGAAAAGCGAAAGCGCGGGCGCGCCCGTCACCGCGGTCAACACCGGCATCACCAGGAGAAGAACCAGGAAGAGCGCGAGGCAGGCCGCACCCGCCCGCCTCGGCAGGGGAAAGGTGGGGCCGACGGCTCGCGGCAGATGGGCCTGGTCGCGGCAGAGGACGAGGCCGGCTGCCGCGCCCGCGAGGATCGCCCCCAATTGCCCGATCGCGCCGCTTATGAAGATGGCGGCGAGGAGGGCGCCGAGCGCGATGCCGGCGCGCTGCCGGTCCGGGGCGAGGCTGCGCGCCATCCCGAAGACCGCCTGGGCGACGACGGCGACGGCGACGAGCTTCAGCCCGTGGACAGCGCCCGTCAGAAGCGGGCCGCCGGCAAGGCGGGTGGCGGCGGCGAAAAGGACCAGCAGCATCGCGGAGGGCAGGGTGAAGGCCGACCAGGCCGCCAGCGCACCCGGAAGGCCGGCCCGAAGCAGGCCGAGGGCGAAGCCGACCTGGCTGGAGGCAGGCCCGGGAAGAAACTGGCAGAGCGCGACGAGATCGGCATAGCCCGCGTCGTCGATCCATCGACGCCGCGTCACCAGTTCGTCGCGAAAATAGCCGAGATGGGCGATCGGCCCGCCGAAGGAGGTGAGGCCGAGTTTGAGAAACGCGCGAAAAACCTCGCCCGTCGTCCCCTCTGGCCGGATGGTCTGAACAGGCGGGGAGGACATCGGTGCGGGCCTCTTTTCCGGTTTTGATCGCGGGACTTAGAGCATTTCCGGTGATCACGGGATCACCTTCAATGCTCCAAGTCGTTCTTTTTGCGGCATTCTCCGGCGCCGAAGCGATCACGCTTCGGCTGGAAATGCTCTAGAATCCGGGCCACCTGCGGCACGGGACGGGTGCACGGGTCACACATCCAGATGGCCGTCAAAGACCATGCGCTGCCGGCGTAGAGAGCTTTGATCACATTGCCATGACATCGACGCGAAACCATCGGCGCCCTGCTACGACATTGCCGGCTGTCGCCGCCCGCACTGCTCTCCAGCGCAGTGCCCCTTGATGATGCCCATCACAGCGACACAGCGCGTTGCAGACTTTCCCGAACGTATCCGGGCGCCCTTCGGCGCCCGGCATGATCGTTACGAGGTTGTTTCAAAATTGCCGCTCAGGAGCAGCCGCTCGTGCTTCCGCAGGTGTCGCACTTCTCGCAGGTGCCGTTGCGGACCATCGTGAAGTTCTGGCATTCGGAGCACATGTTGCCGGTGTAACCCTGAGCAATCGAGCGCATGCGGCGCTCGTTCTCCACCTTCTTGGCATCCGCCTTGGCGGCGGCCGCGTCGGCCTGCGCCTTGTCGCTGAAGAGGGCGGTGACCGAAGGGCTTTCCTCGCTTGCCGCTTCGGCGTCCTCGGCGATCTCCTCGGTGAGTTCCTTTGCCCGCTCCTCGTAGTCGCGCTTGAAGGAGACGACCTCGGACGTGGAGATCGCCACCGCCGGTTCCAGCTTGCGCGCCGCGTTGCCGGCAAAGGCCGTGACGTTCGAGCCGCCGGACGCCTTGGCAGGCGCAGCGGTCGCGGCCCCCTTGGCCTCCGAGGCCGGCAGCGGGCCGCCGGCGACCAGCGTCGGCTTGTGGCCACGCGTCCAGCCCGTCGAGATGAGGTTGGTCTTGCCTTCCTGGATGCCCTTGCCGAGCGCCGTATTGCCGAAATCGGAGGTGTCGACATGGGCGAGATCGTTGCGGCCGAGATAGGAGACGGCGAGTTCCCGGAACACATAGTCGAGGATCGAGGTGGCGTTCTTGATCGCGTCGTTGCCCTGCACCATCCCGGCCGGCTCGAACTTGGTGAAGGTGAAGGCCTCGACATATTCCTCGAGCGGCACGCCATATTGCAGGCCGAGCGAGATGGCGATGGCGAAATTGTTCATCATCGCCCGGAAGGCGGCGCCTTCCTTGTGCATGTCGATGAAGATCTCGCCGAGGCGGCCATCGCCGAACTCGCCGGTGCGCAGGTAGACCTTATGGCCGCCGACGATCGCCTTTTGGGTATAGCCCTGGCGGCGGTTCGGCAGCTTTTCCCGATCGCGCACGACCCGCTCGATCACCCGCTCGATGATCTTCTCGGTGACGGTGACGGCTTGCGCGGCGGCCGGAGCCTGAATCAGTTCCTCCAGCGCATCCTCGTCCTCGTCGTCCTCGATCAGCGAGGCGTTCAGCGGCTGCGACAGTTTCGAGCCGTCGCGATAGAGCGCATTCGCCTTGAGGCCGAGCTTCCACGACAGCATGTAGGCGTTCTTGCAATCCTCGACGGTCGCCTCGTTCGGCATGTTGATCGTCTTGGAGATCGCGCCCGAGATGAAGGGCTGGGCGGCGGCCATCATGCGGATGTGGCTTTCGACCGAAAGATAGCGCTTGCCGATCTTGCCGCACGGGTTGGCGCAGTCGAAGACCGGCAGATGCTCGTTCTTCAGGAACGGCGCGCCCTCCAGCGTCATCGCGCCGCAGACATGGATGTTCGCCGCCTCGATGTCCTTCTTCGAGAAGCCGATATGGGCGAGCAGGTTGAAGCCGATGTCCGCGAGCTGCTCGTCGGTGACCTTCAGCGTTCCCTTGAGGAAGTCGGCGCCGAGCGTCCACTGGTTGAAGACGAACTTGATATCGAAGGCGGCCTTGGCGGCGGCGTTGATCGCGGCGACCTTCTCGTCGGAGAAGCCCTTTGCCCTGAGTGAGCCCGGATTGATGCCGGGCGCCTGGTTGATGTTGCCGTGGCCGACGGCATAGGCCTCGATCTCGGCGATCTGGCTCTCCGAATAGCCGAGCGTCCGCAAGGCCTCCGGCACGGCGCGGTTGATGATCTTGAAATAGCCGCCGCCGGCGAGCTTCTTGAACTTCACCAGCGCGAAATCGGGCTCGATGCCGGTCGTGTCGCAATCCATGACGAGGCCGATCGTGCCGGTCGGCGCGATGACGGAGACCTGCGCATTGCGGTAGCCGTGCCATTCGCCGAGCGAGACCGCCTTGTCCCAGGCCTCCTTGGCATGGGCGATCAGGGCCTGGTCCGGGCAGTCGCCATGGATCAGCGCGACCGGGTTGACCGACAGGCCTTCATAGCCCGACGTCTCCCCGAACGCGGCGCGGCGATGGTTGCGCATGACGCGCAGCATGCTTTCCCGGTTCGGCTTGAAGCCGGGGAAGGGGCCGAGCTTCTGGGCGATCTCGGCCGAGGTCGCATAGGCCACACCGGTCATGATCGCGGTCAGCGCGCCGGCGATGGCGCGGCCTTCCTTCGAATCGTAAGGGATACCCGACGACATCAGCAGGCCGCCGATATTGGCATAGCCGAGGCCAAGGGTGCGATACTCGTAGGAGAGTTCGGCGATCTCGCGCGACGGGAACTGTGCCATCATCACCGAGATCTCGAGCACCAGCGTCCAGAGCCGGACGGCATGCTCGTAATCGGCGATGTCGATGTTCTTCGTCGCCGGATCCTTGAACTGCAGCAGGTTCAGCGAGGCGAGGTTGCAGGCCGTGTCGTCGAGGAACATGTATTCCGAGCACGGGTTGGAGGCTCGGATCGGACCGGCGGCCGGCGAGGTGTGCCAGTCGTTCATCGTCGTGTTGAAATGCACCCCCGGATCGGCCGAGGCCCAGGCGGCATAGGAAATCTGCTCCCAGAGGTCGCGGGCCTTCAGCGTCTTGACGGTGCGGCCGTCCTTGCGGGCGGTCAGGTTCCAGTCCGCGTCGCTTTCGACCGCGCGCAGAAAATCGTCCTTGATCGAGACGGAGTTGTTGGAGTTCTGGCCGGAGACCGTCAGGTAGGCTTCCGAATCCCAGTCGGTGTCATAGGTCTTGAAGTCGAGGTCGGTATAGCCCTGCTTGGCGAACTGGATGACGCGCTTGACGTAGTTTTCCGGCACCATCGCTTTTTTCGCAGCGCGGATCTCGCGCTTCAGCGCCGGGTTTTCCGCCGGATCATAGCATTTGTCGCCGTCGGCCGCGCAGTTGACGCAGGCCTTCATGATCGCCTTCAGGTGCTGGGAAACGATCTTCGAGCCGGTGACGAGGCTTGCCACCTTCTGCTCTTCCTTCACCTTCCAGCCGATATAGGCCTCGATGTCGGGATGGTCCATGTCGACGACGACCATCTTCGCCGCGCGGCGTGTCGTGCCGCCGGACTTGATCGCGCCGGCGGCCCGGTCGCCGATCTTCAGGAAGCTCATCAGGCCGGACGAACGGCCGCCGCCCGAAAGCTTCTCGCCTTCGCCGCGCACATGGGAAAAGTTGGAGCCGGTGCCAGAGCCGTATTTGAACAGGCGCGCCTCGCGCACCCAGAGGTCCATGATGCCGCCCTCGTTGACGAGATCGTCCTGGACCGACTGGATGAAGCAGGCATGCGGCTGCGGATGCTCATAGGCCGACTTCGACTTCACCAGCTTGCCCGTGAAGGGATCGACATAAAAATGTCCCTGGCCGGGACCGTCGATGCCATAGGCCCAGTGCAGGCCAGTGTTGAACCATTGCGGGCTGTTCGGCGCGACGCGCTGGGTGGCGAGCATATAGGCGATCTCGTCGCGGAAGGCGGCCGCGTCCTCTTCCGAGGCGAAATACTTGCCCTTCCAGCCCCAGTAGGTCCAGGTGCCGGCAAGCCGGTCGAAGACTTGGCGGGCATCGGTCTCCGAACCGGTGCGCTCGTTCTCGGGAAGCTCTTTCAGCGCCTTCTCGTCCGGCACCGAGCGCCAGAGGAAGGCGGGAACGTCGTTCTCCTCGACACGCTTCAGACGCGCCGGAACGCCGGCCTTGCGGAAATACTTCTGCGCCAGGATATCGGCCGCGACCTGGCTGAACTGGGCCGGGACGTCGATGTTTTCCAGACGGAAGACGATCGAGCCGTCCGGATTGCGGATCTCGCTGGTCGCCTTGCGGAATTCGATCTCCGCATAGGCCGGCTGTCCCGCCTTGGTGAAACGACGTTCGATATGCATCGGCTCAGTCCTTCGTCTTCGTGGTCAAGCGCGCAGGAGAGCGCGGCACATGTCGCTTCCGGGCAACCGGGAGGAATGGCTGCCTGACGCGCGGGGGATCGGGCCATCATGACCCTTTATCTTGTGTTAATGTCGGCAGAGATCACTATATATAGTGTCATTGCCGATGGAACGCGAGAGTGAAGATTTCGTTCCCATCATTTTTCAACATCTTTGCGAAGGGACGCCGCTTCACGACAACCGCGCTCTGCCCGCAAGACGGCGCGCTGCCGGGGCCGCACGCCTCGTTCTCTCACGGTTACGGCGTCATTAACGCGCCGTCGCCCGAGTCGGTCAAGCCATGGTTTCCGCCTCCGACTTCTCCTACCAGATATTGTGGTCTGGCCTGTGGAAAACGGGGAAGACACGACGCAAGCAGATTCAATCGGTTGGCCGCGGGAGCCCGTGAAAACGCTGTCGAGGGAGGGAAAACTTTACACGTTCTTGTGGATGAAAACTCCAGGATGGAGCGTCACCGATCGCCCGTTGATCGAAGCAAGATCGGGCCAGACGCCGGATCCGAGGTGTCCTCGTCCTTTTGCAGAGGAGGCGCCTTGCGTCTTTCGTGTTGGACGAGCAACAAAGGAAGCGGCTGAGCCGGCTCCTGCCCCACCGGGGCGGCGATCCCCGCCGTATGGCTTTTTGACGATCGCCTGCTTTTCGAGGCCATGATGTGGAAGCTGCGTGTCGGGGCCCACTGGCGCGATCGTCCGGATGAATTCGGTCTCTGGAACTCGGTGTTCCGCCCTCGAGCGAAAAAGAGCCTGTTCGAGCGGATTCTCCATGGCCTGTCGGGCGATCAAGACCTCGAATTGCGCGCTTGTCGACGGCACGATCATCGGTGTCCGCCTGCATGGAAACAGTCCAGAAGGGGGAGTCCTGTCAGGCCATCGGCCGTTCACGCGGTGGTCTGACGACGAAGATGAAACGCGTGTTCCGCACATGAAAGAACGGACGACGGATTGCGACGAACTACGACCATCTCACCAAAAAATGCCCGGAGGTGCTTGCTTCCGTTCCGGCAATCATCGCCTGGATTAGAAATGACGCTCCGCGCCAGTTGCTCACGTCGACGGCACCAGCAGGAAATCGTCTGTACGGGAACGACAGATCCGGCGACGCCACAGAGGCTTGAGGAAACACCAGCCTCCGTGCGCCAAACTCCGGCCGCCCGGCATGTCGGGAGTGCGATCCACGCAACCGATGGAGAGTTACGATCCTGGGTGCCTACAAACGTAGGTGGGCGCCATATGTCCAGGCCCACGGGCCTGGTCAGGGACAGCTCCCGTTGGATCGAGTATGGCCCCAGGGATTGTGGTTCCTGTCGGGAAGCGCAGACCGCGAGAATAATATAGGAGGAAAGCGCCGGGCCCGCCAGAGGATGGCACGGCCTGACGCGCAATATTCTCGCCCGGACCGGAAAAGGCGACAGGACCGGCCAACGCGACAGGACCGGTCCCGGCGTTCACCTGCCGGTCAGGCCGGCTGGTGCAGGCGGGCGGTGAAGAGCGGCCCGCGGCTCGCGCGGCCGAACGTCTTGGCGGCGGCGAGCACGGCGAGGTCGACCAGCGGCTCCAGCAGGATCACGCTCATATAGGCAAGGCCGAACGAGCCGATGGAGGCGAGATTGTCGGCGGCGAGGCCGTGGCCATAGAGCGCCCAGAACGCCACCCAGGCGACGATTCCGCCCTGATAGGCCGTCGACAGCGCCAGCGCCTGGCGATAGCCGATGTCGACATAGGCCGTTCCCGCCGGGATGATCCGCTTCGCCAGGAGGCTGATGCCCCAGAGCGGCACGAGGAGCGTGGTGACGTTCATGCCGTATTGCGGCAGGTCGAAGGGCGCGAAGAACAGGCCCTGCAGCAGCAGGCCGGCGGCAAGACCGATCGCCGCCGCCCCGGCGCCGAACATCAGGAGAAGCGTCGAGCCGAGGATGAGATGCACCTCGGAAACGCCGACGGGATGGTGCGGGAACACCTCGAAGAAGCAGAAGACGAGCGCGCTCGCAACAGCGCTGCGCAGGAGAAGCGCGCCTGTGCCGCCATTGTCGCGCACGCCGTCATAGGCCATCTTGGCGGTCAGCCCCAAGGCGGCCGCGGCCGTGGCATAGCTCAGGACGATTTTGGCGCCGTCGACGACGCCCGGTTCGATATGCATGATTTCAACTCCCAAGTCCGCGCCCACCGCGCGGTCGGATCCAGAAAAGGCGTTGCCGCCGGTGCGCGATGGCAGGTCTCCTGGCTCGCGGTTCGTCACTCGGTCCGCCTTCCCGGCTTTATTGCCAGTGGCCATTGGACGTCGTTCACCGCTCACAGTTGCGGGGGCAGCCATGGTCTTGGCCCCGTTGAGGGTCGTCCGCACCATGTTCCCTTTTCATCCGGACTCGGCTTCTGGAGCCCGGAACCATCGGGACGAGCCTAGCGCGCCCGGCGCGCCTCGGCAATATCACCCGGCGACATCCCTCGACCGATGCCTCCGGCGACGAGACACGCCCTTCGGCGAACGGCGGGGGCACTGGTCGCCGCATGAAAACCATTGTACACCGGCGCTCATCCCCGTGTCGTCGATGCCTTGCCGGAGCCGGTCGCATGTCTCTTCCCGAAAAAGCCTTCCCCGTGTCCTGGGACCAGTTCCACCGCGATGCCCGCGCGCTTGCCTGGCGGCTGGCCGACAACGGCCAGGAATGGAAGGCGATGGTCTGCATCACCCGCGGCGGCTTGGTGCCGGCGGCCATCATCTGCCGCGAGCTCAACATCCGGCTGATCGAGACGGTCTGTATCGCCTCCTACCACGACTATGTCTCGCAAGGCGACCTCTTCGTGCTGAAGGGCATTTCCGAGGACCTCACCCGGGACGGCGGCGTCGGCGTGCTGATCATCGACGACCTGACCGACACGGGCAAGACCGCCGCCAAGGTGCGCGAACTCCTGCCGAAGGCCCATTTCGCCGCGGTCTACGCAAAGCCGAAGGGCCGGCCGCTCGTCGATACCTTCGTGACGGAGGTCAGCCAGGACACCTGGATCTATTTCCCCTGGGACATGGGCTTCACCTATCAGGAACCGATCGCCAAGGGCACGCGCGGCTGACACGAAAGGACGGGGCCGACACGCAATCGGGGTGGGATGGATGCCGGGACATCTGCTCAAGGGTCTTCTGCTTCCCCTGATGCTGGCCGGCACGAGCGCGCTTCCCGCCTGCGCCAACGACGCGCATGTCGCTCCGGTCGGCGCCTATATCGAGACGCATGTGCGTCCCTGGATCGAGGATCCGCTGATCGTCTCGACGCTGAAGACGCTCAACCTGCGCAATTCCTACCTGACCTTTCCGGACATCGATGAACTCGATGCGCGCTGGCGGCTGGAATTCACCGGCCGGCCGAAGCCGCTGATCGATTCCATCCGCAACAATCCGCTCTCGCAGTTTCTCGCAGAGCGGCAGGCGGACGCGAACGGCTTCATCACCGAGATCATTGTCATGGATGCGCGCGGGCTGAATGCCGGCGTCAGCGAGCCGACTTCCGACTACTGGCAGGGCGACGAGCCGAAATGGCAGAAGACCTATCTCGTCGGCGCCGGCGCGGTGTTCATCGACGAGCCGCAGCGCGACGATTCGACCAATGCCAATCAGGTCCAGGCGAGCCTGACCATCACCGATCCCGAAACCGGCCAGCCGATCGGCGCCATCACCGTCGGCATCAATCTCGAAGCCTTCTGAGCGACGGGGTGTAAAGTCCGCTATCGTTCCGGTCCGCACCCCGAGACGATGAACCCGATGCACGGGAAGCCTGTGGCACGCGAGACGATGCCGCCGACGCAAAAGAATTCACTGGCACCGGAGGAATGCCAAGGCGGTTGGCACCCTTACCCGAATGACAGCAAGGTCAACGTCCGCCCTGCCTTCTCGCATCAGTCACAGCCACTGTTGGACGGGTTGAAGATGACCAGTACCGGGGAGTGAAGCGCCTTGAAGGAGACATTCGCGGCTAAGGCGGACCGTGATCTCGATGAAGCCGTCAAGGAACTGGGCGTCCAATTCTATTTTCCCCGGATGAAGGCGGAAAGGCGCTTCACCGAAACGACATTGTCGACGACTTTGCGCTGCTTGGCATGTCCGCCTGCGCCGATTGCGGCGTGCCGCTGCCCTCGCCGTGGAGCACGGGACGCAGAAGGCGTTTTGCTCATCATCCTTGCCGGACCAAAACCCGCAACCGCTATCGTAAATCGATCCCGCGAGACCGTCCGGAGCACGATATCGGCGACCTTGTCTGACGGTTGCAGCCGACGCAGATCTTGTTCGCCGTGACGCGCGCCGTGTTTGCCGCCGCAAGGCCGCGGCCATCGAGAAGCAGATCGAGACGCTGCTGTCGCGAATCCTCGACGCGTCCAACCCGACCGTCATCCGCAGCTACGAGGCCAAAATCTCGGAATTGGAGCGCAGCAAGATCGTGCTTGCCGAAAAGCTTGGCCATCAGGCCGAGCCGAAAGGGAAATTCGAGGACCAGCTAGAACCGGCCCTGACCTTCCTCGCAAACCCTTGGAAACTCTGGAAAACCGGCAATATCGCACTACGCAGCAAGGTGCTCAGACTGGCCTTCGCAGACCGCATCGAATACTGCCGGAAACAGAGTCCTAGAACACCGAAAATCGCCATGCCATTCAAGGCGTTAACGGGTCAAACAGACCTTAAAAATGGAAATGGTGCGGACGACGGGACTCGAACCCGTACTCTCTCAGAGAGGCAGATTTTCGTACCACTTCGGCTTTCGCCGCCGCCGTTCGGCGTTCGTGGTCTGGACTGTCCCTTCGCCATGGCCAAAAGAGGCTTTAGGCGCCGCCCGTCCAGTCTCTACACCTTCCCCTTCAAGGGGCTTGGCTCGGGATCGGCCTTGGGTCTCCCCTTTAGCGTTCCCCGACTTTGAGCGGTTCTGCACCGCGGATTTCCCCGCGGGCACTCCAATTCAGTCAAAGTCTGCTGCGTCTACCGATTTCGCCACGTCCGCATCGCCGGCACGAGTCGTCCGGCGAAGCGTTGTTAGCCTACCGGCGCGGCGAAGGGAAGGCTGTCCATGCGGCGCAAGGCTTTGACAGCACGCGGCGCCATGATAGAGGAAAGGCATGGCTTCATTCTTTGCGAAACTTTTCGGCTTCGGAGGCGGTGACGGCGCGCAAGCAGCCGCGTCCGGCAAAACGGAACCCTATAACGACGTGGTGATCCGCGCCACGCCGATGCGCGAGGGCGGGCAGTATCGCCTCGCCGGGAGCATCGAGAAGGATGTCGGCGGCACGGTCCGCGCCCGCCACTACATCCGCGCCGACGTGTTCCAGTCCGAGACGGAAGCGACCGACGCGGCACTGCGCAAGGGCCGGCAGATCGTCGACCAGAGTGGTCCTGCGCTCTTTGCCGACGATGTCGCGACGCGGCAGGTCTGAGAGACGGAAGGCTGGCCGCCCGGCCTCGTTCGAATCAGCCCTGCGCTCAGGCAAACGGTCCACGACGGGCGTGGACCGCGACGCGGCTCACAACCGCCGTGCCAGCTCGAACCATTCCTGATCGGTGAGCGGCACGATCTCGGCATCCCGCGTCGAGACGGGCGAAAAGCCGAATCGCTGGTAAAGCTGCAGCGCGCGCGGATGGTCGAGCGTGTTGGTCGTGACCGTCATTTTCGACGGCGACAGCGACCAGCCGGCCAGCAGCGCCTGCAGCAGGAACCACTTGCCGAGGCCATGGCCCAGCGCATGGGCCATCAGGCCGAAATGGCTGAGCTCCACCACCCCGTCGTCCTCCTGGCGAAGCTCGAAGAAGCCCGCCGGCGCGCCGTTGACGTAAAGCACCGTAACGTCGTTCCTCTTGTCGAGGAGCAGCGCCGCCAGCGCATCATCGTCGAGCCGCAACCGTTCCGTCCAGTGCCAGCGGCGGCCGACCTGCATGTAGAGGAAGCGGTAGTAGGCGGGTGTGATCTCGGGCACGCGCAGCACTGCGGTCTGGATGTTGACCGGCCGGGGCAGGGTCTGCTTCGGCGGCGCCGTCATCTCCAGCGCGGTGACGCGAACGGCGATCGGGGTCTCGCTCATGCGATTGGTCACGGCCCGGCTCATGCCGTTCCCGTCGCGACGGGCGTGTCGCTGCGGCCACCCCATTCCGACCAGGAACCGTCATAGAGCCCGTTTTCCGTATGGCCGAGCGATTGCAGCGCCAGCGTGATCACGGCAGCGGTGACGCCCGAACCGCAGGAGGTGACAATGGGCTTTTCGAGATCGATGCCGGCCTCGGCGAACACCGCGCGCAGCTGTGCCGCGTCCTTGAAACGGCCCTTCTCCGAGAAGGCGGCGTAGGGCAGGTTGCGCGCGCCGGGCATGTGGCCGGAGCGAACGCCCGCGCGTGGTTCGGCCTCTGCGCCGGTGAAGCGGCCGGGACCGCGCGCATCGGCGATCTGGCGCGTTCCGCCGTCGACGATGGCGCGCATCGCCTCGAAACGGACAACGGCGCCGTGGTCGAAGGAGGCCTCGAACACGGCCGGACCAGGCGCCGGAACCGCATCCGTCACCGGACGTCCCTCGGCGCGCCAGCCGTCGAAGCCGCCGTCGAGGACATAGACCTGGCGTGCACCCATGGTGCGGAACAGCCACCAGGCGCGGGGTGCCGAGAAATAGCCCGGGCCGTCATAGACGACGATCGGAACGTCGGCGCTGAGGCCGAGGCGCCCGGCTTCCGCGGCGAAAAGCGCGGCGGGCGGGATCGTGTGGGGCAGGGCGCTGTCCGGATCCACGACCCTGTCCTGGTCGAAGAAGACGGCGCCGGGGATGTGGGCGGCGGCGAATTCCGCCCGGGCGTCCCGCCCTTGGGCCGGCAGATACCAGGACGCGTCGACGATGCGCAGGGCGCCGTCGCCGAGGCGCTTATCGAGCCAGTCGGCCGAGACGATGAAACGGCTGTCGGTGTCCGTAGAGGTCAAGTGGCTCTCCTAAAGGAAGGGTAGGGGGACGATCGTGAAAACAGAGGGTTGCGGCCCGATGTCGAGACGCCGGATCCGTCAGTCGCCGTCCGGCGCTCCGAAGCGGATGCGGAAGCGCCGGTTCTCCTTGCCCTTCTTCTCGATCTTCGCGATATGGATCGCGCCGACTTCCTGCGTCTCCGAGACGTGGGTCCCGCCGCAGGGCTGGCTGTCGATGGCGGAATTCTCGCCGATGCAGACGAGGCTGACGCGTCCGAGGCCGAGCGGGGGACGGACGTTCTTCGACTTAACGATGTCGGGATGGGCGACCAGATCCGCG
Source organism: Ensifer soli (assembly GCF_041928815.1). Lineage (NCBI taxonomy): Bacteria > Pseudomonadati > Pseudomonadota > Alphaproteobacteria > Hyphomicrobiales > Rhizobiaceae > Ensifer > Ensifer soli. The sequence goes on along the minus strand of NZ_JBHFEI010000006.1, from coordinate 61,909 downwards.
TCGCTGATCCAGGTGAGGAAGACGGGATGATTGGCGTGGACGAGCTCCATCAGCGCCGCCGTCACCGCCTGCCGGTCGATCGTCTCGCCCATGTCGAAATCGACGCGGCTCTCCTCCTCGCCGACCGCCGCGCCCGTGATCGGGTAGGGACAGACGACGGAGAGGAGGTGGCAGGCCGTGTGCATCCGCATCAGGCGGTAGCGGCGCGGCCAATCGACATGGATCACAAGCCGTTCGCCGAGGAGAAGCGGCGGCGCGCCGGGCTCCGGCACATGCAGGATGACGTCCTTGCTGTCGCCGTGCCGCGTGGTCGCGATCGCGATGCGGCTGCCGTCGGCCCGTTCGAAAAAGCCGCTGTCGCCGGGCTGGCCGCCCGAGGTCGCATAGAAGCAGGTCTGGTCGAGTTCGATCGTGCCGTCGTCGTGGAGGGCCGTGACACCGGCCTCCGCGGTGGACAGGTAGAAGTCGTCGCGGAAGAGGGCGGCAGTCGGGCCTTTGGTCATGGCATGCTTATCCAGCGGATTCGTAGGGCGGCACGATCCTGCTCTTCGCCGTCAGCCATGCCGGAACGGGAAGTCCCTTCGAGGCGAGGAAGTCGGGGTTGAACAGTTTCGACTGGTAGCGATTACCATAGTCGCAGAGGATCGTCACGATCGTATGTCCGGGACCGAGATCGCGTGCCAGGCGGATGGCGCCCGCCACGTTGATGCCGGAGGAGCCGCCGACGCAGAGGCCTTCGTCGGCGACGAGACCGAAGACGATCGGCAGCGCCTCGCTGTCGGGGACATTGTAGGCGAAGTCCGGGGTAAACCCCTCGAGATTGGCGGTGACGCGACCCTGGCCGATGCCTTCGGTGATCGAATTGCCCGACGAGGCGAATTCGCCCGTCGTGTAGTAGCTGTAGAGCGCCGCGCCGTCCGGATCGGCGATGGCGATCTTCACGTCCGGGTTTTTCGCGCGCAGCCCGGCGGCGACGCCCGCGAGCGTTCCCCCCGAGCCGACGGCGCAGACGAAGCCGTCGACCTTGCCTCCGGTGTCGCGCCAGATCTCCGGCGCGGTGGTCTCGACATGGGCCTCGCGGTTGGCGGTGTTGTCGAACTGGTTCGCCCAGATCGCGCCGTTCGGCTCGGTCTTAGCCAGTTCGGCGGCAAGGCGGCCGGAGAGCTTCACATAGTTGTTCGGGTTGCGGTAGGGAACCGCCGGCACTTCCACAAGCTCGGCGCCGAGCAGCTTCAGGGCGTCCTTCTTTTCCTGGCTCTGCGTTTCCGGAATGACGATGACGGTGCGGTAGCCGAGCGCGCTCGCGACCAGCGCCAGCCCGATGCCGGTATTGCCCGCCGTGCCCTCGACGATGACGCCGCCGGGCTTCAGGAGGCCCTCCCGCTCGGCTGCCCGGATCATGAACAGCGCGGCGCGATCCTTGACCGACTGGCCGGGGTTCAGGAATTCCGCCTTGCCGAGGATGGTGCAGCCGGTCGCCTCCGACGCACGCTTGAGGCGGATGAGCGGCGTGTTGCCGATCGCGTCGATGACGGAAGAATGGACGGACATGGCGGGCACCTTATGCGAAGGACAAGACACGAGCGGAGCATCGCAGCGTCGGCGGGCGCCTTCGATCGCGACACCCGTGCGTTTTGTGCCCTGATCGTCGCAAACACAAGCGATTTGGTTTCGCCCGCCGCCGCCGCCCGGCAAAAAATATCCGTCTTGCGGAAAAAGCCGGAGATCCGGGAAAGAAATTGATCCGCCCTCGCGGACGTGGCGTATAGTCATCGTGACCCCGAAGAAGTAGTGCACGTTTGGCTGAGGACTAGAGGATTGCGGGACAACCTGAACACCGTCGACGCTTTGATGGCGTATTATGCCGCAGGCCTCCTGCCGGAGCCCGCCCGCGTGCTGGTGGAGGCGCATCTCCAGATCCGCGCCGCCCATCATCCCCTGGTGGAGCGGCTCGAGACCTTCGCCGGCGCGTTGCTCGAGGACACGCCTCCGGCCGCACTTCATGCGCGGGATGCGAAACTCGACGCGATCTTCAAAGCATCCGCGGTGGCTGATCCCGTGATTCGCCTTCCTGCCGCCGCTTCCGTGGCAACGGGCGTGCTGCCGGACGCAATCCGTTCCTTCATTGGCATGGACCTCGACACCGTTCCGTGGAAGACCAAGATCCCGGGCTTCAAGGAATTCGAGGTCGGCACCTTGGATGGCTGCGAGGTCAACCTCATCTGGATCCGGGCCGGGCGCGCCGTGCCGAAGCATACTCATGGGGGGTGCGAACTGACGCTCGTCCTTGATGGTGCCTTCAACGACGGCATCGGCCGCTACGGTCGCGGCGACATTTCCGTCGCCGACGATGCGGTCGACCATCGGCCGGTGGCGGAGGACGAACGACCCTGCATCGCCTTCGCCGTGGTCGATGCGCCGTTGCGCCTGACGGGCTCGCTGCGCCAGCTCTTCGGCGACCTGATCGGATGACATGCCGATGACACGCTTCACGGCCCGCCCGGAGCACGGCGTCGCATGGGTGACCGGGGCAAGTTCCGGAATCGGCCGCGCGCTGGCTTTGCGGCTTGCGGCCGAGGGCTTCACGGTCGTGGTCACGGCCCGCGGCCACGACCGTCTCGTCTCCCTTCAGCAGGAGGCGACCGGGCCAGGGCGCATCATCGTTCTCGACGGCGACGTGACCGACGCGCGCGACATGGAACGGGTGATCTCGGCGATCGAATACGAGCACGGTTCTCTGGCGCTCGCCGTGCTCAATGCCGGTGTCTACCTTCCCGTCGACGGAGAGGCGCTTGATCGGACCGCGTTCGAGACGACGTTTTCGGTGAATCTCGGCGGGGTGGTCAATTGCCTTGTACCGGCGGTGGCGCATATGAAAGCCCGCGGGAAGGGGCAGATCGCCATCGTGTCCTCGGTCACGGGCTATGGCGGCCTGCCGACGAGTGCCGCCTATGGCGCGACGAAGGCCGCCCTCATCAACATGGCCGAAAGCCTGAAGTTCGATTTCGACCGGATGGGCATCCGCCTGCAGGTGGTCAATCCGGGCTTCGTCGACACGCCCGCCACGGAGAAGAACAGCTTCGCCATGCCGGCGCTGGTCTCACCGGCCGATGCGGCCCGCCGCATCGTCGCGGGACTGGCCGCACCGGGCTTCGAGATCACCTTTCCCCGCCGCTTCACCTTCGTGCTGAAGCTGCTGCGGTTCCTGCCCTACGGGCTTTACTTCCCGCTCGTCGCCCGCGCCACCGGCTGGAACCGGCGGCCGGCGCGGGACGCCCGAAGCTAAAGCCTGTCTCGCAAAAATGTGCAGCGGTTTTGCGAAAAGACACGCGTAAAGACATAGATTTAAAGCGTAGGAGCGAATCTGAAGGATCGCGACACGCGTCAGGGCAAGCCTCTCCCTTCGCTTGGCACGCTCCGGATCCTGGACACCGTCAGGCCGAATGAAGCACGAGGACGGCGCCGAAGACCAGGGCGAGGCCGAACCATCCGATCGGCCTCAACTTCTGCCCGAACAGAAGGCGGGCGGAGAGGGCCGTGCCGAAGATTCCGGTCGCGCCGAGCACGGCATAGGCGATCGCCAGTTCCATGCCGCGCACGGCCGCCGAGAGACAGGCGAAGGCGGCCAGCACCAGCACGATCGAGGCGAGGCCCCAGCCCTTACGGGCGAAGCCGTCCGATTTGCTGGAGGCGAGATTGGCGGCGACATCGAGAACGCCTGCGACGACCGCCAGGACGAAATAGGCATCAGTTCCGGCCATCGCCCGCCTCCGCTTCCGCGCCATCGTCATGGATTTCGCCGGCATTGACGCAAAGGATGCCGGCCACGGCCATGGCAAGGCCGATCATTTCCCGCAGTGTCAGCACATGGCCGAAGACGAGCACGGAGACGAGCGTGATGAGCGCGATCCCCGACCCCTCCCAGATCGCATAGGCGACGCCGACAGACATCGTCTTCACCGCGCGGGCCAGGAAGACATAGGAGAGCGCGATCGCCGCATACATGACGAGATGGCCGGCATAGCCGCCGCTTTCCGTCGACAGTTTCATCGCCGTCAGCCCGGCGACCTCTGTCGCAACGGCGAGCGCGAGATAGGCCCAGGCATTCGGCATGCGGGATCGTCCTTGATGAGAGCGCACGCTCCCTCATAGGGATTTCGTTCTTCGCGGTAAAGATCAGCCGATGCGGGCGCGCAGCGCCGCCTGGACGCGCTCGTCGAGAGGAAAATTCCACATGAGCGCAATCGCCATCGCCTTCAGCGCGATCGGCACCCAGGCGTAGAGCAGGGCGAGCCAGAAAAGGGCCGTCGCGTCGTTTTGCGCCGAAGGAGCGGGATCGAAACCGGCTGCCGACAGCACGGGAAAGACGAGCCCCGCGGAAAGCGCCAGGGCGAGCTTCGTCGCAAGGCCCCAGGCGGCGAAATAGAAGCCGCTGCGCTGTTCGCCGGAGTCCGCCGTGTCCGCATCGATGACGTCGGCCTGTATCGAGGCGGGGAGCGCGAGGTCGAAGCCGAGACACACGCCGGTGACGGCGCAGATCGCGGCGAAGCCGCCAAGGCTGCCGGGTGCCAGCAGCGGCGAAAGCGCGAAGACGAGGCAGGCGCCGATCATCGCCAGCGCCCAGGCGCGGTGCTTGCCGAGACGGCGAGCGACGAAGACCGCGAGCGGCACGCCGGCGACGCCGCAGAGGAAATAGAGAAAGAGGAGGGGCCCACGCCAGTCCGGAAGGGCAAGCCGCGCGGAAACGAAATAGAGAAACATCGTCGCCGGGATGCCGTTGGCCAGCCCGTTCAGCAGGAACGCGGCGATCAGGCGCAGGAACGGCCGGTTGGCGGCGAGCGCGCGAAGCGCGGCGCCGAGCGGCAGCGGCGCCCGCGTGGCATTTGCGGGCTCGGGTACCCGCCAGAGCGCGACCAGGCCGAAAACCGGCAGCAGCACCGCGATAAGCAGGCCCAGCATCGCCAGTCCGGAGAAGCCGGGCTGCTCGAAACCGATGGCGAAGGGGAGGGCGATCGCGACCAGCGTGCCGAGCAGCGTCAGCGCCTCTCGCGTCGCCGTGACGCCGGTGCGACCATGGTAATCGGCAAGGAGTTCGGCGCCCCAGGCCGAATAGGGCACGGTCGCAAGCGTGAAGGCGAGCGACAGAACGAGCCCCCATCCGCCCAGATAGCCGAGCCCGGCATCGGCGGGCGGCCAGTAGAGCATCAGGGCGGAAAGGGCGCAGAGCGGAAGCGAGAGCGCGAAAAGGCTCCGACGCCGGCCGAAGGACGGTGCGATGCGGTCGGCGACATAGCCGGTGGCCGGATCCGTCAGCGCGTCGAACAGGCGGATCGCCAGCAGGACCCAGCCGACGGCCGCGATCGGGAGGCCGATCGTCTCGGTGTAATAGGTCGGAACAAGCGCGTAGAGGGGCAGCCCCAAGGCCGCGAGCGGCGCGGCCGGAAGGGCATAGGCAAGAAGCGGGATGCGGCCGGTGGCCTTCCCGGCCGCTCTCCCGTCATTCATAGACGACCTGGCGCACGTCGATGTTGCGAGCGCGGAAGCCCGCTTCGCAATAGAAGAAGTAAAACTCCCAAAGACGCTTGAAGCGGATGTCGAAGCCGAGCGGCTGGATCCGGTCCCACACCGCCCAGAAGCGCTCGCGCCATTCCGCCAGCGTGCGGGCATAGTCGAGACCGAAGCCGAAATCCCGCGTCAGCCGCAGCCCGGCGGCGCGGCCGTGATCGGCCAGATGGTCGCGGGTCGGCAGCATGCCGCCGGGAAAGACGTATTTCTGGATGAAATCCGGATTCGAGCGGTATTCGCGATAGGCCTCTGGCTTGATGGTGATCACCTGGAGGCCTGCGCGTCCGCCGGGCTTCAGGCATTCGCGCAGCTTGGAGAAATAGGTCGGCCAGTATTTCTCGCCGACCGCCTCGAACATCTCGATCGAGATGATCCGGTCGTAGGTCGCCCGTTCGTCGCGATAGTCCTGGAACTTGATCTCGACCCGGTCGCCGAGCCCCGCCTTCTTCATCCGCGCGGTGGCGAAATCGAACTGTTCTCGGCTGATCGTCAGCCCCGTAACCTTGCAGCCGATCTCGCCCGCGGCGAATTCGGCGAAGCCGCCCCAGCCGCAGCCAATCTCCAGCACATGGTCCTTCGGTCCGATCCCTGCGGCCTCGGCGAGCGCCCGATACTTCGCCGTCTGGGCGGAGGCGAGGTCGTTCGCGCCGTTCGCGTAGAGCGCCGACGAATAGGTCATGGTCTCGTCGAGCCACTCCCGGTAGAAGGCATTGCCGAGATCGTAATGGGCGGAGATGTTCCGCTTCGATCCCGTGCGGGTATTGGCGTTCATCCAGTGGCGGAATTTCTCGAGCAGCCTCAGGATGCCGCGCGCGCCGTTCGGGAATTTCTCGCCGATCTCCGTGTTGACAAGGAAGAGTTCGAGGAAGGCGCCGACATCGGGGCTGTCCCAGTCGCCGTCCATGTAGCTTTCGGCAACGGCGATGGTGCCGCCCGTCAGGGCGCGGTGGGGAAGGTTCCAGTTGTGCAGGCGCACGGCGGCGCAGGGGCCCGGCTGGCGCCCCTCGATCAGCAGCGTCCGGCCATCCGGCAGCGTCATCGCCAGCTTGCCGGCCTGCATGTGCACGAGGCCTTTCATGATGAGCTGCATCCGCGCCGGCAGTCCCGCAATCGCCCGGCCGATATTCTCGACCGAAAGCGGTTCGGCGTTGTTGAAATCGAAGTGACACGGATCCGCTGTACTCATCAGGCTCCACCCTCAAGCAATCATTGCCTCACGCAACGGAACGATAACGTCATTCCGCGGCTTCGCCAATATTCAAATCGCCCCGCAAGGATTCGTTCCCGCACGGAATTTCGCCTCTTCTTCCCCCGCGCCAGACGCTTGTCGGCGGGCCTTGTTCAGGACGCGGCCGATAGGCAACACCCTTTACCCAGATCTTCAACGCCTCCCAGTGGATGCCGGCGACGATCTTCAACGTCAGGTGCGGGATGCGCGCGACGAGGCGCAGGATGGTGCCGGTCGAAAGAGGGCGCGCGACCGCCGAAAAGGCGGCGGCGAGAAGCGGTCCCTCGCGGTCGGTCTCGAGGATGCGCCAGCGGATCTCGCGGCCGGGCGGCAGCATGCGAAAATGGTAGGTCATCTCCATGTCGATGAAGGGCGACACGTGGAAGATCTTGGCGCAGGTCTGGCGCAGTCCCGATGGCCGCAATTCGCCGCGAACGACCGGACAGACATAGGTGTGGCGCTCCCCGAAAGTGTTGCGCACCTCGTAGATCATCGCCAGAAGCAAACCTTGGGCGTCATAGGCATGGTATACGGCGAGGGGATTGAACACCCATCCGGCAATCCGCGGATAGCAGACGAGCAGGATACGGGCCGCCGGATCGACGATGCCGGCCTCGGCGAGCAGCGCGTCCGCATGGGCGCGAAGGGTGGGCGCCCGACCCTGCGTGTGATCGGTCTCGAAGAAAGCGATGAGATTGTTGCGGTTGACCGAAAAAAGCCGGCTTGCGCGGTCGGCTTCATCCAGGCGGTCGATATCGACCATCAGGGAAAAGACGGTGTAGCGGAAGCGGTGGCCGACCGGTTTCATCCGCTGGTGCATCACGATGCCATCGAAAAGGACTGCCGCCGCGCCGGGAGGCGCGCCGTTTCGCGCCATGTCCGCTCCGGGCGCGGTTTTCGTCATTCGGCCGCCTCGGCGAAGACGGGAAGGCGGCTGCGCCAGGGAATGACGCCGCCGAGAGCCTCGGCCGCCGCGAGCCCCGAGGTCAGCCCGTCCTCGTGGAAGCCATAGCCGGTCCAGGCACCGGCGAAATAGGCGTGGTTTACGCCCTGGAGCGACGCCAGCAGGCCGCGCGATGCCATCGAGCCGCCGTCGAACTGCGGATGATCGTAGCGGAATTCGGCAAAGACGCGGTCGTCGCGCGGCTCGCGCTCCGGGTTGAGCGTGACGAAGAGCGGGAAGGCGGGATCGATGCCCTGAAGCCGGTTCATCCAGTAGGTGACCGCGACGTTCTGCTCGCCGTCGTCGCGGCTGGAGCGGAGATAGTTCCAGGAGGCCCAGACCTTGCGCCGCTTCGGCATCAGGCCCGGATCGCGATGGAGGATCACGCGGTTCGGCTGGTAGGGCACGGTCGAAAGCGCCTGCCGTTCAGCCGGCGTCGCATCCGAAAGCATGGCGAGCGTCTGGTCGCTGTGGGCGGCGAAGACGACCTTGTCGAAGCGTTCTTCCGTGCCGTCCGGCAGGCTGAGGATCACGCCGAGCGGATCGCGCCGCACCGCCCTGACCGGGCAGCCGAGCCGGACCTTCCGCCCGAGCGGCCGCAGCAGCCGGTCGAGATAGGTGCGCGCGCCGCCCGTCACGGTCCGCCAGGGATGGGGCGTGCGATGGACGAGCCGGTGATTGTCGAAGAAATTGACGAAGTGTTCGGCCGGAAACTCCATCATCCGGCTGACGCTCATCGACCAGATCGCTGCCGCCATAGGGATCAGGTAGTTCTGCGTGAAGCCGGGCGAAAACCGGCGCATCAGCAGGTAGTCGCCGATCGACAGGCTGCCCAGCAGCCCGGCATCCCGGTCGGAAAGGCAGAGCCGGTTGAAGCGCAGGATCTCGCGCAGCATCCACAGGAAGGACGGGCGCAGCAGGTTGCGCTTCTGCGCGAAGATGGTCGACAGCGTATCGCCGCTCCACTCCATCACGCCACCGTCGAGCGACAGCGAGAAGCTCATATTGCTGGCATGGGTGGCGATGCCGAGTTCGGCAAAGAGCGCGGTCAGGTTCGGATAGTTGGTCTCGTTATAGACGATGAACCCGGTATCGACGGCGATGCGGCAGCCGTCATAATCGACGTCGACGGTCGCGGTATGGCCGCCCGGACGCGCATCCTTCTCGAACAAAGTAACGTCATGGACAGGATCCAGCGCCCAGGCGGCGGCACTGCCGGATATGCCCGAGCCGATCACCGCGATCCTGAGCCGGCGCGGGGCGAAGGTGGCGGGACGAAGTAGAACGGGAGCGTTCATGCGGCATCCTTGACGGCTTGATAGGCGGCGAGCGCGCGGTCACGCGCCTCGAAATGATCGACCACGGGCCTCGGATAGGTATCCCCGAGCACGATGCCCGCCGCCTCCAGCACCGGTTTCGGTGCCTCGAAAGGACGGTGCAGGTATTTTGGCGGAAGCTTCGCCAGTTCCGGGACATGGGTCTTCACATAGCTGCCGTCCGGATCGAATTTCTCGCCCTGAAGGATCGGGTTGAAGACGCGGAAAAACGGCGCTGCGTCGGCGCCGCAGCCGGCGACCCACTGCCAGCTGGCCGCATTCGAGGCGGGGTCGGCGTCGACGAGGGTGTCGCGAAACCAGGCCTCGCCCTGCCGCCAGTCAATCATCAGATCCTTGATCAGGAAGGAGGCCGCGATCATGCGCACACGATTGTGCATATAGCCGGTCGTCCAGAGCTGGCGCATGCCGGCGTCGACGATCGGGTATCCGGTCCGGCCCATTTGCCAGCGCTTCAGTTTCGCGCCGTCCGAAATCCACGGAAATGCATCGAAGCGGTCATCGAGGTTCCGCCGGGCCATGTCGGGATTGTGGAACAGCAGGTGGTAGGAAAAGTCCCGCCAGACGACTTCCTTGCGAAAGACGAGCCTGTCATTCTCGGCGACGTCTGAACGCGCCGATACGGCGTGCCACAGCCGGGCAGGGGATATTTCACCCAGGGCGAGATGCGGCGACAGCATCGATGTGCCGTCCGCCCCCGGAAGATCGCGCCGGGTCGCATAACCGTCGAGCCCGTCGTCGACGAAGGCGGCGAGCCTCGCGAGCGCGCCCGTCTCGCCGGGGCACCAGAGATCCGAAAAACCCTTCGCCCAGTCCGGCTTTTTCGGCAGCAGCGTCCAGTCGGAAAGCGTCTCGGAGGGCGGCAGCGACTCGGGCGCCGCGATGCGCCGGGGCGGATCGAAAGGCGTCGGCGGCTCCTCGCCGGCGGCAAGCGCGCGCCAGAAGGGCGAGTAGACCTTGTAGGGGCCACCCGATCCGGTCTTGAGCACCGAGGGTTCGTGGAGGAGCTGCCCGCAGAAGCTGCTGACCGTGACGCCGTCGCGCGACAGTGCCTGCTTCAGCGGCCCGTCGACGGCGATCCCGTGCGGATCGTAGCGGCGGTTCCAGCAGACCTCTGTCGCCCCGGTTTCACGGATCAGTTCCGCAATCACCTTCGCCGCCGGTCCCGACCTCAGGATCAGCGCATTGCCTCTGTTCGACAGCGCCCCGGCAAGGGCCGTCAGGGAATGATGCAGCCACCACGCCTGCGCCGCGCCGAGGGGACCGTTGCCGGTCTCCGCCGGCTCGCGGATATAGACCGCGACGACAGGCCTTCCTTCCGCCGAGGCCTGGCTCAGGGCGGCGTTGTCGCAAAGCCTGAGGTCCTTGCGAAACCAGAGGATGGCGGGGGAAGTGCTTGATCTCATGCGTCCTGACCGTCGGCGTTTCTGTCGTGCCGTCTACGCATATACGGTAACGGCGGATCAGAGTTTCGTCGTCCAGCCTCCTAAAAATTGCACCCGGCGCCGGAGCATCGCCCGGCCACGGACGGGGAAGAAACGCCTGCGATCCTTTTTAGGGGGCCTGCACGTTAGCGGATTGAAAAATTCGAAATCGCGTATATTCTAAGAATTAATTAATTTAAGTCGATGTTTTAAAATTCATGTCATATTGCAATGCAATAAAAATCGCCTTGCAGTGCATCATGCCGTCTGGCTCCAAACGTCTTGTCCTTCAATTCGCGTCTGTATGGGGTGGAAAATCATGGCCAAAGCTTTCACGCTGGTTCAATTCACGACAGGTGTTGACATACAATTCGGCGCGAACACGGTGGAAAACCTGTTCGGTTCGCCCAATACGGACGTGTACTTCGGCTTCGGCGGGAACGATATCCTGCGGGGCGGGGCGGGAGACGACTTCCTCATCGGCGAAAGCGGCGCGGACACGCTTGCCGGCGAGGACGGCGACGACGTGCTGATCTATTCGTCGGAAGCCGTCGACCTCGCCTATTTCAACTACGGCACGGCGAACTTCGTCGGCGGTGCCGCGCAGATCCAGGATCCGCGCGACCGCCAGTTCCTGCTCGACGAATGGTTCGATGCCCTGAGCCTGGCGATTGCCGCGAACCCGACGCCTGTCGCCGATATCAGCATTTCGGGCGGCAACGGCTTCGACACGGCCGTGCTCGACCTTTCCTACCGCACGACCGCGGTCACGTTCACGCTCGGCGGCTCCACCTTCAACCTGCCGGGCGAGAACATCAATTTCGACAGTGTCGAGCAGGTCTGGGTCCGCGGCAGCAATGTCGCGACCGGAGACCAGATCACCGGCGGCGCGGCCAACGACCGGCTTTACGGCGAGGGCGGCAGCGACACGCTGGACGGCGGCGGCGGCGACGATTTCGTCTTCGGTGGCTCCGGCGTCGACACGCTGAACGGCGGCGACGGCAACGACTTCATCGTTTCGACCAATTTCTTCAGCCATTTCCAACGCACCGGAAACGCGCCGGAAAGCTATCTGGTCGGCCTGCAGTCGATCTATGCCGGAACGGGGTTCGATGCGGACCGGCTGATCGACGGCGGAACCGGCATCGACACGGCCGTGATCGATTTCGAATTCGTCGGCCGCGGCGTCAATTATGGCGTCGATCCGACCACGCTCGTCACCATCGACGGGCTGACAACACAGATCGTCGGCGTCGAGGCGATCTGGGCGATCGACACCGTCTTTGCCGACCAGATCCGCGGAGGCGAATTCGACGACCGGTTCCTGAACATCTCGGGTGCCGCCGGCGACACGTTCGACGGGCGAGGGGGCATCGACACGGTGGAGCTTCGCCGCTTCGGCACCGGCAACATCAACCTGCAGAACAATGCCGCCAACACCGGCGACGCGCAGGGCGACACCTATATCAGCATCGAAAACGTCGTCGGTTCCGATTCCGCCAATGTGATCACCGGCAATGGCGAGAGCAACACCCTGTTCGGCAGGGGCGGCGCCGACACGCTGAGCGGCGGCGACGGCAACGACATCCTCGAGGGCGGCACGGGTGCCGACCAGCTGAACGGCGGCCTCGGCATCGACACGGTCTCCTATTCCACCGCCGTCACGGCGGCCGGCGCGGTCACCGGCGTTACCGTCGACCTGCTCAACCCAGGATCGAACACCGGCGATGCGGCGGGTGACACATTCTCGGAGGTCGAGAATATCATCGGCAGCCGCCGCGGCGACGTCCTGAGGGGCAACAACGGCGACAACGTCATCGACGGCGGCCTCGGCCGCGACACGATCGAGGGCAGGGACGGCAACGACACCTTCATCGCCGGCAACGGCAACGACAGTTTCGACGGCGGCAATGGTGCGGACACGCTGGTTCTCTCCGGCAACAAGTCCGACTACCAGATCACCGTGGCCGGCGCCGGCTTTCAGCTCGTCGATCTGCGCGGCGCCAACTTCGACGGCACGGACACGGTCACGCAGGTCGAGACCTTCGTCTTCGCCGACCAGACCCGCTCGGCCGCGACACTGCTCAACGCGCCGCCGGCGCTGCCGGTGCTGAATGCCGGTCCGCTTGCCGAAAACGCGACGCAAGGGACGGTCGTGGGCACGCTCGCAGCGGCTGATCCCGACGGCAATCCCGTGACGTTCCAGCTCGATGCCGCGGGGCTTGCGCTGTTCTCGATCGCCGGCAACCAGCTGATCCTCAACCCGAACGCCAATATCGACTTCGAGCAGGGATCGACCCGGTCCTTCCAGGTCTCGGCGATCGATTCTTCCGGCGCCTCCTCCGGCCCGACGACGGTGACGGTGCAGATCGGCAACGTCAACGAGGCGCCGGGAACGCCGAGCTTCGCCGGCAACCCGATCCCCGAAAACTCCGCCGGCGGCACCGTGATCGGCACCTTCTCGGCCGTCGATCCGGACGGGACGGCGCCGGGCTTCGAGATCGTCGGCGGCTCTTCGCTGTTTGCGATCAGCGGAAACCGGCTCGTCGTCGCCAACGGCGCCAATCTCGACTTCGAGGCGGGCGCGACGCGGACTCTGCAGGTGCGCGCGACCGACGGCAGCCTGACATCGGGCGCGCTCGACATCACCGTGCGCCTGACCAATGTCGACGAACCCATCCTCGGCACGCCCGGCAACGACCCGCGCATCGCGGGCACCCCGGATGACGACATCATCAACGGGCTCGGCGGCAACGACACGATCCTCGGCAGCAATGGTGCCGACCGCATCAATGGCGGCCTGGGCACCGACACCGTCTTCTACACCAAGGTGGTGACGCTCGACCGGCTGAGCCCGGACGACAACAGCGGCCAGGCGGAAGGCGATACCTTCGTCAGCATCGAACGGTTCCAGTTCTCGTCCGGCGCCGATTCCGCCTTCGGCGGCAATCTCCGAGACCAGTTCTTCGGCGGTCGCGGCGCGGATACGCTCGAAGGGCGCGGCGGTGCGGACATCCTGAACGGCGAGGTCGGCAATGACGAGATCGACGGCGGCGACGGCCGCGATATCATCACCGGGGGCAAGGGCCGCGACACGCTGACGGGCGGCGACGGGACGGACTTCTTCGTCTTCGAGAACATCGCGGACCGCGGCGACACGATCACGGATTTCAGCGCCGCTGAACGCGACAAGATCCGCATCTCCCGCGACGGTTTCAACCTCGATGACGACTTCATCCTGCGCGACGGGACGACGCTGATCGTCGACGACGTTCCGGTCGCCCGCGGGACCGGCCCGGTGTTTCTGTTCGACACTGATACCGGCCTCTTCTCGATCGACAAGAACGGCGCGGCCGCGGGAGGCCGCATCGCCATCGTCACGCTCGCCGACGTCGAGAGCGTCACGGCCCGCGACTTCGTCCTCTTCGCCTGACGGAGATGGCGTCACAGGCCGGGTAACACCGGCCTGTGATCGTCGATTTAACGAACCGCGAGCCGGCTTGGCGTCGCGGTTTTCGGGGGCAGGGATGGTGCTTTGCGGTTCGAGGCGACAATCTCCCATCCGTGTCAAAGCTGAATAGGGCTCCAATTCGGTCAAGGGCCGGTGCATGTCCTTCGGATTACGAGGCTGCTTGTCCAAACGTGCGTTGAAATCCGCAATGAACTTAGGCGCATAGGCATTGGCGGCCTCGATCGTTTCGATGCCGGGAAGCCGATCTTCTTGACGACTCGATTCTGCAATATCTGGTTGACACGTTCCACACGGCCCTTGGCCTGTGGGGTGTTGGCACAGATGGTGTCAATTTCGCCCATAAAGCGCCCTTCCGAATTGCGTCAGTCCGCTCGTTCGGTCCTTCTCCGACTCATGAATAGAACGAAAGCGCCCGTGCTTGAGAAGGCGAGCCGCGGAAAAGCCTTGGTCCCATGAATAACCAGTTCGCCAAAGCATCCTGCGGATGTGGCCGCGATGTTGAAATGTCCGCCGGTTTGCAAAGTAGAAATGTCCGACTGATCGCCATACGGCACACCGACCAGCCCCGATCTGAGTGGCTGATCCCGCTTGCAAGATCAGATCGGGGCGGGTGGTATACACACCTCTTCGGCTTTAGCTTGAGGCTATTCGACCTTCAGTTCACTCCGCAGCTTGCTGCTCCAACAGCGCCTTTTTGCGCCGGGCAATCACCGCCGGATCGTTCATGAAGTCCGTGCTCCGTCCTGGCTTTCGACTCCGTGGCTGGTAACCGATCTTCTCGCTGTTGGTCTTGACGACCGGCGGCACATGCTGGTCCTGACGCTCCTTGATGTAAGCCAGAATATCACCGAGCCGCTTGTTCTCGGTAATGGCCGCATGCGTCACCCGCTGGTCCTTGTCGAACACCGTATAGGGTAGGGAATATCCTTTCCAGCGCACATCGAGGCGACCATCCGCATAGGCGTAGGTCTCGACATAGCGGCCAACCAAACCACGCGTCACGTCGGTCTGCGTCAGCATGATCCGCTTGCGTTCAAATGAAAACGATGGAAAATCGAGCATTATACCGGCTCATGAACTCGCCAGAAACGCGTTGACAGCCTCCATGTTATCGATCCTGCAATGTCCGGTTCATCCGTTCGACACGACCCTTTGCTTGGCTCGAATTTGCGCAGAGAATCTCGATGTTTAACTCGCAAAGCGCACGCCCGAACTGGGTCATGGCCTGGCCGGCCTTGGCATCCTTCTTTGCCACTCGGAACACCGAATGCTTGTCTGAATAGAACGCGATTGGGGCACCGTGCTCACGCAAATACAGCCCTAGAGCTTCAAAATAGGAAAACGCACTTTCCGATCGCACAAACCGCAATTGCATCAACTTGCCGGTCGCATCGTCGATGAACACTAATAACGAACAGGGATCGCCACGGTCTTCGAACCAGCGATGGTCGGAGCCATCAATCTGCACCAGCTCGCCATAAGCTTCGCGCCGTAACCATGGCTGATGAAACGTCCGGCGTTTTTTGCGCTACAACCATATCCCGGAATCGATCATCCAACGGCGCAACGTCTCGCGCGACACACGCAATCTATCGCGCTCGGCCAGCATCTCAGACGCTAGGGTCGGGCCAAAGTCTGCATAACTTTCCTGGACCAGCGTCACTGCGTAATCCCGAACGCCGTCGCTGATCCGATTGTTTGACGGACGTCCGATCGCCTTGTGGCGGATCGATGCGGCACCACCAATGCTCATCCGGGTCAACAACCGACGCACCTGGCGCGTACTCAAGGCAAGCAAATGTGCCGCCGTTATCATAGTCATACGGTCAGCGACCACCTTCGACAAAACTTTGATCAGCTGCAGATCGCGCTCGCTTATCGCTATCAATCCCAATCGCATAAGATAGATTATGGAACTTTCGAAAAGTCCGGCGGAAGGCGGAAGTCTGACTGGCAAACCCCGATTTCAAAAGCCGCTGCTGAAGCCAGCGCAAAGAATTGCCGGATCTGAGCGGCATTCGTTGTCTTCGTCGCCATCGTCCTGAGTACCCGCCGCGGTCATCTCGCCGCAACGACGCGTCGGAATTTCCTCTGATTTTGAAATCCCATCACGCGTCGAAATCATTTCGGTATACGGGTCTCTGTTGCAGGATAGGAAAGCTCACAAACACCTCCTCACCCGTCGACCCTGTCGTTCACCTCGATCCAGTAACCGTCGGGATCCTGCAGGTAGATCTGCCGAAAACCGTTCCGGTGCAGGTAGACCTGGCCGCGGGCGCCGAGCCAGTCCTCGAACGCGATGCCCTTTCCGGTCAGGTCCGCGACCAGCGCGTCGAAATCGGGGGTCGAAAGGGCCAGATGCGTATCTTTCGTCACATGGGTGGCGCCGAAGTCCCGTTCGATCAGATGGATCGTGTCGCCGTTGCCGAGTGCCATCCAGCGCACATTCGCGCTTCCGGCTTTCCGGTCGACCTCCTCCAGTCCGAGGACGTTGCGGTAAAAGGCGACGCTGCGTTCGACGTCGCGGACGAGCAGCGCCATATGGTCGAGAGCGTAGCGGCGCGTCATGATGTATTCTCCTGCACGCTGCGGCGCCTTGCCGCAATGAACACCTCCGGCGGTCGGACGGCACCGCCTGAGGAGACGATTTAAAGCATGTCCCGCAAAACTGTGCAGCGGTTTTGCGGGACATGCGTGAAAACGAAGATCTGAAGCGTAAGGGCCAATCCGGAAGATTGCCACACGCTTCGCAGACATCGAAGGGCCGCAGGCGAAATCCTTACTCGGCCGCCGCCTCCGCGTCGTCGGCGATGAAGCCGCCGGACTGGCGTGACCAGAGGTCGGCATAGAGCCCGCCGCGCGTGACGAGCTCGCCATGCGAGCCGCTCTCGACGATGCGCCCACGCTCGAGGATCACCAGCCGGTCCATCTCCGTCAGCGTCGACAGGCGGTGGGCGATCGCGATCACCGTCTTGCCCTGCATCAGGGCGAAGAGGTTTTCCTGGATCGCCGCTTCCACTTCCGAATCGAGCGCCGAGGTCGCCTCGTCGAGAACGAGGATCGGCGCATCCTTCAGGAACACCCGGGCGATCGCGATCCGCTGCCGCTGCCCGCCGGAGAGCTTGACGCCGCGTTCGCCGACCTGGGCATCAAGGCCCGTGCGTCCCTGATTGTCCTCCAGCGTCACGATGAAGTCCCAGGCGTTCGCCTTGCGGGCCGCCGCCTCGATCTCGGCGTCGGTCGCCTCCGGCCGGCCATAGGCGATGTTGTCGCGGATCGAACGATGCAGCAGCGAGGTGTCCTGCGTGACGACGCCGATGGTCTCCCTCAGGCTGTCCTGCGTCACGGTCGCAATGTCGACGCCGTCGATCAGGATGCGGCCGGCCTCCAGATTGTAGAAGCGCAGCAGCACGTTCATCAGCGTCGTCTTGCCGGCGCCGGAGCGGCCGACGAGACCGATCTTCTCGCCGGGGCGGATGTCAAGCGTCAGATCGTCGATGACGCCCTTCGCCTTGCCGTAGTGGAAGCGGACGTTCTCGAAGCGGATCGCGCCCTTCGGCGCGGCAAGCGCCGGCGCCGCCTTCGCGTCGACGATGTCGTGTTCCTTCGTCAGCATTCCCATCCCGTCATAGACCGTGCCGATGTTCTCGAAGAGCGCCGAGACTTCCCACATGATCCATTGCGACATGCCGTTGATGCGCATGGCAAGGCCGGTGGCGATCGCGACCGCACCGATCGTCACCGCGCTCGTCAGCCAGAGATGGATGCCGAGCGCCGCGATGGCGAAGAGCGCGACGCAGTTGTTGAGGTAGACGAGCACATGCAGCGCCGTTACCTTGCGCATCTGCCGGTGGACGGTGTCGAGGAATTCCTGCATGCCCGAGCGGGCATAGGCCTCCTCCCGCCCGGCATGGGAAAAGAGCTTCACCGTCGTGATGTTGGTGTAGCTGTCGACGATCCGGCCAGTCATCATCGAGCGGGCATCGGCCTGCTCGCTGGCGATCCGGCGCAGTTTCGGGATGTAATGGGCGAGGATCCCGACATAGACGACGATCCAAACGGCAAGCGGCGTCACCAGCCGCCAGTCGGCCGCGGCGACGACGACGAGCATCGAGATGAAATAACTGACGACATAGACGAAGACGTCGAGGATCTTCATCACCGTCTCGCGGACGGCAAGCGAGGTCTGCATCACCTTCGTCGCGACCCGGCCCGCGAATTCGTTGGCGAAGAAGCCGACGCTCTGGCGCAGCAGGAAGCGGTGCATCTGCCAGCGGGCGATCATCGGATAGTTGCCGAGCAGCACCTGGTGCATCATCAGCGAATCGATCGCGACGACGAGCGGCAGGCCGACGAGGATCAGCGCGCCCATCCAGACGAGCGTCGCCCCCTGCGTTTCGAGGAAGGTCGCCCGGTCGGCCGCCGACAGCCAGTCGACGAGGTCGCCGAGGAACTGGAACAGCGCCACCTCGCCGACCGCGATCAGCACGGTGCAGAACGACATGATCATCAGCCACGGCAGCGCCTGGCGCGAATAATGCCAGCAGAAGGCGAAAAGCCCGGAGGGCGGCGCCGTCGGGATTTCCGGCGGATAGGGATTGAGGCGGGATTCAAACCAGCCGAACATGAGACACTCCCGGTTGGGCATGCGACACGGGACGGTGCGCCTTCAGCGCGGCACGGGCCATGTCGAGATCATCGAGGAAAAGAAACGAAACGCAGGGGCCTAGGCGTCAGGCCATTCGGATGCGGTGGGCATCGGGGAGGCGAGAGATCGCGATATGATGCATCCGGGCCTCCTTTGATTCGCGTTGCGGATGGCTGCTCTTACGACGTTTGCGCTTCAAATGCCAGATTGACGCAGCTACATGCCCTGCCCTCACCTCCCGCCTGTTGCCGATTCGGCACAGGCCGATCGACCTGCTGAACGGAAGCCGCATGCTGAGACTCGCCCTCTACCAGCCCGACATTCCCGGAAACACCGGAACGATCCTGCGCCTTGCCGCCTGCCTCGGCCTTGGCGTCGACATCATCGGGCCGGCCGGCTTCGACGTCTCCGACCGCAACCTGAAACGCGCCGGCATGGACTACCTGTCCCGTGTCGCGCTGACGCGCCATATCGACTGGAGCCGCTTCGAGGCGTGGCGCGGCGGCGAGGGGCGACGCCTCGTCCTCGCCACGACGAAGGCGGCGATGCCCTATACCGAGGTCGACTACCGCGCAGATGACATCCTGCTGTTCGGCCGCGAAAGTGCCGGCGTGCCGGACCATGTTCACAACAGCGCCGACATGCGCATTCTTGTTCCGATGGTGGAGGGCATGCGGTCGCTCAACGTCGCGATGGCGGCCGCGATGATCGCCGGCGAGGCGATCCGCGTGACGGGTGAACGCGACTGAAGCGTGTCGCGATCTTCCAGATTCGCTCATGCGCTTTAGGTCTTTGTTTTTACGCGTGTCTCGCAAAACCGCCGCACAGCTTTGCGCGACACGCGTCAGGGCATTTCCAGCCGAAACGGCATTGCTTCGGCGTCTGGCAATGCGGCAGGAACAAAGGCCCGGGACATTTTCGGCGATCCGGCGAGATCCGCGAAAACCCTCTCAATCCGCCGCCGGCAGTCGTCGCATGGTGAACTCGATGGCGTCGCCCTCGAGCGGGCGCCAGCTTTCCACCTCGGTCCAGTAGGCGG
Source organism: Ensifer soli (assembly GCF_041928815.1). Classification (NCBI taxonomy): domain Bacteria; kingdom Pseudomonadati; phylum Pseudomonadota; class Alphaproteobacteria; order Hyphomicrobiales; family Rhizobiaceae; genus Ensifer; species Ensifer soli. Next base: position 42,256 of record NZ_JBHFEI010000006.1, on the reverse strand, counting down.
CCTTCGGCCACCGGTCGAACCATTCGCGCGCCTTCAGCCGCGCGGCCTGGCGGTCGAGGCGGAAGGTTTCGCGCACGAAGGCGCCCTCGCCCGCAGCTTTCCGGTGCCGCTCGATCTGCCGTTTCAGACCATCGAGCGGCGGGCCCGGCGGTCTCGCCGACACTTTGCCTGCCATCCTTCGCCTCCCTTGCCGGCACGTCGCTGCTCGCCCCTGTCATTCAGCGGCACTTGAAGATAGGATCGGCGGACACGTTTTGCGAGTCAGTTTTCGCCGCCCCGGCGGCCGCAACGGGAACCTTGAGAGAATGGAACGACCGCATCTGCCCCCCGGCCTGCCCGACGACATCGAGGAGAAGAAGGCGCAGGCGCGCGCCTGGTTCGAGAGCCTGCGCGACCGCATCTGCGCCGCTTTCGAAGCGCTGGAGGACGAGGCGGCGGGCCTGATGGCGGACGAGCCGCCGGGCCGCTTCGTCGCCAAGGACTGGGAGCGGCCGGACGGCGGCGGCGGGCGCATGTCGATGATCGCCGGCCGGGTGTTCGAGAAGGCGGGTGTTCATACCTCGACCGTGCACGGCGAATTCTCGCCGGAATTCCGCGCGCAGATCCCCGGTGCGGAAGAGGACCCGCGCTTCTGGGCCTCGGGCATCTCGCTGATCGCCCATCCCGTTAATCCCAACGTTCCGGCCGTTCACATGAACACGCGGATGGTGGTGACGACATCGCGCTGGTTCGGCGGCGGCGCCGACCTCACCCCCGTGCTCGACCGGCGCCGGACCCAGGCCGATCCCGACACGCAGCTTTTCCACAAGGCGCTGGAGATCACCTGCGGCCGCCATGCGGTCGCCGACTATCCGCGCTTCAAGGCCTGGTGCGACGAGTATTTCTTCCTGAAGCATCGCGACGAGCCGCGCGGCACCGGCGGCATCTTCTACGACTGGCTGCATTCGTCGGAGGAGGCCGGGGGCTGGGATGCCGACTTTGCCTTCACCCAGGATGTCGGCAAGGCCTTCAGCCTCGTCTACCCGAAGATCGTCCGGCAGAATTTCAACACGCCCTGGACCGAGGCCGACCGCGACGAACAGCTTGTCCGGCGCGGGCGCTACGTCGAGTTCAATCTGCTCTACGATCGCGGCACGATCTTCGGGCTGAAGACCGGCGGCAATGTCGAGTCGATCCTCTCGTCGATGCCGCCGGCCGTGCGCTGGCCCTGACGCAAGGCAAGGCTCGCCTTGCGTCAGGTGCGTGAGGCTGAATGGCGAGAGATCCGGGCAACGGGCTGAATCCGTTTCCCTTTTTGTCAGCGTGCCAGTTCGGCGAGCTGCGTCATCACAACCGCCGCACCCTGCAACCGCTTCTCCGGCGTCGGGAAATCGCGCGACAGGAACAGGCTGTGGTCCGGCCGGATCTTCGCCATCGAGCCCTGCCTCGCGATGTAGCCGACGAGATTGCCCGGATTGGGGAATTCGCGGTTGCGGAACTGCACGACAATGCCCTTCGGCCCGGCATCGAGCTTTTCGACATTGGCGGTGCGGCACAGCGACTTGATGTAGACGATCTTCAGGAGGTGCTGCACCTCGACCGGCAACGGGCCGAAACGGTCGATCATCTCGGCGCCGAAGGCGTCGATCTCGGAGAGCGCCGTCAGCTCGCCAAGGCGGCGGTAAAGGCCGAGGCGCAGGTGCAGGTCCGGCACGTAGTCGTCGGGGATCATCACCGGCGTACCGACGGAGATCTGCGGCGACCAGCCGCTGTCGTGGATCTCCTCCTCGCCCTTCAGTTCGGCGACCGCTTCCTCGAGCATCTGCTGGTAGAGCTCGAAGCCGACCTCCTTGATATGGCCTGACTGTTCGTCGCCGAGCAGGTTGCCGGCGCCGCGGATGTCGAGGTCGTGGCTCGCCAGCTGGAAGCCGGCACCGAGCGTGTCGAGCGACTGCAGCACCTTGAGGCGGCGATCGGCCGTCGTCGTCAACACCTTGTTGACCGGCAGGGTGAAGAGCGCGAAGGCGCGCACCTTGGAGCGGCCGACGCGACCGCGCAGCTGGTAGAGCTGGGCGAGGCCGAACATGTCGGCGCGGTGGACGATCAGCGTGTTGGCCGAGGGCACGTCTAGGCCGGATTCGACGATGGTCGTGGAAAGGAGAACGTCGTACCTGCCCTCGTAGAAGGCGTTCATGATGTCCTCGAGTTCGGTCGCCGCCATCTGTCCGTGGGCGACCGCCACCTTGAGTTCGGGCGTGCTGGCAGCGAGGAAATCCTGGATCTCGGAAAGGTCGGAGAGGCGCGGACAGACGTAAAAACTCTGTCCGCCGCGATAGTGCTCGCGCATCAGCGTCTCGCGGATGACCAGCGCGTCGAAGGGCGAGATGAAGGTGCGCACCGCCATGCGGTCGACCGGCGGGGTGGTGATCAGCGACAGTTCGCGCACGCCGGTCAGCGCCAGTTGCAGCGTGCGCGGGATCGGCGTCGCCGAGAGCGTCAGCACATGCACGTCGCTCTTCAGCTCCTTCAGCCGCTCCTTGTGCTTGACGCCGAAATGCTGCTCCTCGTCGATGATCAGGAGACCGAGATTGGCGAAGGTGATGCCGTTGCCGAGCAGCGCGTGCGTGCCGACGACGATGTCGGTCTTGCCCTCGGCGACCTCCTTCTTCGTCAGCGCCAGTTCCTTCGAGCCGACGAGGCGGGAGGCCTGCGCCACCCGGATCGGCAGGCCGCGAAAGCGCTCGGAAAAGCTCTTGAAATGCTGTCGGGCAAGCAGCGTCGTCGGCACGACGACCGCGACCTGCACGCCGTTCATCGCCGCGATGAAGGCGGCGCGCAGCGCCACTTCCGTCTTGCCGAAGCCGACATCGCCGCAGACGAGCCGGTCCATCGGCCGCCCCGCGCCGAGATCGTCGCGCACGGCCTCGATCGAGGTCAGCTGGTCCTCGGTCTCGTCATAGGGGAAGCGGGCGGCGAATTCGTCGTAGAGGCCCTCCGGCGTGGTCAGCACCGGTGCGTGCCGGGTCAGCCGCTCGGCGGCGATGCGGATCAGTCCGCCGGCCATGTCGAGCAGCCGCTTCTTCAGCTTCGCCTTGCGCGCCTGCCAGGCGACGCCGCCGAGCTTGTCGAGGATGGCGTCGGATCCCTCCGCCCCGTAGCGCGACAGGAGTTCGATGTTTTCGACCGGCAGGAACAGCTTCGCGTCGCCGGCATAGACGAGTTCGAGGCAGGCATGCGGTGCGCCGGCCGCCTCGATGGTCCTGAGGCCGACGAAGCGGCCGATGCCGTGCTCGGCATGGACGACGATCGCGCCCTCGTCAAGGCCGGCGACCTCGGCGATGAAATCGGCGCCGCGCTTGCGCCGCTTCGAACGCCGCACCATGCGGTCGCCGAGGATGTCCTGCTCGCCGACGACGACGAGGTCGCCGAGCTCGAAGCCGGCTTCCAGCGACAGCACGCCCGCCGCGGCCTCGCCCGGCTTGAGCCTGAACACCTCGGCAAGCGAGGCGACGGTGCGGACATTGCCGAGCCCGTGTTCGGCAAGCACCTGCAGCAGCCGGTCGAGCGAGCCTTCCGACCAGCCCGAAACCAGCACCTTTGCCCCCTTCGAACGCCGGTCGGCGATGTATTTCACCGCTTGGTCGAAGACGTTGACGCGCTCGGCTTCGCTGCGGTTTTCACTCGCCGCCTTCGCCCAGCGCACGCCCATCCGGGCGTCGAGCGCGACGACGTCGCGCACCTCGCCGGCCTGCTCGCTGAAGGGCGAGAGGCGGATCGCATGCGCCTTTGAAAGCCCGTCCGAGAACTGGGCATCCGACAGATAGAGCTGCTGCGGCGGCACGGGCTTGTAGGGCGTGCCCTGCGACCCTTGCGCCTTCGACGGCGCCTGCGCCGAGGCGCGTGCGTCGTAATAGTCCTCGATCAGCTTCCAGCGTTCCGACGCCGCCTCGCGCGCCGCGCCGTCGGTGACGATGCGAAAACCCTCGAGATAGTCGAAGACCGTTTCGAGCCCCTCGAAGAAGAGCGGCAGCCAGTGCTCCATGCCGGCATAGCGCCGTCCCTCGGAGACCGCCTGATAGAGCGCGTCGTCGCGGGTCGCCGCGCCGAAGAGGGCGAGATAGTGCCGGCGAAAGGCGCTGATCGTCTCCGGCGTCAGCGACACCTCGCTCATCGGATTGAGGCTGAAGCCCTTGAGCTGCGCCGTCGTGCGCTGGCTCGCCGGATCGAAGGAGCGCACCGTTTCCAGCGTATCGCCGAAGAAATCCAGGCGGACGGGTTCGGACGCGCCGGGCACGAAAACGTCGAGAATGCCGCCGCGCACGGCGAATTCGCCGACCTCGCGCACCGTCGCGACCCGCTCGAAGCCGTTGCGCTGCAGCCGCTCAGCGATGGCGTCCATCCGCACGACCTGACCGGCCTTGGCGGAAAAGCCGAGAGCCTCGATCAGCGCCACCGGCGGCATCTTCTGCAGGGCGGCGTTGACGGTGACGAGGAGGATGGCCGGGTGCGGTGCCTTGCGAAAGGCGGCAAGCGCCGTCATCGCCGACAGGCGCCGGGCGGAAACGTCGGCGCTCGGCGAGACGCGGTCATAGGGCAGGCAGTCCCAGCCGGGCAGGCTCAGCACCGGGATGTCGGGCGCGACGAAACCGAGCATCTGTTCGACATCGGCGATGCGCTGGCCGTCGGACAGGATGTAGGCGACGGGTCCGGCGCCGCGCGCCAGTTCCGCGAGCACCAGCGGCTCGGCGCCGCCGGGCACGGGGCCGATGGTCAGCTCGCGCGTGGCTTTGGCGAGGGACGCAGCATGAAAACCGGGGATCATCGTCAGCGTGTCAGTCTTCGGCAGGAGGAGAAAAATCGGGCCGGTAGGCGGCGATGCGGGCAAAGAGCGGTGTCCTGAACCGGTCGGGGACCGGCCTCTCGCCGGTCACCCATTTGACGAGGTCGTTGTCCTCCTCGGCCATGATCGCTTCCAGCGCGTCGAGGTCGGCATCGCTCAGGGACGCGACTTCGGCCTCAGCGAACTGACCGAAGACGAGGTCCATCTCGCGGATGCCGCGATGCCAGGCGCGGAACAGGATGCGCCGGCGGCGTGGGTCGAGATCGGCGCTGCTGCGTGAGATACCCGTCATCGGCATGGTTCCTTCGGCGGCGGGGCGCTTCGCCGCGCACGCGCTCTATAAACGCTGGAAAGCGGATTGTCAGCCTTGCCATCGGGCGAATTCCCGTTTCACCTAGGCCAAACGGCATCGCGGCGCGTCGCGACTCGTCGCGATGTCCAAGCCTGTTGTCTCGACGCGGTCCCGGGCCGCGCCCACGGGGATCACCCTACCGCACCATGCGCCCTGCCCTGCTCGACCCGTTGTTCTCGCCGCTGACCGCGCTTCCGGGCGTCGGCCCGAAGGTCGGCGCGCTCTATGCGAAGCTCTTGGGCCAGGAGACGATCGAGGACTGCCGCGTCGTCGACCTCGTCTTCCACGTGCCGCGCTCGATCATCGATCGGCGTCGCCAGCCGGCGATCATGGACGCGCCCGAGGGCGAGATCTCGACGATCACCGCCCGCGTCGACCGCCACCAGCCGGGCGGATCGGCGAGCCAGCCCTACCGCGTCTATCTCGTGGACGACAGCGGCGAGCTGGCGCTCACCTTCTTCCGGGTGAAGGGCAACTGGCTGGAAAAGGCGCTGCCGGTGGACGAGATGGTCACGGTCAGCGGCAAGGTCGACTGGTTCGCCGGCCGGCCCTCGATGGTGCATCCCGACCATATGGTGAAGGCCGGCGACGGCGAGGCGATGCCGCCGGTCGAGCCGGTCTACGAGATGACGGCCGGGCTTTCGGCGAAGGTGCTGCGCCGTTCGATCGAGGCGGCGCTGGTACGCGTGCCGGAATTTCCCGAATGGATCGATCCGGGCGTGATGCAACGCCACGGCTTTTCGAGCGTCCGCGACAGCCTCCTGGCGCTGCACGACCCGCGCGATGCGCTCGACCTCGATCCGCGCGCGCCGGCGCGGTCGCGCATGGCCTATGACGAGTTCCTCGCCGGCCAGGTATCGCTGGCGCTGGTGCGCCAGCGGCTGCGGCGCATGCCCGGCGTCCCGGTCCGGGCGACCGGCGCCTTGAGCGGGCCCGTGCGCGCCGCCCTGCCCTTCACGCTGACCGGCAGCCAGCAGGCGGCCGTTGCCGACATCCTCGTCGACATGGCGGGGACGGAACGGATGCTGCGGCTGCTGCAGGGCGATGTCGGCTCCGGCAAGACGGCGGTGGCGCTGATGGCGATGCTGGCGGCGGTCGAGGCCGGCGGCCAGGCGGTGCTGATGGCGCCGACCGAGATCCTCGCGCGCCAGCATTTCGCCACGCTCTCGACGATGGCGGCGCCGGCCGGCATCGCCATCGACGTGCTCACCGGGCGCACCAAGGGCCGCGAGCGCGAGGCGATCCTCGAACGGATCGCAAGCGGTGAGACGCAGGTGGTGATCGGCACCCATGCGCTGTTCCAGGATGCCGTCGCCTACCGCTCCCTGATGCTCGCCGTCGTCGACGAGCAGCACCGTTTCGGCGTGCACCAGCGGCTGCGGCTGACGGCAAAGGGGATCTCGCCGCACATGCTGGTGATGACGGCGACCCCGATCCCGCGCACGCTGGTGCTTGCCGCCTTCGGCGACATGGACGTGTCGCGGCTGACGGAAAAGCCGGCCGGGCGCAAGCCGATCCAGACGGTGACGATCCAGAACGACCGGGTCGACGAGATCGTCGACCGCCTCGCCGCCGCGCTGGCGAAGGGAAAGAAGGCCTACTGGATCTGTCCGCTGGTGGAGGAGTCCGAGGAGACCGACCTCACTTCGGCGGAGGAGCGATTCGCCACGCTTGCGAGCGTCTTCGGGGATCGTGTCGGCCTCGTGCACGGGCGGATGAACGGCCCGGAGAAAGATGCGGTGATGGCCGCCTTCAAGGCCGGCGACATGCGCCTCCTCGTCGCCACGACGGTGGTCGAGGTCGGCGTCGACGTGCCGGATGCGACGATCATGGTGATCGAGCATGCCGAACGGTTCGGCCTTGCCCAGCTCCATCAGCTGCGCGGCCGGGTCGGGCGCGGCGACGAGGCCTCGACCTGCATGCTGATCTACAAGCCGCCTCTCTCGGAGAACGGTCGCGCCCGGCTGTCGATCCTGCGCGAGACGGAGGACGGGTTTCTGATTGCGGAGGAGGATTTGAGGCTGCGCGGCGAGGGCGAACTGCTCGGCACGCGCCAGTCCGGCCTGCCCGGTTTCCGCTTCGCCAGCCTCGAACACCATGCCGACCTGCTGGAAACCGCGCGCAAGGATGCGGCCTACCTGATCGAGCGCGATCCGGATCTCACCTCGGAGCGCGGCGCGGCGATCCGCGTGCTGCTCTACCTGCACCGGCGCGACGAGGCGATCCGCTTCCTCAGGGCTGGCTGACGGGTTCGGCGGGTGCTTCCTTGCGTTTCGGCAGGCGCTGCGGCGGCGGCTCGGGATAGACGAGCCCCCCGGAAATCAGCAGTTTCGCCGCATCCTCGGCGCTCATGTCGAGCAGGACGATCTTGTGCCGCTCGACGAAGAGCAGGAAGCCTGCGGTCGGCACCGGGGTCGGCGGCAGGAAGACCGCGACCATGTCGAGCCCCCGCTCGTCGAACTTGCTGGCGATGTTGCCCTTGGCGTCGCTGGCGATGAAGACGATCGACCACAGGCCGGGGCTCGGATACTCGATCAGCCCCGCCTTCTTGAACGAGGTCGACTGTTCCTGCAGCACGGTCTGGAAGATCTGCTTCAGCGCCTTGTAGATGGTGCGCACCAGCGGCGTGCGGTTCAGCAGCGATTCGCCGAAGGCGACGATCGAGCGGCCGACGAGGTTCGCGGTCAGGAATCCGACCAGCGTGATGACGATGATCGCCACGAGGAGACCGAAGCCCGGCACGGCGAAGGGCAGGTAGTTGTCGGGATTGTAGAAGGTCGGAAGGTAGGGTTTGACCCAGCCGTCGGCCCACTGGATGAAGGAGCGCACCAGCCAGGCGGTGATCGCCAGCGGCGCGCAGATGATCAGGCCGGTCAGGAAATAGTTCCGCAACCTTGTCGCGAGGAAACCGCGCTGGGGCCTGTCCGTCATGCTCTGTCCACTGCTTCGCCGCTAACCGCCGTAAAAGGCCGGATGGTAGGCGACAATGCCGGAGGCAGGGGGGCCGGACAAGGGCAGGCACAAAAAATACTGCGGCGCAACATCCGGCAGCACGAGGTCGGGCATATTGGCGAAGCCGAATTTCCCGTAGAATTCCGGCGCGCCGAGCAGGACGATGCCCTTTGCCCCGGCCCGCCGCATCGCGTCGATGCCGGCCTCCATGAGGCGGCGGCCGAGGCCCTGCCCCTGCCGCTCCGGCAGGACGGAGATCGGGCCGAGGCCGAACCAGCCGTCGGCGGCCGGTTCGATCGCCACGGGGGAAAAGGCTGAATGGCCGACGATCGCGCCGTCCTCCTCGCAGACGAGGGAGAGGACCAGCGCGCCGGCCGCGCGCAGCCGCTCGACGATCCGGTGTTCGCTTCCGTCGCTGTGCGGGGCGCCCGCGAAGGCGGCGCGCGTCAGCACGTAGATCGCGTTCCGGTCGGCGGGCCGCTCCTCCCGGACGATCACTCGACCGTCACCGATTTCGCCAGGTTGCGCGGCTGGTCGACATCGGTCCCCATGAACACGGCCGTATGGTAGGCGAGGAGCTGGATCGGGATCGAATAGATCATCGGCGCGATCAGTTCGTCGACATTCGGCAGCACGATCGTCGCCATCGTCTCGAGTTTCGAGGCGGCGGCGCCCGCCTCGTCGGTGATGAAGATGATCCGCCCGCCGCGCGCGGCGACCTCCTGCATGTTGGAGATGGTCTTCTCGAAGAAGCGGTCATGCGGCGCGATGACGATGACCGGCATGTTCTCGTCGATCAGTGCGATCGGCCCGTGCTTCAGCTCGCCCGCCGCATAGCCCTCGGCATGGATGTAGGAGATTTCCTTGAGCTTCAGCGCGCCCTCCATGGCGAGCGGGAAGCTGGTGCCGCGCCCGAGATAGAGGACGTCGCGGCATTTCGACAGGTCGCGCGAGAGCGTCTCCATCACCGGCTGGATGGCGTTCAGCACCTGGCTCATGATGCGCGGCATCTCGATCAGGTGGCGCACCAGCGCCTTCTCCTCCTCCGCCGAGATCGTGCCGCGCGCCCTTCCCGCCCCGACCGCGAGCGCGGCGAGAACACCGAGCTGGCAGGTGAATGCCTTGGTCGAGGCGACGCCGATCTCGGGACCGGCAAGGATCGGGAAGACGGCATCCGCCTCGCGGGCGATGGACGATTCCCTGACGTTGACGACGGCGCCGATCTTCAGGCCGAGATCCTTGCAGTAGCGCAGCGAGGCGAGCGTGTCGGCTGTCTCACCGGATTGGGAAATAAAGAGCGCGGCCGCCTTCGGCGACAGCGGGATCTCGCGGTAGCGGAATTCGGAGGCGACGTCGATCTCGACCGGGAGCCGCGCGTAGCGCTCGAACCAGTACTTGCCGATCAGGCCGGCGAGATAGGCGGTGCCGCAGGCGGAGATCGCGAGGCTCGGGATGGCGGAGAAGTCGATGGCGCTGTCCGGCAGGCTGACGCGGCCGTCGAGGAAATCGACATAATGGCCGAGCGCGTGGGAGATCACCTCCGGCTGCTCGTAGATTTCCTTCTCCATGAAATGGCGGTGGTTGCCCTTGTCGACCATGTAGGCGGCGGCATGGGACACCTGCCGCTGGCGCTTCACGGGATGGCCGTCATGGCCGAGGATCTCGACACCCGCCGGCGTCAGGATTGCCCAGTCGCCGTCCACGAGATAGGTGATCTCGTTGGTGAAGGGTGACAGCGCGATCGCGTCCGAGCCGAGGAACATCTCACCGCGTCCGTGGCCGACGGCGAGCGGTGGGCCGCTGCGCGCCGCCATGATCATGTCCGGCCTCTCGCGGAACATGACCGCGAGCGCATAGGCGCCGGTGACGCGTTTCAGCATCGCCCGCATCGCTTCGCGTTCGTCCATGCCCTCGCGGATGAGCTTCGCCAGGAGCTGGGCGACGACCTCGGTGTCGGTCTGGGTGGCGAAGGTTGCGCCATCCGCGATCAGCTCGTCCTTGATCTCGGAAAAATTCTCGATGATGCCGTTGTGGACGACGGCGACGCCGTCGGTGAAATGCGGGTGCGCATTGTTCTCCGTCGGGGCGCCGTGCGTCGCCCAGCGGGTATGGGCGATGCCGATCGTCCCGGGCAGCGGTTCGCCGCGCAGCCGGATGTCGAGATTGACGAGCTTTCCCTCGGCGCGGCGCCGGTCGAGCCGTCCGTCATGGATGGTGGCGACCCCCGCCGAATCATAGCCGCGATATTCGAGCCGCTTCAGCGCCTCGACCAGCCGTTCCGAGACCGGCTCGACACCGACGATGCCCACGATACCGCACATGTTCCTGCCTCCGCATCTTTGCCGGCCCCGACGGGTTGAGAAGCACGGCACAAGGCTTCCTAAGCGATCCGCGGCGACGCACAATCGTCCGCGGCCTCACATTTGGTTTCAAGGAGTAATGCAGGAATCCTTTCGGCCGGGTTGAAGCCGCCGCGAAAACCGGCGCCGTTCTTGCCGCAACGATAGGACCGGCCTTCTCCGGCCTTTACGTCTTCTTCTTCGCCGCCTTCTGCGCCAGGTAGCGCTCCTTCAGCAGGCGGGCACGACCGGGTTTTATCTCCTGCCGGGCCCGGCCGAAGGCGACGGCATCGTCCGGGACATCCGCGGTGATGACGCTGCCGGAGGCGACCAGCGCGCCGTCGCCGATCGCGACAGGGGCGACCAGCGCGGAATTGGAGCCGATGAAGGCATCCGCGCCGATGCGGGTCACGTGCTTGTTCACCCCGTCATAGTTGCAGGTGATCGTGCCGGCGCCGATATTGCTGCGGGCGCCGACGAAGGCGTCGCCGATATAGGTGAGGTGGTTCACCTTGGCGTCGGCGCCGATCTCGGCGTTCTTGACCTCGCAGAAATTGCCGACCTTCGCGCCTTCCGCCAGCCGCGCGCCGGGGCGCAGCCGCGCGAAGGGGCCGACGGTGGCGCCGGCCTTCACCGTCGCACCCTCGATATGTGAGAAGGCGTGGATCACCGCGCCGCTCTCGATGGTGACGCCCGGGCCGAACACCACGTTCGGCTCGATCAGCACGTCCGGGCCGATCTCGGTGTCCCAGGCGAGAAACACGGTTTCCGGCGCGATCATCGACACGCCGGAGAGCATCAGCGCGCGCCGGCGCCTCTCCTGCCAGATCCGCTCGATCACCGCGAGTTCCGCGCGGGTGTTGCAGCCGGTGAGTTCGGCCTCCGGCGCCTCGACGGCGATAGCCCGGCCGCCCGAGGCGCGGGCGATCTCGACGATGTCGGTGAGATAATATTCGCCCTTCGCATTCGCGTTGCCGATGCGGCCGAGGAGATCGAGCGCGTGGGCGCCGTTGATCGCCATCAGCCCGCCATTGCAGAAGGCGATGCGTCGCTCCTCCTCGCTCGCATCCTTGTGCTCGCGGATCGCCTCGAGGGCGCCGTCCCTGACGATCAGCCGGCCGTAGCCGGTCGGGTCGCTGGCGTGAAAGCCGATGACGACGACGTCGTTGCCGGCGGCGAGCCCCTCGCGCGCGGCCTTCAGCGGTGCTGCGGTGATCAGCGGCGTATCGCCGAAGACGACGAGGATGTCGTCGAACCCCTCGGCGATCGCCGCGCGCGCGGCAAGCACGGCATGGCCGGTGCCGAGGCGCTCGGTCTGGAGGAAGGTGCGGGCCGAAACGCCCGTTCCCGCCGCCGCACGCTCGACGGCCTCGGCGTCGCGGCCGACCACCAGCGCCGCTTCGGCGATGCCCGACGCGGCAAGCGCCTGCATCACATGGGCGATCATCGGCCGGCCGGCGACCGGATGCAGCACCTTCGAGACCCGCGACTTCATCCGCGAGCTTTCGCCCGCCGCCAGAACCACCGCCAGACACCGTCTTTCCATCGCCCATGCTCCCGCTTGCAGCACCGCCGGCCGGACCGGCGCATGCGGCCTTCATTAGCAGCAACCCGTTGCAGGAAACATAACCTTGTTCATTCGATGAAGATTGAACCGATCGGCTTAACGCGACCGGAACGGCCGGCGTGGCATAAGCATCCCGGAGCCGTGCGTGACGGCCCGTTCCCGTCTTGAGGAGGCCGGCCGTGGCGGCATTCGATACATCACCTTCGTCGTTCACCCGCCCGGCCGCCGCCGGCCGGTCCGTGCCGCTCCTGGCCTTTCTCGTCATGCTCGCCGTGTTGCCGCTCCTCCTGTCGGTGACGATCCCGCAGCCGATCGGCCCGATGTTCTGGGACCACTACATCTATCTCGACGCGACCAATCGGATCGCGACGGGCCAAGTCCCGAACGTCGATTTCTTCACGCCCGTCGGCCCGCTCGGCTATTATCTCTTCTACGGTCTGATCTCGGCCTTCCCCGAGGGCCATCCGCTGCTCCTGTCGAGCTGGGCGCTGCTCCTCGTCAGCGCGCCGTTGATGGCGCTCGTCGTGCGCGACGTCCAGGCGCGCTCGGCGGCGCTTGCCGTCGCCCTTGCCGTTCCGTTCCTCTTCTACTCGATCCTGCCGTTCAACAGCGGCGACTTCTATCCCTATCCGGGCTCCGACGGCTTCGGCATCTACAACCGCCAGATCTGCCAGCTTCTCTACGTGCTCGCCGCCGGGCTGCTCTTCGTCGAGCAGCGCAGCATGCGCACGGCCATCGTCGTCCTGACCATGCTGGCGCTGCTTTTCATCAAGGTGACCGGCGTCGCGGCCGGCACGCTTCTCTGCCTCGCGGCCTTCGCCACCGGGCGTCTGCCGCTGCGGCATGCGCTCGTCGCAGGGATCCTGTTCTTCGCGACCATCGCGCTTCTGGAGCTGTCGACCGGCATTCCCTCGGCCTATCTCGCCGACATCCTCGCGCTTTTGACCGTCAACGACGGCAGCCTGCTGCCGCGCCTCCTGCAGGCCGCCTCGCTCAATTTCGGCGTCGTCTTCTTCGCCGTCGTGCTGGCGGTCGTCCTCCTCGTCGCCGACATACCCGAGATCCGCGCGCGGTTCGCCGACCTTGTCCGGCGCCGCCGCCTCTCCGACCTTTCCCGCCTGCTCGACCGGCCGGCGCTGTGGCTCGGCGCCTTCCTCGCCGCCGGCATCCTGTTCGAAAGCCAGAACACCGGCAGCCAGGCCTTCATCTTCCTCTGGCCCCTGCTCCTCGGGATCGTGCTCGATCAGTGGCGGCGTCGCGGCGCGCGCCCGCTCACCATCGCCGTCTTCGCCCTTGCGCTCGCCGCCGCCCTTCCTCCGCTGGTCACCGTCACGCAGAAGGCGGGCCGCGCCTGGATCGGCGCGGTCAACAACCAGCCGATCGAAAGCCACAACCTGAAGACCATGGGGGCGACGAGCGTCCGGCCGCTGATCCAGCTTCGCGCCGACCGGCTGGAACAGAACTACGTGACCCATCGCGACAGCTACGAGGACCTGACCCACAGCGGCGAGTTGCACTCCTTCCTCCTCTTCAGCGACTTCGACTTCCAGGTGATCTGGCTGACGGCGCTTGACAAGGCGATCGACGCGATCCGCGCCTATGAGAGCGCGAAGGGCGTGCATTTCCGCACGATCATGAACATCGACTTCACCAATCCCGTGCCGTGGCTGATGGAGCGCGAGGCGCCGAAATACATCGCGATCGGCGCCGATCCGTTCCGCGCCGTGCCGCCGCCGACCCCTCAGGTCGCCGGCGCCGTCGGTGCCGTCGACCTGGCGCTTCTGCCGACCTGCCCGCCGGCGACCTCGCGGCAGAAGCTGCTCGACCTCTACCAGCCGATGCTGAAGAAAAACCACACGCGCATCCGCCTTACGGACTGTTTCGACGCCTTCGTGCGCAGCGACCTTGCGCAAGCCGGCCGCTGATCCGGGGCAATTTGCCCGCATGCCCTTCTATTCGCGCCGGGTTTGTTCTATGCAACACATCCTGTCCGGCCGGAGGAGCGTGACGGGCGACCCGCCGCAGCCCCTCTTCCCGGACGTCCACGACGTTCCTTGCCCGCCTTCACGCCATCGCCGGCAGCAATGACCGGCCGCGCGGCGGGCAACTTCCGCGGTGAGGTGTGAAAGACCGATGCTTGAATTGCTGAGAAAGGCGTCCCAGACCTGGATCGCCAAAGGCCTGCTGATCCTTCTCGTGGTCTCCTTCGGCGTCTGGGGCGTCTCCACCTCGATCGTGACCTCCCATTCGAGCGCGGTCGTCACGGTCGGCGACGTCGAGGTCTCGGCCGTCGATTTCCGCCTCGCCTACGAGCGCGAGCTTGCCCAGCTTTCCCGCCAGTTCGGCACGCGGCTGACGCCGGAACAGGCCCGCGCCTTCGGCGCCGAGGCCCAGGTCTATTCGCAGCTCGTCGCCGGCGCCGCGCTCGACCAGCTCGCCTCCGACATGAATCTCGGCCTGTCGAAGGACAGGCTGGCGCAGCTCATCGCCGACGATCCGGCCTTCCGCGGCGTCAACGGCCAGTTCGACCGCAACACCTTCTCTTCCGTGCTGCGCAATGCGGGCCTGCGCGAGCAGGACTATATCGAGAACCGCAGCCAGGTGGCCGTGCGTTCGCAGATCGTCGAAGCGGTGTCCGACGGCTATACGCCGCCGAAGACCCTGTCGGAGGCGCTCCGGCACTATGCGCGGGAGACGCGCACGATCGACTACCTCCTTCTGTCGAACGCCAACATCGATCCGATTAAGGCACCGGCCGACGACGTCATCACCCCCTGGTTCGAAAGCCGCAAGGCGACCTATCGCGCGCCGGAATTCCGCAAGATCAGCTACGTGAAGCTGACGCCCGAGGACATGGCCGATCCGTCGCTGGTCGCCGAGGACCAGGTGCGGGCCGACTATGAGCGCCGCCTTTCGAGCTTCAGCACGCCGGAGACCCGGAAAGTCGAGCAGCTCGCCTTCACGTCGCAGGCAGCCGCGGACGCGGCCGCCGCGAAACTTGCAGCCGGCACCTCCTTCGACGATCTCGTCGTCAGCGAAGGCAAGACGCCGGCAGACATCCTGCTCGGCACCTTCACGCGCGATCAGGTTCCCGACGCCAAGCTCGCCGAAGCCGCCTTTGCGCTGCCAGCGACCGGTGGCGTCAGCCCCGTGGTCGCCGGCAGTTTCGGACCGGTGATCCTGCGCGTCAGCGAAGTTGCTCCGGCCACCACCCGCGGCTTCGACGAGGTCAAGGACGAGATCCGCAAGGAGCTTGCGATCGCCGCGGCGGGCGAGGATATCCTCGGCCTGCACGACCGCATCGAGGCGCAGCGCGCCGACGGCATTCCCCTCAAAGAGATCGCGGCGACGGCAAAGCTCTCCTACCAGACGGTAGAGGCCATCGACGCCAAGGGCGAGGGCCCGGACGGGGAGACGGTCGGCGGCATACCGGAGGCGCAGGCGCTCGTCCGGGAGGCCTTCGGCACCGATGTCGGCGCCAATGCGCTGCCGATCTCGATCGGCCGCGATGGGTATGTCTGGTTCGACGTGGACGAGATCATCCCCGCGCGCGACCGCACGCTCGACGAGGTGCGCGAAAAGGTGGTGGCGGACTGGACGGCGGAGCAGCAGCGCACCGCGCTCGACGCACGCGCCGCCGAGGTGGCCGAAACGGTGCGAAAGGGCGGCACGCTCGCCGCCATCGCCGCCGAACTCGGCATCGCGGTGGAGACCAAGACCGGCCTCAATCGCGCCGCCAGCGATCCGGTTCTGAGCACCGAGGCGGTCACCGCCGCCTTCTCCGGTCCGGAAGGCACCGTCGCCCATGCGGAAGGAATCAATGGCGAAGGCCAGATCGTCCTCAAGGTGACGGAGGTCAACGAGGCCGGCGGCGGCGACGTGCTCGACAACACCGATCGGCAGGTGGATGCGATCGCGCGCTCGAGCGGCGACGACATGCTCGACCAGATGGTGTCGGAGCTGCAGGCCGGGTATGGCGTGCGCATCAACCAGCAGGCGGCGGACGCGGCGCTGTCGCTGGCGCGCTGAGGCGGAGAGGCGAACCATGTCGGACCTCAAACCCTTCCTTGCCAAGGTTGCCACCGGCGCCGCGCTCGGCCGCGAGGATGCGCGCGCCGCCTTCGAGATCATCATGTCCGGCGGCGCCACTCCCTCGCAGATCGGCGGCTTCCTGATGGCGCTCCGGGTGCGCGGCGAGACCGTCGACGAGATCGCCGGCGCCGTCTCGTCGATGCGGGCGCGCATGCTGACGGTCGCGGCCCCGGCCGACGCCATCGATATCGTCGGCACCGGCGGGGACGGCGCCGGCACCTACAACATCTCGACGCTCGCCGCGATCATCACGGCCGGCGCCGGCGTCAGGGTCGCCAAGCACGGCAACCGGGCGCTGAGCTCGAAATCCGGCACGGCGGACGCGCTGTCCTGTCTCGGCGTGAAGCTCGACATCGGCCCGGATGCGATCGCGCGCTGCGTCGATACGGCCGGGCTCGGCTTCATGTTCGCCCAGCAGCACCATCCGGCCATGCGCCATGTCGGTCCGTCGCGCGTCGAGCTCGGCACGCGGACGATCTTCAACCTGCTCGGGCCGCTCTCCAATCCCGCCGGCGTCCGGCGCCAGTTGCTCGGCGTCTTCTCGCCGCACTGGCTGGAGCCGCTTGCAGAGGTGATGCGCGACCTCGGCTCCGAGACCGTCTGGGTCGTGCACGGCCAGGGCCTCGACGAGATCACGACGACGGGAATCACCGAGGTGGCGGCGCTGGAAAACGGCATGATCCGCCGCTTCACCCTGTCGCCCGCCGATTTCGGCCTTGAGACCGTGGCGCTCGACGCGCTGAAGGGCGGCGACGGCGCGCACAATGCCGCCGCGCTCACCGCCGTGCTCGAGGGCGCGGACAATCCCTATGGCGACGTGGCGCTGGCCAATGCGGCGGCCGCGCTGGTCATCGCCGGCAAGGCCGCCGATGTCGCGGAAGGCATGGAACTGGGGCGCCGGTCGCTGAAGAGCGGCGCGGCGAAGGCGGTGCTCGACCGGCTCGTCACCGTCTCGAACGAGGAGCAAGCGTCATGAAGGACATCCTGCGGACGATCGAAGCCTACAAGCGCGAGGAAATCGCCGCCGCCAAGGCGGCCCTTCCCCTCGCCGAGGTCAAGGCGATGGCGGCCGACCAGCCGGCGCCGCGCGGCTTCCTCGCCGCGCTGAGGAACAAGGCGGCGGAGGGCCATTTCGGCCTAATCGCCGAGATCAAGAAGGCGAGCCCGTCGAAGGGGCTCATCCGTCCGGATTTCGATCCGCCGGCGCTCGCGGGCGCCTACGAGGCCGGTGGCGCCGCCTGCCTCTCGGTGCTCACAGACCGGCCGAGCTTCCAGGGTGCGCCGGAATTCCTTGCCGCCGCCCGTGCCGCCTGCGCCCTGCCGGCGCTGCGCAAGGATTTTATGTTCGAGACCTACCAGGTGCAGGAGGCGCGCGCCTGGGGCGCGGACTGCATCCTGCTGATCATGGCCTCGCTCAGCGACGACGATGCGCGCCGGCTGGAGGAGGAGGCTTTATCGCTTGGGATGGACGTGCTGGTCGAGGTCCATGACGAGCCGGAGATGGAACGGGCGCTGTCGCTGTCCTCGCCGCTTCTAGGCATCAACAACCGCAACCTGCGCACCTTCGAGGTCGATCTTGCCGTGTCCGAACGGCTCTCGCGGATGGTGCCGGACGATCGCCTGCTCGTCGGCGAGAGCGGCATCTTCACCCATGCCGACTGCGTCCGGCTCGCCGGATCCGGCATCACAACCTTTCTGGTCGGCGAAAGCCTGATGCGTCAGGACGACGTCGCGGCGGCGACGCGGCTGCTCCTGACCGGCACGACCGCGGCGCTCGCGGCGGAATGACGACCCTCACCCATATCGGCGCCGACGGCGCCGCCAACATGGTCGATGTCGGCGCCAAGGCCGAGACGGTGCGCGTCGCGGTCGCCGAGGGCGAGATCTGCATGCAGGCCGCAACGCTCGACCTGATCCTGTCGGGAGACGCAAAGAAGGGCGACGTGATCGGCACGGCGCGGCTCGCCGGGATCATGGCGGCGAAGCAGACGGCGACCCTCATCCCGCTCTGCCATCCGCTGATGCTGACCAAGGTCGCGGTCGACATCGCCCCCGACCCCGCCCTGCCCGGCCTGCGCGTGACGGCGACGGCGAAGCTTACCGGCCGCACCGGCGTCGAGATGGAGGCGCTGACCGCGGTCAGCGTCGCCTGCCTCACCGTCTACGACATGGCGAAGGCTGCCGACCGGACGATGGAGATCGGCGGCATCCGGCTCGTCTCGAAATCCGGCGGCGCCTCCGGCGATTTCCGCCGCGACGCCGTGGGAGACGTCTGATGGCACTGCTGCCGGTCGAGGACGCGCTGGCGCGCCTGCTTTCGGCATCGCGTCCGGTCGAGGCACAGGAATGGCTGCCGCTTGGCGCTGCGCAGGGCCGCGTGCTCTCGGCCGATCTCGCGGCGCGCCGGACCCATCCCGGCTTCGACAATGCGGCGATGGACGGTTATGCGGTCCGCCATCAGGACATCGCGGCCGAAGGCGCGGAGCTCGCCGTGATCGGACAGTCGGCGGCGGGGCATGCCTATGCGGGCACGATCGGCCCGGGTCAGGCCGTGCGCATCTTCACCGGCGCGCCTGTGCCCGCAGGGGCCGACACGGTGCTGATGCAAGAGGATGCCGAGCCCCTCGACGGCGCGCGGATCCGCACGACCTTCGTGCCCGAGAAAGGCCGCCACATCCGCCCGAGCGGACAGGATTTTCACGAGGGGGACGTCGTTCTTGCCGCCGGCGATGCTCTCGACGCCGGGCGCCTGACCGTCGCCGCCGCGATGAACCACGCCCTCCTGCCGGTGTTTTGCCGGCCGCGCGTCGCGATCCTTGCGACCGGAGACGAGTTGCGCACGCCGGGGAGCCTGCCCGGAGCCGACCAGATCATCGCTTCCAACAGCTACGGCGTCGCCGCGATCGCGCGCGAGGCCGGCGCCGATGTCATCGACCTCGGCATCTGCGGCGACGACGAGAACGCCATCGCCGATGCGGCGCAGCGCGCGCGGGGGGCCGGCGCCGACGTGCTTGTGACGCTCGGCGGCGCCTCGGTCGGCGACCACGATCTGGTGCAGGCGGCGCTGACCGGGATCGGCATGACGCTCGATTTCTGGCGGATTGCCATGCGTCCGGGCAAGCCGCTGATGGTCGGCGTGCTCGGTGGCATGCAGGTGCTCGGCCTTCCCGGCAATCCGGTGTCGAGCCTCGTCTGCGCGCTGCTCTTCCTCGAGCCGCTCGTCCGCAGGCTCGGGCATCTGCCGCCGCGCGACCGGATGCGTGCCTCGATCCTCGCAGCACCACTCGCCGCCAACGACCGCCGGCAGGACTATGTCCGCGCCCGGCATGTGCGTCTGGCGGACGGTTCCCGCGCCGTCCTGCCCTTCGGCCGGCAGGATTCGTCGATGATGCAGGTCTTCGCCAAGGCGGATTGCCTGATCGTGCGCAAACCCGAGGCTCCGGCTGCGGAAGCCGGCGACACCGTCGCGGTGCTGACGCTGCGTGAGAGCGGCGAAGGATAACGCGGATCGGCGATCGCGCCAGCACTCCCGCCAAAGCGGGAATTGCGTCGGATCCTGAATGACTCCGAAAAAACAGGATTTAAGAGAACTTTGGTGAGTTGCGATTCACCAACAACGTTCCATGAACCTCACCCAGGGACACTGGCGGCACCTGCCACTCAGCACTCGACGACGTTGACGGCGAGGCCGCCGGTGGACGTCTCCTTGTATTTCTCGTTCATGTCGACGCCGGTCTGGCGCATCGTCTCGATGCAGGCGTCGAGCGGCACGAAGTGCTGGCCGTCGCCCTTGACCGCGAGCGAGGCCGCCGTCACCGCCTTGACCGCGCCGAGCGCGTTGCGTTCGATGCAGGGCACCTGCACGAGGCCGGCGACCGGATCGCAGGTCATGCCGAGATGGTGTTCGAGCGCGATCTCGGCGGCGTTCTCGATCTGCTCCGGCGTGCCGCCCATCACGGCGGCGAGCCCGGCGGCGGCCATGGCGGCGGCCGAGCCGACCTCGCCCTGACAGCCGACCTCGGCGCCGGAGATCGAGGCGTTGAACTTGATGATCCCGCCGATCGCCGCCGCCGTCAGCAGGTAATCGCGGATACCCTCCTCATCGGCATCCGGATGGAAATGCAGGTAGTAGCGGATGGTCGCCGGCACGACGCCGGCAGCCCCGTTGGTCGGCGAGGTGACGACGCGACCGCCGGCGGCGTTCTCCTCGTTGACCGCCATGGCGTAGACGCTGAGCCAGTCGTTGGCGAGCAGCGGGTTGACCCTGTTCGACCGCCATTCGTCCTGCAGCTTGTCGTGGATCTGGCGGGCGCGGCGGCGCACCTTCAAGCCCCCCGGCAGGATGCCCTCCTGCGAGAGCCCGCGGTCGATGCAGCTCTTCATCGCCGCCCAGATGCGGTCGAGCCCGGCGTCGAGCTCCTCGCGCGAGAGGGCGCATTCCTCGTTGGCACGCTTCATCTGCGCGATCGTCAGGCCTGAACGCTGCGCCATCTCCAGCATCTGCCTCGCATTGGCGAAGGGAAACGGCACCCTGACGCCGTCGGGCTTAGTCTTGGCGGCCTTCATCGCCTCCAGTTCCGTATCGGTGACGACGAAGCCGCCGCCGATCGAATAGTAGATCCGCTTCAGGAGCAGCCGGCCGTCGCGGTCAAGGCCGGAAAAGGACATGCCGTTGGCATGGCCGGGCAGCGGCACCTTCTTGTCGAAGACGAGATCCGTCCTCGGCTGGAAGACGTAGCCAGGATGGCCTTCCGGCGTCACCCGGCCGGTGCGCTCGACCGCCTCGACGATCGCATCCATCCGGTCGGGATCGACGCGGTGCGGCTCCTCGCCCATCAGGCCGAGGATCACGGCGCGGCCCGAGCCGTGGCCGATGCCGGTATGGGCGAGCGAACCATGCAGGCTGACCTTAAGCGCGGCGATCGAGGCACCGGCCGGGCGCGGCCATTCGTCCGACAGGATCAGGTCCAGAAACCGGTTCGCCGCCGACATCGGGCCCATCGTATGGGAGCTCGACGGGCCGATGCCGATCTTGAAGACGTCGAAGACGGACAGAAACATGGTGAAGCTCCCGGATGCGGACGGCGCGGCCGCACGGCGCGCCGTCATGATGTGGACATGAGACTAGGCGATCGCAACTGCGGCCTCCGGCGATCGCCCGACATCGGGTTCCTAGCATGCGACATCGCCCCTTGCGCGACTGCCGGACCGCCTGCCATCTTGCCCCGCGACACGGGAAGGACGCGATGCTGACGATCGAGGATTATGTTGCCCTGGCGATTTTCGCCCTGCTGTGGACCGGTTTCAACTGGGCGACCGACGGCGAGCGCATGCTCGGGCGCGTCAGCCTGACCCAGCTGATGAACCGGCAACGGCGCGCCTGGATGCGCAACACGCTGACGCGCGACCTGAAGATGATCGACACGCAGATCATCGCCGGGCTGCAGGCGGGCACCGCCTTCTTCGCCTCGACGACGATCTTCGCGCTCGGCGGCTGCTTCGCCCTCCTCGGCTCGTCCGACCAGGTCCAGCGCATCTTCAACGACCTGCCATTCGTCTTCCATGGCGGTCGCGTCGCGCTCGAACTGAAGGTCGGCGGGCTCGCCTGTATCTTCGGCTACGCCTTCTTCAAGTTCGGCTGGTCCTACCGCCTGTTCAACTACTGCTCGATCCTGCTCGGCGGCGTGCCGATGATGGCGGAAACGGCGCGCGACCGCGACCATGCCGAGCGCGCCGTCGATCGCGCCGCGCGGATGAACATCCTCGCCGCCAAGCATTTCAATGCCGGCCTGAGGGCGATCTTCCTGTCGATCGGCTATCTTGGCTGGTTCGTCAGCCCCTATGTCTTCGTCGCCCTGTCGAGCCTCGTCATCTTCGTCCTCGTCCGCCGCCAGTTCTTCTCCGAGGCACGGGCCGCGCTGATCGAATCCGCCGACCCCTGACGCGTGTCGCGATCTTTCAGAGCCGCCCCCACGCTTTCGATCTCTGTTTCGACGCATGTCCCGCAAAACCGCTGCACAGTTTAGCGGGACATGGGTTAACGACAGCCGGCGCGCGGATTTTCCTTCAAATAGGTACTCTTGCGCGCGCCTCGCGCAAGCCTTTGCGCCTAGTCTTCCCCTCAACTGGAACGTGAACGCCCATGGCCGAGCCCATCCGCGCCCTTGAGACCGACGCCCTCGCGCCGGAAAAGCCGCCCCGCCTGACGCTGATCGACGTCGCACGGGGGCTGGCGCTGATCGCCATGGCGACCTATCACCTTTCCTGGGATTTCGAATATTTCGGCTATCTCGATCCCGGCACCACGGGACGGGGGCTGTTCCGGCTTTACGCCCGGCTCATTGCCGGCAGCTTCCTGTTCGTCGCCGGCTTCAGCCTGGTGCTGGCGAGCCTTCCCTCGATCCACCCGAGAGCCTTCGCGCTGCGATTCGCCAAGATCGCCGCCGCCGCCGCGGTGATCACGCTTGCCACCTGGATCGCCATGCCGGACGGCATGATCTTCTTCGGCATCCTGCATGCGATCGCGACCTTCAGCCTGATTGGCCTCGCCTTCCTGCGCCTGCCGGTGACGGTCGCGGCGCTTGCCGCGATCGCCGCCATCCTCCTGCCGCTCGTCTTTCGCGCGCCGCTTTTCGACATGCCGGTGCTCTGGTGGGTCGGGTTGTCAGAAACGCCGCCGCGCTCGAACGACTACGTGCCGCTCCTGCCGTGGATCGCACCGTTCCTTGCCGGGCTGGTTGCCGCCAGGCTCAGCCTCGCGCGCGGATTCGTCGCGGCACTCGCTCGCTTCAACGAGCCTCGACGCCCCTGGAAGGACAGGCTCGCCACGCTCGGGCGCTGGAGCCTGCCCTTCTATCTGCTTCACCAGCCGGTTCTCTTCGCCGCCGTCTATGCCATCAGCCTCGTCCACCCGGCGCCGGTGCCCGATCCGTCGGCGACCTATCTTCAGACCTGCGTCTCCGCCTGCTCCGCCAATCCCGACGGCGTGTCCTGCGCCCGCTTCTGCGCCTGCACGCTCGACGCACTGAAACAACAGAGCCTCTTCGACGACCTCAATGCCGGCCGGATCGACGTCGGAAGCGACGACCGCATCGGCGCGATCTCGCGACAATGCACCATGAACGCAACGGAGGAATGACCTTGAACGCATACCGCGCCAGGTCGCTGGCCTTCCCCTGGCCACCGATCGTTTATGCATCCGCCCTTCTGACGGCGATCCTTTTCCAGCGGCAGGTGCCCCTGGACGTCGCGCGCGACACGGCTCTTGCCGCGTGGTTCACGGGATCCGCGCTGATCGTCGTCGCGGTCTGCCTCGATCTCTGGGCGATGCGCACGCTGGTCGACAAGCACACGGCCATCCTGCCCAACCGCTGCTCGTCCTATCTCGTCACCTGCGGTCCCTATCGCTACACCCGCAATCCGATCTATCTCGGCTACGTCCTCGTCATGGCCGGTTTCGGGCTGATCACGCTCAATCCGTGGTTCTTCGTCCTGGCGATCGGCCTCGTCGTCTGGATGACCGGTATCGCGGTGCGCCATGAGGAACAGCACCTGCTCGCCCGGTTCGGCTTCGAGTTCGAGCGCTATGCGCGGCGCACCAGCCGCTGGATCTGAACGGGTCGCGTCAGATGTTGACGCCGAGTTCGGCAAGCCGGGTCAGGCAGGCCTCCTCGACATTGTCGAGTTCCGAAAGCGTGTCCTCGATATCCTTGCGCTTGCGCGTCAGGTCCTCGCGCTTCTCCTCGACACGGCGGATCATCAGGCGCAGTTGCCCCGCCTCTCCCGGCGGCTCGCGATAGACCTGGATGATCTCCCGGATCTCGGCGACGGTGAAGCCGATCCGCCGGCCGCGCAGGATTTCCTGGATCAGGCGGCGGTCGATCGCGCGGTAGAGACGCGTCCGCCCGCGCCGCTCGGGCTGGATCAGCCCCTCGTCCTCGTAGAAGCGCAGTGTGCGGGTCGAGACGCCGAATTCGCGCGTCAGTTCGGTGATCGTGTAATACTTGTCCAACGTGCCCTGCCCTATCGCCGTCCGGTCCATGCTGTTTGACTTTGACGTCAAAGTCAAACGGTCAGCGGCCGCCGAACCACCATGTGGCAAGGCCCAGAAACGCGAAGAAGCCGGTGATGTCGGTCACGGCGGTGACGAACACGGCCGAGGACACGGCGGGGTCGGCACCGAAACGGTCGAGCAGCAGCGGGATGAGAATGCCGCCGAGCGCGGCGGCGATCATGTTGATCAGGATCGCGGCGCAGATGATGCCGCCGATATTGACGTCCTGGAACCAGAAGCCGGCGACGATGCCGATCAGCAGGCCGAAGATGACGCCGTTCAGCAGGCCGACGCCCGCCTCGCGCCGGATGACCCGCCAGGCGTTGTGAATGTCGATGTCGCGTGTGGCGAGCGCCCGCACCGTGACCGTCATCGTCTGCGATGCCGCGTTGCCGCCCATGCCGGCGACGATCGGCATCAGCACGGCGAGCGCGACGATCTCCTGGATCGTCGCCTCGAACAGGCCGATCACGGCGGCGGCGAGGAAGGCGGTGATCAGGTTGACGCTGAGCCAGGGCACGCGCGAGCGCGACGCGCCGAGCACCGTATCCGACAGTTCCTCGTCGCCGACGCCGCCGAGGCGCATCAGGTCCTCTTCCGCCTCTTCCTGGATGACGTCGACGACGTCGTCGATGGTCAGCACGCCGACGAGGCGGCCGTTCTCGTCGACGACGGCGGCAGACAGCAGGTCGTACTGCTCGAAGAGCTGGGCGGCTTCCTCCTGGTCCATCTCGGCCGGGATCGGATGGTTGGTCTCGCGCATGATCGTTTCGATGCGGATCGAACGCTTGGTGCGCAGGATCCGGTCGAGATCGACAACGCCGACCAGGCGGAAGGTCGGGTCGATGACGAAGATCTGAGAGAAGGTGTCGGGCAGATCGGTGTCGTCGCGCATGTAGTCGATCGTCTGGCCGACCGTCCAGAACGGCGGCACGGCGACGAACTCGGTCTGCATGCGCCGCCCGGCCGTCGATTCGGGATAATCGAGCGAGCGGCGCAGGCGCACGCGCTCGGTAAAGGGCAGCTTGGCGAGGATCTCGGCCTGGTCCTCGGCATCGAGATCCTCGAGGATGTACACCGCGTCGTCCGAATCCATGTCCTCGAGCGCAGCGGC
This sequence comes from Ensifer soli, assembly GCF_041928815.1. Lineage (NCBI taxonomy): Bacteria > Pseudomonadati > Pseudomonadota > Alphaproteobacteria > Hyphomicrobiales > Rhizobiaceae > Ensifer > Ensifer soli. The sequence goes on along the minus strand of NZ_JBHFEI010000006.1, from coordinate 16,968 downwards.
GATCCGGTCGTTCGGCAGGTGCTCGACGATCTCGACGCGGATCGTCTCGTCGACCTCCGTCAGGGCGGAGAGGTCGAAATCGTCGCCGAGCAGCAGGACGAGACCGAGACGCTGGTCGGGCTGGATCGCCTCCAGCAGGTCGCCGAGCTCGGAGGCGTGCAGGCGGGCAACGTTCTGGCGCAGGAACAGGACGTCGCGATCGGCGATGGCCGCGCCGACATGCATCAGGTAGTCGGAGCGGATCGAGCCGTCCTCGGCATAGATGTCGGCGGCGTCATACCCTTCGCCGGACATTTTCTCGCGGTTGCGGACGTCGTCGCCGGGGTTGGTCATGGGCCGCCTTTCCCGCGTGGATCGTCGACCCCGCGCTTTTTTCCGATTCGCCTCGATCCCCGCCAGGCGCCCGCCGACAGTCCGGTGGTGCTCGCGGTCCCAATCCGTTTCCCGTCCGCCCCGTTCGTGCCGCGGACAGCGTGCTTCAACCTTATGACCGCGACGCGTGACGGCCATGTCGGGCCCATCCCGAGATCTAGGGCGACCGGCGCGTGAATACCATGCGTCAGCGTCCACCCTGCCGAAGATCTTTTGCGGCGCAAAAAAGAAAAAACCCGCCGAAGCGGGTTTTCTTGGTGCGGTCGAGAAGACTCGAACTTCCACGGGTTGCCCCACAGCGACCTCAACGCTGCGCGTCTACCAATTCCGCCACGACCGCATCGTGGTAGGCGCCGAATTGCTCCGGCGCGGCTGCATGTAGCAAAAGCCCTTCCGGTGCACAAGGGCGTCGCGACAGAAATTTGACGCATGAGCGAGGATTTCGGGAGAACGGCTGAAAGGCGGTCTTAAAATACTGGAATATATGAATATTTAGAATCACGACGAAACGCGTCGCCGCGTGCGGAATGACGCTCGCGGCTTCGGTTCTCTCCCTTGGTTTCGGCCGGGCAACACCGTATATCTGCGGCGACCAATCGCTTCGGATGCGAGCCTTACCCATGCAGCGCGACGACTTCAGTGACAGATTTCCGGCGGTCGAGGGATCGCCTCCGGTGCGCTGGCGGATCGCGCCGGAACGCGTCGGCTATGACGAGGCCGTCGCCGTCATGGAGGCGACGGTGGCGGAGATCGCGGCCGGCACGGCGGGAGAGCTCGCCTGGCTCGTCGAGCATCCGCCGCTCTACACCGCCGGCACCAGCGCCAACCCCGCCGACCTGATCGCCCCCGACCGGTTTCCCGTGCATGCGACCGGCCGGGGCGGCGAATATACCTATCACGGTCCGGGCCAGCGCGTCGTCTATGTCATGCTCGACCTCAAGCGCCGGCGGCAGGACGTTCGCGCCTTCGTCGCGGCGCTGGAGCGCGTCGTGATCGAGACGCTCGCCTCGATGAACGTGCGCGGCGAGCGGCGCGAGGATCGCGTCGGCGTCTGGGTGCGCCGGCCGGAAAAACCGCCGCTCGCCGGCGGCGCCACGGCCGAGGACAAGATCGCCGCGATCGGCATCCGCCTGCGCAAGTGGGTGAGTTTTCACGGATTTTCGCTGAATGTCGATCCTGACCTCGACCATTTCGGCGGCATCGTGCCCTGCGGCATCCGCGACTACGGCGTCACGAGCCTCGTGGATCTCGGCCTGCCGGTCAGCGAGACCGATGTGGACATGCGCATCCGCGAAGCGTTCGAGGCGGTCTTCGGCCCGACCGTCGACGATCCTCAGCCGCCGGAAAACAGCCGGTCGGCGGCATAGACGATCGCATAGCCGTGCAGCCCGAGCGCGGCGTAGAGGCCGAGGCCGCAGAGCACCCGCTCGAAGCCGCTCATGTCGACCAGTCGTTCGCGCGGCTTGACGCCGCTGCGGTTCATCAGGCTGACGAGGGAAAAGACCGCGAGGCCCGAAAGCAGCGCCTGCGTCGACAGGCCGATGCGCCAGCCGATCGCGAGGATGGCGAGCGTCACGGCAAAGCTCGCAGCGACGAGAGCGCTTCGGGTCTCGAACACCTGCGCCAGCACCTGGCCACCGTCGAACCGGTTCATCGGCAGCAGGTTCAGGAGATTGAACGCGCCGAGGATGATGAGGAAGACCAGCGCCACCAGCGCCGCCTGCGGCACGGCGTGCTTGAGGGCGATCGTCGCCGGCACGAGGAAGGCCGACATGCCAGCGCCCATCAGCGCGCAGGTCGCGACCTCGAAGCGCGAATGGTAAGGCCGCCCGCCGATGGCGACGCCACCGAGAAACGGGATGAACAGCATGCGCACGCTGCGGTGTCCGAAGGTCCGGTAGGCGGCGAGATGGCCGAGCTCGTGCAGCACGATGACGGTCGTCAGCAGCACCGAAAGGGTCAGTCCCTCGACGCTGATCCCGAAGAACGGCCAGAGCAGAAGGGTGGAGACCGAGGCGAGCGCCACCTGGGCGGCGGGGCGCTCCAGCCCGTTCGGCTCGGGCGTGCTCACGCCATGGGCAAGCCAGGCCTCCAGCGCCCGCAACTCGCGCCTCAGCGCGAAATAGCGGAGGATAAGCACGGCGAGCCCCTTGTACCGGTCGGTCTGCTCGACGGTGACGGTCGCGCCGGTATCGTCACCGGTGACGGTGCGGCGCTCGCGGAACGCACGCCAGAAGCCGATGTCGAGCGCGCTGTCCTCGACGACCGTCGCCTCGTAGCCATGGCCACCGGCGACCACGACGGGTGAGAGCCGCAGGATCCGGCGCGTCGGCGCCCCGTGGCGGTCCGGCTGGACGAAGCGCTGTTCGACGAGATCCTCCGCCCCCTCGATCCGGCGGCTTTCGAGCGTGCCGTGGTGCCAGTCACCCGCCGGACCAGCGGGATCGACCGCCCGCCAGACCCGCTCGACGCCGGCCGGAAACCGGCGCGAGAGCGTCAGCGTCCGGTGGCCGAGGGGAATGGCGATCAGCAGCCAGATGACGCCGAGATTGATGATGACGAGGAGGATGACGGAAAGATAAGGGGTCAAAGCAGCCGTCTCCATCCGGTTTCGATCGCCATGGCGCGGCGGCGGCTCAGGCGGCGACGCCCTGCGCGTCGACGCCGGCGCGGGGGCGCGGGACGGGTCCGAGCAGATGCCGTTCGAGATCGGTGAGTGCGCTTCCGCGCGCCCGCATCACGCTGGTCGCCAGCCGGCGCCGCGCCGTGCCGGCTGCGGCCGACCGCGGGACGTCAAGCTGCTTCAGCGCGAAGACGGAAAGCGCCACGGGCACGAATCTCGAGGCGTCGATGATTCGGCGCAGCAGCTCGATCTCGACCTGTGTCGAAACGACACCGTCACGGGAGATCATCGCGATCAGCCAGCGTGTGTTGATGTCGTCCATCGACCCTTGCGGAAAACAGTGGTGGACGATGAAGGCGGTCATCTCGCCGATGAAATAGTCCGCCCATTGCGCGCATTTTTCCGGGCAGGCCGTGTTCAGCGCCAGAAGCGTCGCGGCATCGTCGCTCGAGGCCAGGCCTTTCGGAAACACATGCTCGCGCAGGATATCGATATCGTCTCTCGTCAGCTTCATCTTTCCGGCGATCACACATGCCGGATAAGACAGACGCAATTCGCCCATCTTTCTCTCTCCGTTTCTTCATGAAACCGTGGCCGAGAGTGGCACGAAGCTGTTTCTTTTCCGGAAAGCCGCAGGGTAAGCGGAGGGTTAAGGCGCCCTGCCCGCCTCCTTCGCCGCCAGCGCCGCCTGCACCTGCCGCTCGCGCCAGATGATGAACAGGCCGGAGGCGACGATGATGGCGATGCCCACCCATTTCGATGGTGTCGGGAAATCACCGAAGATCGCATAGCCGAGCGCCGTCGCCGAGACGATCTCGAAATAGTGGAACGGCGCCAGAAGCGAGGCCGGGACCGCGCGAAAGGCGCGCACGACCAAGAGATGGCCATAGCCGGAAATCGTGCCGAGCGCGATCACCAGCACCCAGCTCAGCGGGTTGACGGGCAGCGACGGCTCGAAGTCGCCGGCGCCGAGGATGCCGTCGGCGACGATGATGACCACCGTCATGAACAGGGTTCCGCCAATGCCGGCGACGGTCTGCATCGTCAGCGGCCGGTCGGCCGAGCCGAGCGCACGGTTCATCAGCAGGTAGCAGGCGAAGAAGAAGGCGCAGAACAGCGGCAGGAGGGATGTCGCGCCGAACGCCTCGAAGCTCGGCTGGATGACGATCATCGCGCCGCCGAAGCCGACGGCGATCGCAAGCCAGCGCCGCCAGCCGACCTTCTCGCCAAGGAAGATCGCCGACAGGCAGGTGAGGATGAAGGGCTCGACGAAATAGATCGCGAACGTGTCGGCGAGCGGAATGTATTTCACCGAGATGAAGAAGAGCAGCGCGGAGAGCGCGAGAAGCACCCCGCGCAGCAGGTTGAAGCCGATCCGGCTCGCGCGCAGTGCCGAAAGCCCGCCGGAGACCATCAGCAGCGGCAGGGTCGAGACGAGCTGGAAGAAGAAGCGGTAGAACGTCACCTGCCCCGGAGACATGCCCTGGTAGACGGCGAGATACTTCGCGATCGCATCCATGCAGGGCAGGATCAGCATGGCGAACAGCATGATCGCGATCCCTTCCATCACGCTGGACGAGGACGGGGCGGCGGAGGACGGCAGGGTCACGGGCTTTATCCGGGCGGGTCGGCACGGCCGCCGCGCGAGGTGCGGTTCGGCGGTATGCGGGGGTGAATCGGTCGTGGCAAGGCGACGAAGACTAGCGTTTCCGGCGGCCGGGGCATAGATGCCCGACAAGGACGCCAAACCGGAGCTGCGGTGGCACCGCCCGCCCCCGATGGCAGGATTGCGACAGTTTTTTACCTGGATCTGACGCAGGCCGCTCTGTCAATTCGTGCGACGCGGCTTAAGGTGGCGCAAGGCGGCCCCGGCCGCGTCCATCCCCGGAAGCGAGCGAGGAGGTTCCCATGCGCTACTCCACCGACGAGATGATCGACCGGCTTCGCCCGAAGAGCGATGGCGACACGCTCGGCGGCCGGATCTGGCGCGCGCGCGACGCGCTCGGCCTGTCGGCGAAGGATCTGGCGCAGAGGCTCGGCGTTCGCGTCGAGACGATCAGTGCCTGGGAGCGCGACATGTCCGAGCCGCGCACCAGCCGGCTGTTCGTGCTCGCCGGTGTCCTCGGCGTGACGCCGGCCTGGCTGATCGCCGGCTATGGCGAGGCTCCCGCTGCTGCCGCAGAGGACGGGACGGCGCGCCTCGCCGACCTTCTGGAGGACGTCCGCCGGATGCATGCCGCCACCGGCAGGGCGATCGCCGCGCTGGAGGTCGAGATCGCACGCCTGGCGGAAACGGGCGGCTGACCGGTCTCGCGGGAACCATCGCCGCCGCCGCCCGAAACGGCTGAAGCCGGCTCACGGCGCCTCTAGCATCGGCGCCCATGCCGGCGTCGATTTGCGCTTGAGCGCAGGGTGCGGCTCTGCGAATGTGCCGCCCGAACGAACCATCCGAAGACGAAGCATTCCAAGACAATGCATCCTAAGACAAGGGAGTCACAAGACCCATGGACGTCCGAGCCGCCGTTGCCGTTCAGGCAGGAAAACCCCTCGAAGTCATGACCGTGCAGCTTGAAGGCCCGCGTGCCGGCGAGGTGCTGGTCGAGGTCAAGGCGACCGGCATCTGCCATACCGACGAGTTCACGCTGTCCGGCGCCGATCCGGAAGGCCTGTTCCCGGCCATTCTCGGCCATGAGGGCGCCGGCGTCGTCGTCGATGTGGGTCCGGGCGTCACCTCGCTGAAGAAGGGCGATCACGTCATCCCGCTCTATACGCCGGAATGCCGCTCCTGCCCATCCTGCCTGTCGCGCAAGACCAACCTCTGCACCGCCATCCGCGCCACGCAGGGCCAGGGCCTGATGCCCGACGGCACCTCGCGTTTCTCGATCGGCAAGGACAAGATCTTCCACTATATGGGCTGCTCGACTTTCGCCAACTACACGGTGCTGCCCGAGATCGCGCTCGCCAAGGTCAATCCTGACGCGCCCTTCGACAAGATCTGCTACATCGGCTGCGGCGTGACGACGGGGATCGGCGCGGTGATCAACACGGCCAAGGTCGAGATCGGCGCCACCGCGATCGTCTTCGGCCTCGGCGGCATCGGCCTCAACGTCATCCAGGGCCTGCGCCTTGCCGGCGCCGACATGATCATCGGCGTCGACCTCAACGACGAGAAGAAGGCCTGGGGCGAGCGCTTCGGCATGACGCATTTCGTCAACCCGAAGGAGGTCGAAGGCGACATCGTTCCCTATCTCGTCAACCTGACGAAGCGCGGCGCCGACCAGATCGGCGGCGCCGACTACACCTTCGACTGCACCGGCAACACGAAAGTGATGCGCCAGGCGCTCGAATCGTCCCATCGCGGCTGGGGCAAGTCCGTCATCATCGGCGTCGCCGGGGCGGGCCAGGAGATCTCCACCCGTCCCTTCCAGCTCGTCACCGGCCGCACCTGGATGGGCACCGCCTTCGGCGGCGCCCGCGGCCGCACCGACGTGCCGAAGATCGTCGACTGGTACATGGAGGGCAAGATCGAGATCGACCCGATGATCACCCATCTCCTGCCACTCGAGGACATCAACACGGGCTTCGACCTGATGCACGAAGGCAAGAGCATCCGGTCCGTCGTCGTCTACTGATGATCTTCGTCGACGCCGATGCCTGCCCGGTGAAGCCGGAAATCCTCAAGGTCGCGGAACGCCACGGCCTCGAGGTGACCTTCGTCGCCAATTCCGGCCTGCGCCCGTCGCGTGATCCGAGGGTGAAGAACGTCATCGTTCCCGGCGCCTTCGATGCCGCCGACGACTGGATCGCCGAGCGCGCCGGTCCCGGCGACATCGTCGTGACGGCCGACGTGCCGCTCGCCGGGCGCTGCGTCGAACGCGGCGCCGAGGTGACGGGACCGACAGGACGCGTCTTCGACCGCACCAATATCGGCATGGCGACGGCGATGCGCGATCTCGGCGCCCATCTGCGCGAGACGGGGGAGAGCAAGGGATACAACGCCGCCTTCTCGCCGCGCGACCGGTCGAAATTCCTCGAGACGCTCGACCGGCTCTGCCGCCGTGTCAGGCCTTCGTGACGGCCGGCGGCGATGGTGAAGCGCGACAACCTGCACGGCGGGACGACGGTTCGCAACTGGCGGCAGCGCCGGCGCGGACCGTTCTACATGGCGACGCTCGCCGCCCTGCCCTGCTTCGCCGTGATGCTGGTTCTCGTGCCGCATCTTGCGATCGAGAGCGCGGCAATCGTTTTCTACATCACCTATCTGGCGCTGATGGCGGCGCGTATCCCGGGCCTGACGGCGGCGCGGCTGCGCGCGAGCCCTGAGCGCGACGACGAGCCGGCCCGCGCCATCCTTCTGGTCACGCTGTTCACCGTCGTGGCCGCGATCGCCGCCCTGTTTAACGCGCTGAACCGGACGCACGGGCAGAACCTTGCCGAAATCGCACTCGCCTTCGCCTCGGTGATCGGCGGCTGGCTGACGCTGCACACGATGTTCGCCATGCACTATGCCCACCGCTTTTGGCGCCACCGCCCGGATGAGACGGGAGCGGCGCGCCCGACCGGCGGCCTCGACTTTCCCGGCACGCAGGAGCCCTGCGGCTGGGATTTCCTTTACTTCTCGTTCATCATCGGCATGACGGCCCAGACGTCCGACACCGGGCTCACCACCACGGCGATGCGCCGGGTCAATCTCGCCCATGCGGTCGTGTCCTTCTTCTTCAACACGGTGCTGGTCGCCGCCGCGGTCAATGCCGTGGTGTCGCTAGCCGGTTAGCCATCACGGAGTTTTGTTCATGAAGGTTCTGTCCCAGAACACCGCCTTCGGCGGCATGCAGGGCGTGTTCGCCCATGATTCGGAAGCCTGCGCCTGCGAGATGACGTTCGCCGTCTTCGTGCCGCCGCAGGCGATCCAAGAGCGGCGCCCGGTGCTCTGGTATCTTTCGGGCCTGACCTGCACCCATGCGAACGTGATGGAAAAGGGGGAATACCGCCGGCTCGCCGCTGAACTCGGCCTTATCATCGTCTGCCCCGACACGAGCCCACGCGGCAACGACGTGCCGGACGAGATCACCAACTGGCAGATGGGCAAGGGCGCGGGCTTCTATGTCGATGCGACGGAAATGCCCTGGGCCACGCATTTCCGCATGTACAGCTACGTCACCGAGGAGCTGCCGGCGCTGATCGGGGAGCATTTCCGCATCGATACCGAACGCCAGGGCATTTTCGGCCATTCGATGGGTGGCCACGGGGCGATGACGATCGCGCTGAAGAACCCGCAGCGGTTCCGCAGTTGCTCGGCCTTCGCGCCGATCGTCGCCCCGTCCTCGGCCGACTGGTCGCGTGGCGCCTTCGAGAAATATCTCGGGCCCGACGAGGCCCGTTGGCGGGCGCACGACGCCTGCGCGCTGGTCGAGGACGGCGCGCGCTTCCCCGAATTCCTGATCGACCAGGGCAAGGCCGACAGTTTCCTGGAGACGGGCCTGAAACCCTGGCTGTTCGAAAAGGCCGTCGAAGGCACTGGGATCGGCCTGACGCTGCGCCTGCACGAACGCTACGACCACTCCTATTATTTCATCTCGACCTTCATGAACGACCACCTGCGCTGGCACGCGGAGCGGCTCGGCTGAAGCCAAGAGCGATCAGGCGGCGCCCGAGGTCGGCTGGAAGCGCGGCGCCGTCACCGGCTCGATGATGCGCACGCTTGACTGGGCGACGCCCTGGTGGCCTTCCATGTCGACGACCAGATGCCAGCGGCCGCTGTGCGGCACGCCGAGACGAACCGGCGACTTGCGGGCGATGCCGCCGATGAAATGATGCTTCTGCGCCTCCTTGTAGGCGCTGAAATTCTCGTCGGTCATCAGCCGCACATTGGCGACGGCGCTCAGGGTGATCTCGACGGCCACGCCGGCCCGCTGCTCGCGAAGATCGTAATGCGTGTAAGGAATAGCCTGTTTGGTCATGCCCGCGCGTCCGAAGATCCATCCGTCCCGGGGCAAATCCTAGTGCCGCCACGTTAACGAATGGTTGTTTTCGGCGTGCCGGACGCGCAGGTCGGCTTTTCACCGGCCGCGCATTGGTTTATGCCGGGGCCATGAAACAGATCGTGTTGGTCGCGGCGGGTGGTGCCATCGGATCGGTGCTGCGCTATCAGGCCGGCATCGTCGCCCTCCGGCTGTTCGGCACCCATTTTCCCTGGGGAACGCTGTTCGTCAACGTGACCGGATCGCTGATGATCGGCATTTTCGTCGAAGTGATCGCGCGCGCCTTCGACGCCTCCATGGATGTGCGGGTCTTCCTCGTCACCGGCGTCCTCGGCGGCTACACGACCTTTTCCGCCTTTGCGCTCGATGCGGTCGCCCTGTCGGAGCGCGGCGAACTTGCCACGGCCTTCGCCTATGTGGCGGCAAGCGTCACGGTTTCGATCGCCGCCGTCTTCGCCGGACTGGCCCTTGCGCGCGCGATACTCTAATACCCTGCCGCTTTGAGGCACAGGATGATTGCAGGACGATGGCCGGAATAGAACACAGACAGGTTGACGCCGACGAAGCGGGCATGCGCCTCGACCGCTGGTTCAAGCTGCATTTCCCCGGCCTCGGCTTCGGCGCCCTGCAGAAGCTTTTGCGTTCGGGCCAGATCCGCATCGACGGCGGCCGGGCGAAATCGGACACGCGGGTCCAGCCCGGCCAGGTGGTGCGCATTCCGCCGATCGAGACCGATGCGAAGCGCCCCGCGACCGGCGCGATCGCCGGCCATGAACTGAAGCACGCGCCGGACCACGAACTTCTGTCACGCATGCTGCTGCACGAGGACGCCAAGGTCATCGTGCTGAACAAGCCCGCCGGCATCGCCGTGCAGGGCGGATCGGGCGTGACGCGCCATATCGACAAGATGCTCGAGGCCTGGACCAGCCCGAAGGGGGAAAAGCCCCGCCTCGTGCATCGGCTCGACCGCGACACCTCCGGCGTGCTCGTCGTCGCCCGCACGCGCGGCGCGGCACAGGCGCTGACCGCCGCCTTCCGCGAACGCGACACGAAGAAGACCTACTGGTCGCTGGTGAAGGGCGTGCCGCGCAAGCGCGAGGACAAGATCTCCACCTGGCTGGTCAAGGAACAGACGCCGGACGGCGACCGCGTCCGCGTCGCCCGGCATGGAGAGGACGGTGCCGACCACGCCGTCTCCTATTACCGCATCGTCGAACAGGCGGGACAGGCGCTCGCCTGGCTGGAGATGGAACCCTATACGGGACGCACCCACCAGCTCCGCGTCCATGCGCTCCATATCGGTCATCCGATCATCGGCGATCCGAAATATTTCGAGGCCGACATCAACTGGAACTTTCCCGGCGGGATGCAGAACCGGCTGCACCTGCATGCCCGCCATATCGACATCCCCCACCCGTCCGGCGGACGCCTGAAGGTCACCGCGCCGCTGCCGCCGCACATGGTGCAGAGCTGGAACCTGCTCGGCTTCAGCGAGGAAGCCGCCGGCGGCGGGGACGACGCATGAGGCTCGTGCTCTTCGATTGCGACGGCACGCTGGTCGACAGCGCCGCACTCATCCACGAAGTGATGGTCCGCACCTTTGCCGCCTTCGATCTCGCTGCTCCGGTGATCGCCGAGACGAAGGCGATCATCGGACTGACGCTCGACATCGCGATCGCCCGCCTGCTCGGGCAACCGCATGTCAACGACCGGGCGCTCGCGATGACGGCCCACTACAAGTCGATCTTCGCCGGCGTGCGCCAGGAACCGGGATTCGAGGAGGCGCTCTTTCCCGGCATCGGTCCGCTGGTTGCGGCGCTGTCCCGGCGGCCCGGCCTGAAGATCGGCGCGGTCACGGGAAAGTCGCGGCGCGGCCTTCAACTGATCGCCGGCCGCCATGGCTTCGATACGGTGTTCTCGATTTCGCGCACCGCGGACGACTGCCCGTCGAAGCCGCATCCGGCGATGGTGATAGAATGCTGCGAGGGGCTCGGCATCGCGCCGCGCGACACGGTGGTCGTCGGCGACGCCGTCTACGACATGCAGATGGCGAAGGCGGCGGGTGCCGCTGCCCTCGGCGTCGCCTGGGGCTATGCGCCCGTCCCTGCCCTCGTCGAGGCCGGCGCGGACCACATCGCCCGCACGCCGCAGGACATCCACGACTGGCTGGAGTTGCAACATGCCTGATCATCGCGAAGACCTCACCTCGGCCCTGACCGATAGCGATCCCGTGCGGCGTGCCCAGATCCAGATGCTGAAACCCCTGCCGAAGCGCTTCTATGCCGAGGCGAGCGTCGGCGAGGCGGAGGGCGGCGGATACCGCGTGCTGCTCGACGGCAAGACCGTGCGCACCCCGGCGGGCACGCCCTTCGCGGTCCCCGTCCGGGCGCTGGCCGATCTGCTGGCCAACGAATGGAATGCCCAGCTCGATGTGATCGATCCGGCGCGGATGCCGGCGACCCGCATCGTCAACACGGCGCTCGACGGCGTCGCGAAGGATGTGCGCAGCGTTTTCGACGACATCCTGAAATTTGCGGGAACGGACCTCGTCTGTTACCGGGCCGAGGCCCCGGAAGGGCTCGTCCAGCGGCAGAACGCCTTCTGGAACCCGGTGCTGCGCTTTGCGGAAAACCGCTTCGGTGCCCGCTTCCTCGTGACGGAGGGCATCGTCCACCAGGCGCAGCCGCCCGAAGCGATCGCCGCCTTCGCCGAGGCGCTGCGCAGCTATGCGACGCCGCTCGGGCTCGCCTGCCTGCACACGATCACGACGCTGACGGGCTCCGCCCTCCTGGCGCTCGCCTATGCCGAGGGGCGCCTCGACGCCGGGCAGATCTGGAAGGCCGCCCATGTCGACGAAGACTGGCAGGCGGAGCACTGGGGCGTCGATGCAGAAGCGGCAGAGCGCCGCGAGGCGCGCTGGATCGAGCTGGAGACGGCGACCCGGGTGCTCGAAACCCTGCGCTGACCGTCCGATCCGTCCATCCGGCGGCATGTTTTTCGGACGTGTCGAAAGATTTATTTTGCAGCGGTCGGTCTCGATACGGGCACGCAGCGGCGTAGCGCAAAGTGTTTCACGATGAGGCAGGCGCAGGAGTGTCGGCTGCGCGACTGTCCCGAAAAGGGACGAACCTCCTCGTCGCCCGATCGTCTCCCCGTCGGATCCCCTTGTTTTTCAAGCCGGATCACGTCACGGCAGGTGTTCGCGCCGGCGGTGCGGGGCCTGCCGATCGCTCGCATTTTAGGAAAAGGCGCGTCAAAATCGACTAAAAGGAAAGCTCAATTTTATTCTTGTTTTATTCTTAAACTGTTCTTTTTTGTACTTAGTTTTACGATCGAATTTCGCGGCATGTCAAAATCTTCGTGGCAATGTGAACTCATCACAGGGGACGCACACGATGACGGCATCGATACGCAGGATCGGAATTCTCTCTGCCTTTCTGTCACTTGCAAGCATGCAGGCGGCCTTCGCCCTCCCGGCGAACATGGTGGTCACCGGCGGCACCAACCCGCCGATCGGGCACTATGAATTCTGCAAGAAATACACATCCGAATGCCGCAGCACCGGCAGCGATCCGGGCCCGATGGCCCTGTCGCGCGACGACTGGAAGACGATGCTAGAGGTGAACTACGATGTGAACCAGACCGTCACCCCGTTGACCGACATGGAAATCTACGGCGTCGAGGAACTCTGGGCCTATCCGACCAATGTCGGCGACTGCGAGGATTACGTGCTCCTCAAGCGCAGGATCCTGATGGAGCGCGGCTTCAAGGCGAACAACCTGCTCATCACCGTGGTGCTGCAGCCGAACGGCGACGGCCATGCCGTGCTGACGGTGCGCACCGACCGGGGCGATTTCATTCTCGACAACATGCGCACCAAGGTGCTGCTGTGGTCGGACACGGAATACACCTTCATCAAGCGCCAGTCTTCGGAACATGCCGGGCGCTGGGTGAAGTTGCAGGACGGCCGCGCTGGCGCCGTCGGTTCGGTCCAGTCGCAGTAAAAGCGCCCGGAGCGAACTTTCAAGAACAGGCGTGCCGCCACCGGCGGCCGCCGGATGTATAGGCCCGATTGTCTTTGTCCCCGTCGTATGATCGTGGCCCGTCGGCCGGTTCCGCTTGTCCCCGGAACCGGCCTTTTTTTGCCGTCAGCCCGGCGGCACCGTGACGATGCCGGCCCATGCCGCCGCCTCGAGGACGAGGATGCCGTAGCATCCGGCCCAGCCCGCAAGGATCGCCACCGACACCAGCAGCCCGACCGCCGGCAGACGGCCGGCCCGACGCTCGCCGATGACGGCCGCGACGAGCAGCGCCGGGCCTGCGAGAACGGCGGCAAGCAGCGGCAGCGGTGCGAAGCGCGCGCCACCGCGCAATGTCAGCGCGATCGCCTCCTCCGCCCCGAGCGCGGAGAGGAGAAGACGTGCCAGGAATGGGACGATCGAACCCGCCAGAAGCGCGCCAAGCACAAGCGTGTCGTTCACGAAAAATTAACCTTATCCGGTAACTCTTTGTCAGTCATTCGCGGAGCAATTTCCGTGCCGCTCGGCCCTGTGCCGTTCCGGGGCACGCGAAGACGCTTCCGACCGGAGGAAACCATGTCCGCGACGCCCGCCCTTGCCGACACGTCCGGCTCGACGCCGTTCTTTTCCGGCGCGCTTTTCTCCAGACTGACCGGCATCGCGGTGGCGCTGACGCTGGCGACCGCCGGCATCGCGGCCGCCGGCCGCTGGTATGGCGAGCGGCTCGCCCTTGCCGGCCATTCGACGAGCACCGAGACCCACGACATCTTCATCGGTCAGGACCATCTGCGGCTGCCGGGAAACGTCATCCGCTTCGCCGAGCAGCGCGCGACCGGTGTCGCCGAGCGGGTGGACCTCTATTTCACCTGGCCCGGCATGCAGGGCTATACCGACGACGGGCGCGAGGCGTTCAACGACGTCTCCCGGCCCGACCGCCTCCTCTTCGTCCAGATCTCGCAAAGCACCATGTCGCGCGACATGTCCGGGCGGATCGAACCGATCTACCGGCACCTCTTCGCCGACGCGGGCGCGCCGACCGCCTCGGGGCTGCGGCGCCACGCGATGAAGGAGACGAGCGGTTACGGCAGGGAAACCTTTTTCACCGCCGACCGGCCGGGTCAGGCGCCCTACGCGGTGCGCTGCCTGCTGCCGCAGGCGCCGGCGCTTTCCACCAGCGCCGACTGCCAGCGCGACGTGCATGCCGGCAACGATCTCGTCGTGCTCTACCGTTTCTCCAGCCAATTGCTGCCACAATGGAAAGCGATGGATGACGCCATCCTTGCCTATGTCGAGGCGAGGATCGTCCGTTGAACGCAGGTCAGATGCCCCGGGGGCGAAACCTTCCGTTCATCATAAACCGATTGGTAACGCTATCCCGGTTAGTTTCGAAGCAACGGTCGTTTGAGAGGCGTCCGGACGGCCCTCCTCACGTGAGCATGAAGAGTAATAGAGTGTTCCCATCCATGCCCTTCCCCTCCGCTACCTCGTCCTGCCGCGCGATCGCAAAGGTCGCTGGCCGCTTCGTGATCGCCGGGTTCCTCGGCATCGCCGCCGTCACGGCGGCCACGGGCGCCGCCGCCAATCCGAAATATGCCGGCATCGTCGTCGATGCGAAGACGGGCAAGGTGCTCTACGGCGATTCGGCCGACGAGCTGCGCTACCCCGCTTCGCTGACGAAGATGATGACGCTCTACCTCACCTTCGAGGCGCTCGAAGCCGGCAAGATCCGCAAGACGACGAAGGTCCCCTTCTCGAAGCATGCAGCCTCCGAGCCGCCTTCCAAGCTCGGCGTCGGTGCGGGCAAGGCCATTACGGTCGAAGAGGCGATCCTCTCCCTCGTCACCCGCTCGGCCAATGATTCGGCCACCGCGCTCGGCGAGATGCTCGGCGGCTCCGAACCCCGCTTCGCCCGGATGATGACCAACAAGGCGCGCGCGCTCGGCATGACGCGCACCACCTACCGCAACGCCAACGGCCTTCCCGATCCGGCGCAGATGACGACCGCGCGCGACCAGGCGCGCCTCGGGCTCGCGCTCCGCCAGCATTTCCCGCAATATTACGACTATTTCTCCACCCGCAGCTTCCGCTTCGGCAAGAACGTGATCGGCAACCACAACCGTCTGCTCGGCAATGTCCGCGGCGTCGACGGCATCAAGACCGGCTACACCCGCGCCTCCGGCTTCAACCTCGCCACCTCGGCGGAAGCGGACGGACGCAGCATCGTCGCGGTCGTGCTCGGCGGAACCTCGGGCGGTGCCCGCGACGCGCAGATGCGCAAGCTGGTCGCGACCTACATGCCGGCCGCCTCGACGCGCGGCAAGTCCGGCGTCAAGATCCAGGCGCCGCCGGTCGAGATGGTGTCCGCACGGCAGGCTCCGGTCGAGGAGATCGTCGAAACCGAGACCGCAGCGGTCGCCGGCTTCTCCCTGCCGGAAAACGGCCCCGTGCCGGGCGCCCGCTATGTTGGCGAGAGCGCCGAGGTCGAGGTTGCCTATGCCTCGGCGGCGCCGCGCTCGGAAAATCCGCTGGTGAAGCGCAAGCCCGCGCCCGCCGGCACGCTCGATGCGCAGCACGAAGCGATCGAGGCAATGGCGCCCTCCGTCGACGCGCAGATCACCAATTCGGTGGCGAAGGCGGCACCGTCCGGTGCGGTGGGCGGCTGGGTGATCCAGATCGGCGCCACGCCGACCGAAGGACAGGCCATGGCGCTGCTCGCCGTCGCCCAGAAGAAGGCGGGCGGGACGCTGAACGAGGCAAAGCCCTTCGCGGTTGCCTTCGGCGACATCTACCGCGCCCGTTTCGGCGGCTTCGGCAGCCAGTCCCAAGCGACGACGGCCTGCAAGGCCCTGACAAAACGCGGCTTTTCCTGCTGGGCGACCCAGCAGTGACCTTAAGTGGCCGGTGCCTTCGGCATCGGTCCCGCACGCCTTCCTTTCGGTAAGACCACTTTCTCAACGTCTTCCGGCACCGGCCTGACGGTCGATGCCCCTCCCTCGGTTTGTTTTGCGTCACGGGGACAGACATGGCAACGAATGAAAATGCGCCCGGCGCGCCGGCGCCGCCGGAGCCGCGGCTGCCATTGCCGCGCTTTCACCTGCATCCGCTGCACGAGGCCGCCCTGAGGCTCGCGGATATCGGCCTGAACCGGCCGCGTGCCAAGACGCGCGATCTCGTGGTCATGCTGCTCGCCCACGGCGCCCGTGCCTGGCGCCACGGCCAGCCGCGCGCGGCGATCCATCTCCATGTCACCTGCTCCGGCCGCCGCCTGCCCGTCCGGCTGCATATCGGCTGAGACCGCGCCGGTCAGAGCAGCCCGAGTTCGGCGAGGGTGAGGCGCAGATCCGGCGGCATCTCGCCGTCGCCGCCGCTGCCGCCGAGATCGGCCGGCGCCTCCTTCTCCATGAGATAGCGCCAGCCCTGGAAGGCACGGCGGGGCTGGCGGAAGGTTTCCACCACTTCCGGCCCGAGCACCAGATGGCAGCGGCCGATGCCGTCGCCGCCGGTGAAGGGCTCGATCGATATCAGCCTCTGGCGCGCCTGCACCTGACCCTTGATCACCCAGTAGAGCGATCCGCCGTCGAGCAGTTCGTCGCAACGCTTCGGCACCATGCGGGTCGTGTGTACCGAATGCGGTTCGAGGCCGGCCGCGATCGCCGTCAGGGCGCGCTCCGCCACCCATTCGCGCAGGTCCTCGATCGAGTCGGCGCCGACGCAGAGTTTGATGAGATGAAGGGCCATGCCCGGTTGAACACCCGCCGCCCCCGACCCGTCAAGCATCCGCGACGGCGATCCACAAGCGGGAGCGATGCGTTTCATTCGTCACGACACCATCGCGTTAACCGTCCGTTAACCCTGCCGCGCGATGATGGCGTCAGATGACCTGACTACGGATGGACTAGAGCGTCTTCGATGAACGCGGAGTCGGATTGATGATTCACGCGGTCGGGCTTGTCTGATTCACTGGTCCTGGTGA